>CAZUGT010000117.1:0-19403 GCA_964620095.1 uncultured Rhodospirillaceae bacterium | reverse complement strand
CATCACCAGATCGGCGCCATCGATGAGGCCGAGGATATTTTCGTCGTGCTCGCCGGGTATGTGCTCGGTGTCCGTAATCAGGCAGAAGGACTTTCCTTCATATTCGATCCGATACCCGGTCGCCTCGTTGGGGTGATTGAGCGGCGCCGTCCTGATCGTGACATCCGATCCGCTGCCCACCGTGAAGCTGTCGCCGGCCGCGAAATCATCGAAGCTCAATTTCGCCCGCATGGCCTCCAGGGGAACCGGGAACACGGGGTTGTCCATCTGCGCCTGGAAGACGCTCTTGATTCCCCCGCGGTCGAAGAGGTGCCCGGCCTTGATGTCGAATGTCCGCGACGGATCGAACGCCGGTGCAAAAAACGGGAACCCGTTGATGTGGTCCCAATGGGTGTGGGTGAGCAGTATGTGGCAGTCCTTGAGCTCCGAGCGGAGCAGCTCCTGTCCGAGGGAGCGAATACCGGTCCCGCAATCCAAAAGAATTTTGGTGCCGCCCGCATCGACTTCGAGGCTGGTGGTATTGCCGCCGTACCGCATATGGGTCGGATGAGGGCACGCGATACTGCCCCGGCAACCCCAGACCTTGACACGCAGGCTCATACGGACAGGCCCCCCGCCGCCGCCGGCAAAGACAACGGAGATGATCCACGAACGACCGCCGATGCTTCCTGTTGCCCGAAAATAACCGCCATTTCTCAGCCTCCAAACCCGACAGGCGAACCGATGCCGAGGCCGAACCGCTCCGCCGCACTGCCCTGGTTTACGGCGATTTCCACCAGGCCGTTTGAATTCTCGTACCAAAACGGCTCGCCAGGCGGAACTCGGGAATACGTTTCGGCGTGACCCAGGTATCGCTTCTTGACCGTCAATTCAATTTCGCCATCAATTGTGCTTGCCCTTATTCCGGTTATAGCGTTTCCAAAACTGTCGATATAGATGATTTCCGCCAAATCGTCCGGCCAATCCGGCTGACGCGCCCAATCCGGCGGCCGTTGTTCCATTTCCACACTTTCGCCCGCGGCCAGGGAACCCGCGACCGGCGCAAACAGGTCGCGGCCATGAAATGTCTTGGATAGCCGATCCGGGCGCCAGGTTATCTCGTGCGCCGCCGCATCGGGTGTCCGGCGCTGGATGATCTCGAACAAGCCGTTGGCCGGCCCCACGAACCACTTGCCGCCGGCCGACACCGCCGCGGGAGGCCGGTCGCCGCCCACCCCGGGGTCCACCACCGCCAGAAAGACCGAACCGACCGGGAACACTGCCGAATAGGCCGCCAGCAGATAGGCCGCGGCCTTGGGATTTTGCCGGGGTGCATCGTCCAGCCAGTCGATCACCGGCACCGACGGCACCCGCTCCGCCAGATACGCCAGCATCTGACCGGTATAGAGGCCCGACGGACCGAAGTCTGTGAACAGGATCACCAACCGGCAGTTCCCACAAAAACCGCACCGTCACCGGTCTAGCGTCTTTCGGTGGTGCGAAAAACCACATTCTGCCGATGATTTAAGCCGTCGTGCCGCCATTAAACGGAGTGCGTGACGATTTCGATACAATATCGTAATATCCGGGCGCTTATGGCCACCCGGCGCGGCACCCGATCGACCTTGCCGCACGTTCCGCCAGTTCCCGCGCCTGATAGCGAGCCGACCGAAAATGGTCACGCCCGGCGGGGAGCGTTAGCCCAAATGGCTAGTGCTGGCTTGAACGACGCCCCACACCGCCAACGAGTTGGTGGGGACGCCGACTTTCGGCGACCGGCGGCGCCAAAAGCAGGTTGGCATATCACTGCCACTATTGTTATCAACACGGTCACCAGACCGGAAATGACTGGATTTTGGGCAAAAAGAGGGTGTGAATTTTGAAGCGGTTCGGGCCACCAGAGAGGCAGGGACTTTACGATCCGGCGAATGAACACGATGCATGTGGTATCGGTTTCGTGGCCGACATCAAGAATCGTAAGAGCCACGATATCGTCTCCTGGGGCTTGGATATCCTCGATAACCTGAGCCATCGCGGCGCAGCGGGCGCGGATCCGCTGATGGGCGACGGCGCCGGCATCCTGATTCAACTTCCGCACCGGTTCCTGGCGGCCGAATGCGCCGAACTCGGCATCACCCTGCCCGCCGAAGGCGACTACGGGGTCGGCATGGTCTACCTGCCGCAGGACGAAAAGGCCAGGGTGGCCTGCGAGGCGGCCATCACGAAGGTTATCGAGGAGGAGGGGCAGTCGGTTCTCGGTTGGCGCGATCTGCCGACCGACAATAGCTGGTTGAGCGACAGTGTCCGCGAGATCGAACCGTTTATCCGCCAGGTATTCATCGCCCGCGGCGGCAACTGCGCCGACACGGATGCCTTCGAACGCAAGTTGTTCGTGATCCGCAAGCAATGCCACATGGTCATTCGAAATCAACAACTGGCCGGCGACGAGATTTACTACGTCCCGTCCATGTCGGCGCGGACCATCTGCTTCAAGGGCATGATGCTGGCCGGGCGGATCAAGAAATATTTCACCGATTTGAGCGACGAGCGCCTGGAATCGGCGCTCGCGCTGGTCCACCAGCGCTTTTCGACCAACACCTTCCCGTCCTGGCAACTCGCTCACCCGTTCCGCTATCTCTGTCATAACGGCGAGATCAACACGCTGCGCGGCAACATCAACTGGATGGCTGCCCGGCGGCACAATATGTCGTCCGACGTCCTGGGCGACGATCTCGACAAATTGTGGCCGTTGATCGGCGATGGCGCATCCGATTCCGCGACCTTCGACAATGCCCTCGAGCTCCTCGTGGCCGGCGGTTACAGCCTGGCCCACGCCATGATGCTGATGATCCCGGAAGCCTGGGCCGACAATCCGCTGATGGACGAGGAACGCCGCGCCTTCTACGAGTATCATGCCGCGCTGATGGAGCCCTGGGACGGGCCCGCGGCGGTCGCCTTTACGGACGGCAAGCAGATCGGCGCGACACTGGACAGAAACGGCCTTCGGCCGGCCCGCTATGTGGTCACCGAGGACGACATCGTCGTCATGGGCTCCGAAGTTGGCGTCTTACCCATCCCGGAGGACAAGATCGTCAAGAAATGGCGGCTCCAGCCGGGCAAGATGTTCCTCATCGACCTGGAAGAAGGCCGGATCATCGATGACGAGGAGCTGAAGGCCGATCTCGCCAAGGCGCAGCCCTACCAGACGTGGCTGAACCAGACACAGATCGTGCTCGAAGACCTGCCTTCCGACGTGGAGGCGAAGGCACCCGATCAGCAGACCCTTCTGGACCGTCAGCAGGCCTTCGGCTACACCCAGGAAGACCTCAAGTTCTTTCTCGCTCCCATGTCCATCAGCGGCCAGGACCCCGTGGGCTCCATGGGCCGGGACATTCCCCATGCGGTGCTCTCCGACCGCCCGAAGATGCTCTACGACTACTTCAAGCAGAGCTTCGCCCAGGTGACCAACCCGCCGATCGACCCGATCCGCGAGGAATTGGTGATGTCGCTGGTTTCGCTTATTGGACCCCGGCCCAACCTGCTGGACCTGGACACCGGCGGGAAGCACATGCGCCTCGAAGTGCGCCAGCCGATTCTGACGAACGTCGATCTGGAAAAAATCCGCCATATCGAAAGTCAGAGCGAATCCCCTTTCCGCTCCATTACCCTCGATATGTGTTTTCCGGCGTCGGAGGGCGTCGACGGGATGGCCAAGGCCATCGACGCGCTCTGCAAACGCGCCGCCGAAGTGGTGCTCGAAGGGCACAACATCCTTATTCTTTCCGACCGCTCGGTCGATGCCGGGAACGTCGCCATTCCGGCGCTGCTCGCCACCGGCGCGGTGCACCATCACCTGATCCGCGAAGGGCTTCGGACCGAATCGGGCCTGGTGATCGAAACCGGCGAAGCCCGCCAGGTCCACGATTTCTGCCTGCTCGCGGGATACGGCGCCGAAGCGGTCAATCCCTACCTGGCCTTTGATACCATCGCCGATGCGAAGGACGTTCTGCCGGACGATCTGAGCATCGCCGAGGCGCATACGCGCTACATCAAGGCGGTCGACAAGGGCATGCTGAAGGTGATGTCGAAGATGGGCATCTCCACCTACCAGTCCTACTGCGGGGCCCAGATTTTCGACGCGGTCGGATTGGCCAGCGAGTTCGTCGACAAGTATTTCGCCGGCACGGCGACCGCGATCGAGGGGGTCGGACTTGAGCAGATCGCCGAAGAGACGCTTCGGCGTCACAAGCTCGCCTTCGGCGATGCGCCGATCTATCGCGATTCGTTGGATGTCGGCGGCGAGTTCGCCTACCGCATCCGGGGCGAGGACCATATGTGGTCGCCGGAGACCATCTCGCTTCTCCAGCACTCGGCGCGGGCGAACGCCCGGGACAAGTATGACGAATATGCCCGGGTGATGAACGACCAGAGCCGCAAGCTCAAGAATTTGCGCGGGCTGATGGAGTTCAAGTTCGACGAGAGCCGGGCAATTCCCCTGGATGAGGTCGAGCCGGCTTCGGAAATCGTCAAACGCTTCGTCACCGGCGCCATGTCGTTCGGCTCGATCTCTTTCGAAGCGCACACGAACCTCGCCATCGCCATGAATCGCATCGGCGGTAAGTCCAACACGGGTGAAGGCGGCGAACAGCCGGAGCGCTTCGTCCAGTTGGCCAACGGCGATTCCATGCGCTCGGCGATCAAGCAGGTGGCCTCGGGCCGGTTCGGCGTCACCACCGAGTATCTGCGGAATTCGGACGAAATTCAGATCAAGATGGCGCAAGGCGCCAAGCCCGGCGAGGGCGGCCAGCTCCCTGGCCACAAGGTCGACGAAACCATCGCCAAGGTACGGCACTCCACCCCCGGTGTCGGTCTGATTTCCCCGCCGCCGCACCACGATATCTATTCCATCGAAGACCTGGCGCAGCTCATCCATGATCTGAAAAACGTCAACCCGCAGGCGCGGGTCAGCGTCAAATTGGTCTCCATCGTCGGCGTCGGCACCATTGCCGCCGGCGTCTCGAAGGCCCATGCGGATCACGTCTTGATTTCCGGCTCCGACGGCGGCACCGGCGCCAGCCCGATCACTTCAATTCTCCATGCAGGCGCGCCGTGGGAGATCGGCCTCGCCGAGACCCACCAGACATTGGTGTTGAACAAGCTCCGCGGCCGAATATGCGTCCAGGTGGACGGCGGCATGCGGACCGGACGCGACGTGGCCATCGGGGCGCTGCTCGGCGCCGACGAATACGGCATCGCGACCGCGGCTTTGGTGGCGTCCGGCTGCCTCATGATGCGCAAGTGCCATCTCAATACCTGCCCGGTCGGCATCGCGACGCAGGACCCGGTACTGCGAAAACGGTTCAAGGGCCAGCCGGAGCACGTGATCAACTACCTGTTCTTCGTCGCCGAGGAAGTTCGCGGGATCATGGCCAAGCTCGGCTTCCGGACGATCAACGAAATGATCGGCCGGGTGGACCTGCTGGACAGCCGCGAGGCCGTCGATCACTGGAAGGCCCAGGGCATCGATCTGAGCCGGCTGCTCTACAAGCCGGAAATGGGTCCCGACGTCGCGGTCTACCATTGTGAAGACCAGGATCACGGGCTCGACAAGGCGCTGGACAACGAACTCATCGCCCAGGCCCGTCCGGCTCTCGATGAACGGACGGCGGTCAAGATCGAGACCGATGTCCGGAACATCAACCGGACCGTCGGGGCCATGCTGTCGGGCGAGGTTGCCGAGCGCTACGGCCATGAAGGTCTCCCGGAAGATACGATCTTCATCAAGGGCGAGGGCTCGGCCGGACAGAGCTTCGGCGCATTCCTCTCGAAGGGCGTGACCATCGAGCTCGAGGGCGACGCCAACGACTATACGGGCAAAGGGCTTTCCGGCGGGCGGCTGATCATCTATCCGCCGAAGGAATCGCGCATCGTCGCGGAAGAAAACATGATCATCGGCAATGTGGCGCTTTATGGCGCCATTGCCGGCGAATGCTTCTTCCGGGGTGTTGCCGGCGAGCGCTTCTGCGTCCGAAATTCCGGCGCGACCGCGGTTGTCGAAGGGGTCGGCGACCATGGATGTGAATACATGACCGGCGGCGTGGTCGTGGTCATCGGCCAGACCGGCCGAAACTTCGCCGCCGGGATGAGCGGCGGCATCGCCTATGTGCTGGACGAGGCCGGAGACTTCGAACGCCGCTGCAATCTCGCCATGGTCGATTTGGAGCCGATCTCGGACGAAGACCGGATGCATGAGGATGTCGGTCACCAGCGAGGGGATCTCGAGACCCACGGACTGGTCGACATCATGCATGACATGACCGGCTATGACGCGTTGAGGCTCCACAAGCTGATCGAGCAGCATATGCACCTGACCGACAGCAACCGGGCCCGCGAAATACTCGACAATTGGGACACCTACCTGCCGAAGTTCGTCAAAGTCATGCCGGTGGACTACCGCCGGGCGCTTCAGGAAATGCAGGATCGGGCCCGCAACGGCGAGCGAGCCAATGTGGGCATGGCGGTCGGAGACTAGTCATGGGAAAAGTCACCGGCTTCATGGATTACTCGCCCCGCGAACGCTCCTACGAGAAAGTCGAGGATCGTGTCGAGCACTACAGGGAATTCCTGATCCCGCTTCCCGACGCCGAATTGTCGCGGCAAGGCGCCCGGTGCATGGATTGCGGCATCCCCTACTGTCACCAGGGATGCCCGGTCAACAACATCATTCCGGACTGGAACGATCTGGTCTATCGGCGGGAGTGGAAACGGGCGAGCGACGTCCTCCACTCGACGAACAACTTCCCCGAATTTACCGGCCGCATCTGCCCGGCGCCCTGCGAAGCCGCCTGTACCCTGAATATCATCGACGAGCCGGTGACCATCAAGACCATCGAGTGTGCCATCGTCGATCGCGCCTGGTCGGAGGGGTGGATCGAGCCGCAAATTCCCTCCCACAAGACCGGCAAGACGGTCGCGGTCGTCGGATCGGGCCCCGCGGGCATGGCCTGTGCCCAGCAGCTGGCCCGGGCCGGCCACGACGTGACCCTGTTCGAGAAGAACCGGACCATCGGCGGTCTGCTGCGTTACGGAATCCCGGACTTCAAGATGGAGAAACATCTGATCGACCGCCGGGCCGACCAGATGGCGGCCGAAGGCGTCATGTTCGAGACCGGGGTCCATGTCGGCGTCGACACGCCCATCAAGGAGATTTTCGACCGGTTTGACGCGGTCGCCTTGGCGGGCGGCGCCGAACAGCCCCGTGACCTGCCGGTCCCGGGACGCGACCTCGACGGCATCCACTTCGCCATGGATTTCCTGACCCAGCAGAACCGCCGGGTCGCCGAAGAGCCGTTCAGCACCAACAAGGAAATCTGGGCAACGGACAAGCACGTCATGGTCATCGGCGGCGGTGATACCGGCTCGGACTGCGTCGGCACATCGTTCCGCCACAAGGCGGCCAGCGTCACCCAGATTGAAATCATGCCGAAACCGCCGGAGCGGGAAAACAAGGCGCTGACATGGCCCAATTGGCCGATGAAACTGCGCACCTCGACCTCGCACGAGGAAGGGGCCAGCCGCGATTGGGCCTTGACCACCAAGTCGTTCACGGGAGAGGACGGCAAGGTCACCGGCCTCGAAACCGTGCGGGTCGACTGGCAGCCGGATGACGATGGCCGGCTGCGGATGTCGGAGGTTTCCGGCTCGGAGGAGATCATCAAGGCGGACCTCGTGTTGTTGGCCATGGGCTTCGTCCACCCTGTCCACGAGGGGATGATCGAAGACCTGAAAGTCGATCTCGACGGCCGCGGCAATGTCTCCGCCGACACCGAGAACTATCACACCTCCATCGACGGCGTGTTTACCGCCGGTGATATGCGGCGCGGCCAATCCCTGGTCGTGTGGGCGATCCGCGAAGGCCGGCAATGCGCCCGCGCGATTGACGAATACTTGATGGGCCACTCCGAACTTCCCCGTTAAGCGCGGGCCATTCCAGCCTCGGTCTCGAAGTGACCGCCGAGGGGTCGAAAGCCCGGTGCGAAGTGGATTGAAGAACCAAGTTTCCAGACCGCGGCAGCAAGCAGTGAATAGTAATAATAAAGAATTCATGGGAATGTATTAATAGAGCCGTTTTTGGGAACCTCCCAAGGGAGCGTAAATCCGAACCAATAGTCTCCCCGCGGACTTACCCGCGATCCGTCACAGTTTTGACACATTTCGCCGACCGGTTCCGCCCCTTGAAAATACTCATATTCTCGTCAAATCCGGTTCGAATACTGTGCCTAGAGTTGGAAGTTTTGCACACCGGTTAAATTGCTGAAATATCAATGGAATTTGCGCGGCGTGGAAGGGCGGAATTTTGACCTGTCTAAATTTCATGTTTAATTTCAACAACTTATGTCGTTCCCGTCAAAAGGGCGGTCAAGTTCCGGATTTTCCCGCCTGACCGGACCGGCGGCCGGCTTTCAATTATCGACAGGGTTATCCACAGCGCCGGAAACGGGTGCGCCGGCCCATTGCACCCGCGCCAAAATTGCCCACTAAGTGACGGATATTCATCAACTTTTTGTCCGCCTTGACGGGTCGCGGCCGATTTGATGCAATCCGCCGCCCCTAGAGCCGATCCAGCCCGAGACGTTACGGCAGTCGCAAATGAGCAGTTCCGGCACAACTATCCAGATCCAGGCCGACGACGGGGGCACGTTCGATGCCTATCTGGCGCCGCCGCCCGCGGAGCCCGGCCCGGCCCTGGTGTTGGTTCAAGAGATTTTCGGGATTACCGGCTGGATCAAGGAGACCGCGGACATGTTCGCCGCCGAAGGCTATGTGGTCGCGGCGCCCGACATGTTCTGGCGGCTGGAGCCCAACTTCGTCGCCGATCACGACGCGCCCGAGCAGCGCCGGCAGGGCCTCGCCTACCGGGGTGAGATCGATCACGGCAAGGGCGTTTCGGATATCGACGCGCTGCTCCGTCATCTATGCGGGCTGCCGGCCTGCAACGGCAGGAAGGCGGTTACCGGCTTCTGCCTCGGCGGCACGTTTGCCTATCTCTCCTCGACCCGGCTGGAGATCGACAAGGCGGTTTCGTACTACGGTACCCAAATTCACGAGTTTCTCGATGAGGGCAAGAACATCGGCTGCCCCTTGATGATGCACATGGGCGAACACGATGATGCGTTTCCGGTCGAAGACCGGAACCGGATTCATGCCGCACTCATCGGCATCCCCCATGTCAGCATCTACATGTACGATGCGGGACACGCATTCTGTAACACCCATCGGCCGTCTCACTACGCCGCCGAAGAAGCCCTAAAGGCCCACCAACGAACACTTACGTTCTTCGGATCGTTGAAGCAGCCGCCACGCTGAGCGAGGAAATTTCATGCCTGGATCCCCCTCCGGCCCGTTGTCGGGATTGCGCGTCTTCGATTTGACGCGGGTTCTCGCCGGCCCCACCTGTACGCAAATCCTGGGCGACCTCGGCGCCGACATCATCAAGATCGAGCGCCCGGGCACCGGGGACGATACCCGGAAGTGGGGGCCGCCGTTCATCCGGGACGGCGACGGCAACGAGACGAAGGAAGCGGCCTATTTCCAGGCCGCCAACCGCAACAAGCGGTCCGTCACCCTGGACCTGACCAGCAGCGCCGGCCAGGAAATCGCCCGCTCGCTGATCGCCAAATCGGATGTGCTGGTGGAGAATTTCAAGAAGGGTGCGCTCGACAAATACGGACTTGGGTACAGCCAACTCAAGAACGACTTCCCGGGCCTCGTCTACTGTTCGGTTACCGGCTTCGGCCATACCGGGCCGGACGCCGACAAGCCGGGCTACGACTTCCTTGTCCAGGGACGGGGCGGTCTGATGAGCATCACCGGCACCGCCGAGGGAGAACCGCTCAGGGTCGGTGTCCCGATCTCCGACGTGATGACCGGCATGTGGTCGGCGGTCTCGGTCTGCGCGGCGCTCCGCCACCGCGAGGTCACCGGCGAGGGCCAGCACATCGATGTCAGCCTGCTGGATGCGACCGTCGCCACTTTGACGAATCAGGGCCTCAACTATCTGGCCGGCCGCGAAGTGCCTGACAGGATCGGCAACTCACACCCCAATATCGTGCCCTATCAGGTCTTCGAGACCGCCGACGGCAATATCGTCGTCGCCGTCGGAAACGACCAGCAGTGGCTGCGCTTCTGCGAGTTTGCCGGAATTACCGATCTCGCGACGGACGAAAGATATGCCACGAACGAGGCACGGGTCCGCAATCGGGAGGAACTGGTGCCGAAGCTCGCCGGCGTATTCAAGGCACAAACCTCGGCCTACTGGCTGGAGGGCCTGGATTCCATCAACGTCAGCTGTGGTCCGATCAACCGCCTGGACGAGGTGTTCGAGGATCCGCAGGTTCAGGCCCGCGGCATGGAAATCGAAATGCCCCATTCCGGCACCGGGTCGGCGCCTGTCCGCTTGATCGGCAGTCCGATCAACATGTCGGAAAGTCCGGTCGATTACCGGCATGCGCCGCCGCTGCTGGGACAGCACACGGACGAAGTCCTCGAAGAACTCCTGGATATGGACGAGGCCGAGCGGGCCCGCCTCCGCGACGAGGCGGTAATCTAGCTTTAGCTCTAGCTCTTGCTCTCTTCCTCGAGCACGTCCTTCACCCGGCGGCTCATATAGCGGTACTTGAACGCCGGAATCCGATAGACCCAGGGCGAGACCCGGGCGTTGATCCCGGCGGCTTCCTTCTCCGCCTTGGCCTTCATCTCGGGCGACGCATCGTCGGCGGCCCGCGCCTTATACCGCGCCCAGAAGAAGGTATCGTCGGATTCGAACGATTCGGCGTTGACGATCAGGCCGTCGGTAGTCCGGTACTCGGTCTTGACCAGCTTGTCCGCCGGGAATTCCACGGCCCCCGCCTTCTTGATGTCTTCGAGCTCCAGGTTTTCCAGGGCATCGGCGACATTGTCGACGTCGGACGGGAACTTGACCTTGGCCTTGGGGTCCAGCTCGACGATGCGGAACTTGCTGCCGGTCGGGGTAATCCGCTCGATCTCCATCACATCGCCATCGGCGTGCCGGATGGTGGCGCCGGCAATACGCTTCGGGTCGACATGCATGAACTCGGGGCTCACCCAATCCTTGACCGCCGCCGGCACGGTGAGGCGGCCGCTCGCCAGCCAAGCGCGTTCTTCGCCCGGCTTGCGCACATAGACGCCGATCCCGGTTCCGCCGGCCACGTCCTGAGTTTCACGGCCGACAATGACTTCGGCGACCGTATTGCCGCCGCCGGTCTTCAGGGTCACCAGGCGCGACCGCGCGTCCTTTTCGGTAATGTCCTCCACCGCGAGGCGGCTGTAGCGCTCCTTCACCTTGGTCTTGGGCTCGCCCAGGCGCAGCTCGGAAAGGCCGACCAGCAAATTACGCACCACTTCGGGATCGGCGAGGTAATTGTCGCGATCGGTGATCGCCCAGTTGTCTCCGTCCCGTTTGACGGCGAGCGTCAGATCCTTGCCCTTGTAGTTTACCTCGGTGATCTCGTTGACCTGGGCGGCCAGCCCGGGAAACAGGCGCTCATCCATCCCGGACGAACCGGCGTCGCCGTAGCGGGAGACGATGGAGAACGACGCCGCGACGACAATCACCGCCGTGATCAGCGTAAATCCAACGAACGATTTGGGGCTCATGGTCGTTTCCTACACATCCAATTCAGACAAGGTGAGGTTCAGGCCGCGCTCGCCTGCTTGTAGCGGCGCCGGCGGAGCACCGCCAACACGACCGCCACCAGGGCGATAATGATCGGCATCACCCAGATGTTGATGATCTTCAGCCGGGTATCCAGCGCCTCGATGTCGCTGCGCAGCGCATGCTGCACGTCGCGAAGCTGCTTCCGTACATCGAGCATCTCGGCGCGGAAATTGTCGAAAGAGCGCTGCTGTTCGGCGGTGAGAATGATCTTGTTGTCCTGGCTTTCATCCACCTTGAGACCACTGAGTTTTTCCTCTAGGTCCTTGAGTTTGGTGGTGAGCTGCCGTTCGGTCTGGCGGTACCGGTCCTCCGCCTGGTTCTGCAGCTCGACGATCTTGAAGAACGGACGGTTGGAGAGACCCCGGCTGCGCAACCCGATCAGCGCTTCGCTGCCGCTCAAGTTCTCCGCCGCGTTGACCAGGAAGTCGGCGTTGTTGGAGATCGGCACCGGCAGGCGCTGGCCAAAGAATTCCTGCTCGCGAAGCCAGAAACGGGTGGTCAGCAGATCGGTGTCGGCCAGCACCAGCAGATTGATGTCCCCCTCGGATTCCGCCACGTGCGGACCCGGGCCCTCCTCCTTCTCTTCTTCCGTCTTGGCCTCTTCGCCCTCCTTCTTCTCGGGCTTGGGCGGCCCGTCGGGGAAGGCGCTCTTGACTTTGCCGCGATATCGGGCGGCATAGGTGTAAACGTTGTTGTCGGGCTTGAAATCGCGAAGGATCGCCGCCGGATCAGGCTCGCCCTGGAGCTTGTCGACGCTCACCTTGGCGCTGATCGGCGTGCTTCGGATCAAAGGCGTCATCTGCAGGCCGGAGCCCTCGGCGACACCAAGCGCGCCGGGGCTCGCGATCGACATGGCGGTCAGCTGGCCGGTCACGATGTCGTCCGCGGCGATATGGCGCTGGTCGAGCAACTGCCAGGACACGTAGTCGGAGATGACGTCCCTGCCCTGCACCTGGGCGCTCACCCGCACCGCGGTCGCCCGGTCGCCGACGAAGTTGTCGGGGTCGTACTCGATGCCCCAGGCCTTGAACAGCTTTTCAAGGTCCGACGTGCCGGCGCCCGGCGGCAATCGCGGCGACATGCGGGCGGTTTCGTTATGGGGATCGACGAACACCACGGCCTTGCCGCCCCGCATGATGAACTGGTCGATGGCGTAAAGCGTTTTTTCCTCGGTGACCTTCGGATGGATCAGCAGCAGGACGTCGATGTCGTCATCGATCTTGGAGACATCGCTGGCGACCGATTTGACCTGGAAGAACTGATTGATCTGATTGAGCAGCGGCCAGGGCTTATATTGAAGCATCGGGTCCGCTTCGATCAGCAGCGAGGTCAGAAGGCCGACGGTCTTCTTTTTCGGCGCCGCCAGATCGAAAACCATCCGGGTCAGATCATATTCCAGGAACCGTTCACGGGTCGGATCGAAGAACGGCACCATCTCCCGGTCATCGGTGGAATTGGTGGCCACGAGGCCGAAGTACCCGCGTTCACCCGTCTGATCCAATGGAATGCCCTGCAGGCCAAACCGAACCGCGTCGTCCTCCTCGACCGAGAACGGCTCGGGATTGATGATCTCGAGATCGATGTCGCCCCCGGCGGCCTTGGCGTAGTTTTCCAGCAGTTCCCTCACCCGGGTCGCGTAAATGCCGTGCTGCGGGCTGATCTCGGCCAGCTTGCGCGAGAAGTAGAACCGCACCTTGATCGGTTCGTCGATCTGGTCGAGCACCTCGCGGGTGCCGTCCGACAAGGTAAACAGCTTGTTCTGAGTCAAATCGAGCCGGGAATCGGTCACCTCGGTGCTGACCAGAATGTTGAGGAAAAACAGGAACACCACCGCCACCGCAAGGCTGGCGACGGTCATTTTCTTTCGATCCATATTCATCAGGGATTGCATGACCGGTCTCACGAACCTCGGGTTAAATCAACGATGGCCGCGTTGACGTATAGGAAGACGCCAATCACCGAGCCGAAGAACACCACATCCCGGAGATCGATGACGCCCCGGATGATGTCGTTGAAGTGGGTCAGGAAGCTCATCGACTTGATGGCTTCGGTGACGAACAACGGCGCCCAGCCCTGGAAGAACGACTGCACCAGTTCGACGCCGCTCATCAGGAAGAGGAACGACACCACCGCCGCGACGATGAAGGCGATGACCTGATTCTTGGTCGCCGCTGAAACACAGGAGCCGATGGCCAGATAGCCGCCGGCCATGATCAGGCTGCCGATATAGGCGGCGAGGATCACTCCGTTGTCGGGCTCGCCCAGCCAGTTGACGGTAATCCAGAGCGGAAAGGTCAGAATCAGGGCGATGGCGATGAACGCCCAGGCGGCCATGAACTTGCCGATGACCGCCGCCCAGGTGGGAATCGGCAGCGTCAACAGCAGTTCGTTGGTGCCGCTTTTCCGTTCCTCGGCCCACAGCCGCATGGCGACGGCCGGGATCAGGAACAGATAGAGCCAGGGATGAAAGCTGAAAAAGGACTGCAGGTCCGCCTGGCCGCGCTCGAAAAACGCACCCATGAAGAAAGTCAGCGCGCCGCTCAGGCCCAAAAAGATGACGATGAAAACGTAGGCCAGCGGCGTCGAGAAATAAGCCGCAAGCTCGCGCTTCGTGATTACCCAAACACTGTGCATTTTTTTCTCCCGGACCGGCTTATTCGGACAGCGTCAACTGGCGGAAGACGTCGTCCAAGTGGCCGCGCTCGACATAGAGCTCATCCACCTCCGCGCCGCGGTCACGGACAAGCCCGCCGACCTGTTCGACAATGGACGCGCCGTTCTTGGGAATGACCAATAGGGTGGAGGCGCCGTTCGGCTGTTCGACCCGCTCGACGTCCGGCAAGCCGGCAAGCGCATCGCGGATGGCCGCACCGTCGGCATTCGCGAGACGCACCGCAACCGCGTTGTGATGCGGCGCCTTGCTTTGAAGTTCATCCGGTGTGCCGTCGAACACGATCTTGCCGCGCGCGATGATGGTCGCGCGGGAACAGACGGCCGTCACCTCTTCAAGGATATGAGTGGAGATGACGATCGCCTTCTCCGCCGCCATCTCCTTGATGAGTTCGCGCACCTGATGCTTCTGGTTGGGATCGAGACCATCGGTCGGCTCATCGAGGATCAGCACATCCGGGTCGTGCAAAATGGCCTGCGCCAGGCCGACACGGCGCTTATAGCCCTTGGAGAGCGTGTCGATGGGCTGATTGACCACACTTTCGAGAGCCAGACGCTTTACCGCGTCCTCGACCCGGTCCGTCTTGTCGGAGCCCGTGAACCCGCGGGCATCGGCAATAAAGCCGAGGAAGTTGCGGGTCGCCATGTCGCCATAGAGCGGCGCGCCTTCGGGCAGGTACCCGACCCGCCGACGGGCCTCCAGGGGCTGGATGGCCACATCGAACCCGCATACGCTGGCGGCGCCGGACGTGATGGGCAGGAACCCGGTGACCATGCGCATGGTGGTCGACTTGCCCGCGCCATTGGGCCCCAGGAATCCCAGCACCTCGCCCTTGGAAACGTTCAAGGAAATACTATCGACCGCGGTAAAGGGACCAAACCGCTTGGTCAGGTTCTCCAACACAATCATCGGAGCATGTTCAGACATCTCTTTTGCCACCTCCCAAACGGCGCCAATCTAACCAATCTCCCGCGCGCGTTCCGGCAATTTCGCGTGACCGGCGGGCGCGCTGCCCCAAACCTGCATCAGCAATATCCGGGTCGTTCACCATTCTCCTCGACGATCCAATTGGATCGGAGCGCAATCCCGGCCCAGGGATCAGTCGTTCGAATTGGTCTCTATTCACGGACGCCGGCACAAAAAACCGGCGCTCTCTTGCTGAGAGCGCCAGTCATTTAGGTCAATGATTTCAGAGCGTCAAGGGTGTTCCCGACTTTTTTCCCACGCGCCCGCGAGTTGACTGCCTAGAGCCGATCTAGGCGGCGCGGGCAGACTGGATGACCGCCTTCTGAACCTTCTCGAACGCACGCACTTCCAGCTGCCGGACACGTTCGCGGCTGATGCCGTATTCCTCGCCCAATTGCTCGAGCGTTACCGGGTCATCCTTGAGCCGGCGCTCGACGAATATGTGCCGCTCCCGCTCGGGCAATTCGGCAAGGGCAGCCTGCAGCATTTCGCTGTGGACACCAGCCTCTTCGCGCTGCGCGATAATGGCTTCGGGCGACGGGCTCTCGTCGACCAGGGTATCCACGAACTCGACGCTGTCGCCGTCCTCGGAAACCGGCGCATTGAGGGAATAGTCCCGGGCCGACATGCGGCGGTTCATGTTGAGGATATCGTCGGCGGAGAGGCCGAACTGCTTGGCCAAGGCTTCCGCCTGCTCGGGGTCCAGTTCTCCCGAATCCAGGATCTGAAGGCGGGCCTTCGCCTTGCGCAGGCTGAAAAACAGCTTTTTCTGAGCGGCCATGGTGCCCAACCTGACCAATGACCATGAGCGCAGGATATGTTCGGTGACGGATGCCCTGATCCACCACATGGCGTAGGTCGACAGCCGGAAACCCCGTTCCGGTTCGAACTTCTTCACCGCCTTCATCAGGCCGATATTGCCTTCGGAAATGAGGTCCGAAACCGGCAATCCGTAGCCGCGATGCTGCATGGCGATTTTGGCGACCAGGCGAAGGTGGCTGGTCACGAGCTGATGCGCCGCCTCGACCTCGCCGTGCTCGCGAAACCGCTCGGCGAGCATGTATTCCTCATCGGCCGTCAGCAACGGAAACTTCTTGATTTCATTGAGGTACCGGGCAAGTCCGGGTCCCTCGGATACAACCGGTAAAGTAATTGCGCTCATTGTCGTTATCCTTTCCCGCGTCACGTTCCGCGGAGTTTAATCCGCCGGTGGTGGTGGCGTATGTCACCGAGTTCACACTCGGCGACAAAATGCCGTTCCCCGTTTTCTCGGGAAACCAGTGCCTATTCGGGACTGAGGTGACAAGTTCGTCTCATGGGTCACATCCTCCATACGAAGCAACATGCCGTTGGGCCCACATTTCCTGTCGGGCCGCCGACGGCAAAGGGTCCCAAAAGCGGCAACCCCAGCCGTTTGATGGTCTTAATGTTATAAAAAAATCGGTCAAAAATCAAGCAAAATCGGATTTTCGCCGGAATTCCGGATGAACTTATCGTGAGATTTCAGCCGTTTACGACGGTTTTTTTAACGGTTCGGCTCTGGAGGCCGATCAGCCGCCGCCGAGGAGCCAGGCCGCCAGGGCTATCACCACGATGGCCCCGACCACCCAGACGGCCGGCGACACCCCGGCCTTCGGCTTTCCGGCCGGAGCGGAAGCGGGTTCGGGAGCCGCCGCGGCTGCCTCGGCGAGCGCGGCGGGCGCCTCGGCCGCTTCTTCCCCGCCGCCGACGATGTCGCTGAATTTGGAGAAGAAATCATCGGCGGTCTTCTTGGCGACGCCGAGGACCAGCCGGCTGCCGACGCTCGCCAGCTTTCCCCCGACCTCCGCATTGGCTTCGTAGGTCAGGACCGTCTCGTTGCCCTCGCCGGAAAGCCTGACCTGCGCGCCGCCCTTGGCGAATCCCGCGACTCCGCCTTGGCCCTCGCCGGAGATGGTATAGCCGTTGGGCGGATCGATATCCGAGAGATTGACCTTGCCGTCGAAGTTGGCCTTTACCGGCCCCACCTTCGCCGTCACCTTCGCCTGGAACTCGGTATCCGACGTCTTTTCGAGGCTTTGGCAGCCGTCGATGCACTGCTTGAGAACCTCCGGGTCGTTCAGCGCCTCCCATACCTTCTCGCGTGGCGCCGGGATGGTGTATTCACCGCTCATATCCATAATCGTGTTCCCCTTCGAATTCCCTATCGTGTCTCGACGGCATTCGCCGCCTACGCGCGGGCGCCCTTATAGTCAAGACGTCCCCATACTACGAGCCAATTCAGTCCGCTGACCGAAATTCGGACAGGTGCGTCCGAAACTCCTATTCCGCCGCCTTCCGCCCGGTCACGGTTTCCGCGTAGATGTCGAGGGTTTGCTGCAGGGTTCTTGATTTATCCAACGTCTCGCGGGTTTCCGCCCCCAAAGGCGAAGAATCGAGCAGCCGGAAGACATCGGCCGCCCCCTTGTGCAGATTGGGCGTGAGGCCGGCGGCGCCGAAGGTCTCGGAAATCTGATCCATTTCCCCGGACCAGCGGCCGGCATCGCAGGCGTAAAACGGCACCCGGGCGTTCATCAATTCCCAATCCGCCTTCTGGCTTTTCGAAAACTCCGCCTGCAACTCCTCGCCGACACCCAGCAATTCGCCGGCGAGCAGCACCGCGGTGTGGAGCGTCATTTTGCCCTTTGTCATCCCCGCGTAGCACATCTTGATGGCGGCGGCCCGGGTGATCTCCGGTCCCATGTCGATGACGGAAAGGGCTTCGCCGTCCATGAACGCGATTTCGTTGACCGACGCCCCGCCGGCATAGAACCTGGTCCTGGGGCCGCGGCCGGGCGGCGGACCGATGATCCCCACCTTCACGAAATCCGCACCGGCACCGCTCATGGTCTCGGCAATCGCGAGGGTCGTCTTCGGCGAAACGGCGTTGCAATCCACGAACAGCGGCCGGGCGCCCGTCGCCGACATCGCCGCCGCCGCATCGGCCGCGAACCCGAGGGCGTTTTCGGGCGGCATGATGGAGAGCACCATCGAAGCCTCCCGGACAAGGCTTCCGAGATCGCCGGCGTCCTCCATGTTCGACCGCCCGGCGCGTTCCCTGGTCAGTTCGCTTCGGCCGGCCAATACGGTCAGCACCCGATGCCCCTGGCCGCCGAGCATCCCGCCGACAACATGTCCCATGTCACCGGGGCTGATCACCCCGATCGTCCGTGTATCCATTGATGATTCCCCTCCTGGGCGGCCCGGCATCGCGCGAGGTACGGGCGCTGAAAAAAATTTCGATGAACGGCGCCAGTATACCAACAAGTATACCAATTCGAACGCCGGGCCCAATCCCGATTGGGAGGAATAATCGGCCAGTCTCGTCATCGGCGGCCCGTCATTCGCGGCCCTTCGGACGACCAGGGGCCGCCGTCTTACTGTTTACCGCGCCGCCGCCTTGAGCGCCGACATGCGGGAGTAGGCCGCGAGATATTCGAGGCTGGTGGCGACCTCGACCAGAACCGGCCCATCGACCGCCATCGCCTTTTCGATCACCGGCGCCACGTCGTCTTCGGTTTCGATCTTGAACGCCGCCAGGCCGAAAGCCGCGCCCACGGCGGCGAAATCCGGATTGGGCAAATCGGTTGCGATGGTCCGGCCCGGGTAATCCTTCTCCTGATAGAGCCGGATGGTGCCCAGGCTGCCGTTGTTGGAGACGAAGATGCGGATCGGCAGATTGCGCTCCACGGCCACCGACATCTCGTTGCCCGTCATCTGAAATCCCCCGTCGCCGACCAGGCAGGCGACTTGCCGGTCCGGATGGCGAAGACCGGCCGCCACCGCCGCCGGCACCCCGAAACCCATGGCCCCGGCGACCGCGCCCAGGAAGGTGTGGGTGGGCTTGAACGGAAACAGCCGGTGCAGCCAGGTCGAAAAATTGCCCGCGTCGTTGGCGATGACGGCGTCGTCGTCCAGCGCGCCGGCGAGCCCCTTGATGACGTTTCCGAACACCACCCCGTCATCGGCGCGGGGGAAATCCCACGCCATCCGGCTCGCCGCCAGATCATGAGCCCGCGCGATCCAGGCCGG
>CAZUGT010000116.1:0-3122 GCA_964620095.1 uncultured Rhodospirillaceae bacterium | reverse complement strand
CCGAAATAACCAGACATGTCTACGAGTTCGAATTTCCGGAGCTGATTTCGACGTTGGCAGAGCAGCGGGGACGGCTGCGGCGAATGCTGGGCCGGGCGGGAGGGCCCGCGCCCTTGAGCGATATGGTCCGCGATGCGCTCGGTCTGGCACCCGGTGACACGGTAGAGAGCCTGACCGAACAAGCGGTCGGTGATGCGGCTTTCGATCAGCTTGGCCTGAGAATGGCGGCGGAAGCGCTTCGACAGGGCACCGAGTCCGAAGCCAAGGACGGCGAGATGCTCTCCGGCTGGCTGGATGCGGACCGGGCCGGACGGATCGCCGGGCTAACGCCGTATCTCGACTATTTTCTGACCCGGAAACATAGAGAAGAGGAGGTGCATCCCCGCAAGCGGCTCATCAATAATCCAACCGCGGCGGACGCGCCGGGCGCCAAGGACATCCTCGAGGCGGAGGCCGAACGGCTGGCCCGGTTCGTCCTCAAGCGCCGGGCGGCGGCGGCGGCGAGCGCAACCCGGGCGCTGACGGTGATTTCACAAACCCTCATCGATACGTATCAGCGGGAAAAGCAGTCCCGGGCGCTCCTCGACTATGAAGATTTGATTCTCGATGCCGGGCGGCTTTTCGCGCGTCCCGGCGTCTCGTCATGGGTCCTCTACAAGCTCGACGGCGGTCTCGATCATGTCCTGATCGACGAGGCTCAGGATACCAGCCCGGATCAGTGGTCCGTCGTCGATTCGATTGTCGACGAATTCTTTGTCGGCGAGGGGGCCCGCGACCTGAATCGCACCATGTTCGCGGTCGGCGACGTCAAGCAGTCGATTTTCAGTTTTCAGGGCGCCGCGCCGGAAAACTTCACCTCGGCGCGGAATCGGCTGGCCGGGACGATCCCCGGCGCCGGCGGCCGATGGTCCGATGTGGATCTGAATATTTCCTTCCGGTCCGTCGCACCGGTCCTTCGCGCCGTGGACGCCGTATTCGAGCAGGCCTCGGCCCGGGATGGGGTGGCGCTGGATGATCGCCCAATCGTGCACGAGTCGGCCCGCGAGGGACACGGCGGCCTCGTGGAACTGTGGCCGCCCGTTCCGCCGCTGGAGTCGGACGAGACCGGAATCTGGAAACCGCCGGTCGAGGGGATCAGGGGCGGAACGCCCGAGGCCCGGCTTGCGGCCATCATCGCCACCCGCATTTCCCGGATGATCGACGATGGCGAGGTGCTCGAATCCGCGGGCCGCCCGATTACCGCCGGCGACATCATGGTTCTGGTCAGGCGCCGCGGTCCTTTCGTGGATGATCTGGTGCGTGCGCTCAAGGCTTTGGATATCGACGTCGCGGGTGTCGACCGATTGGTGCTCACCGAGCACATCGCGGTCATGGATCTATTGGCGTTGGGCCGGTTTCTGCTTTTTCCCGAGGACGACCTCACCCTGGCGACAATATTCAAGAGCCCGATCGTGGGCCTGACCGAAGAGGAATTGTTCGAACTCGCCTATGACCGGAAAGGAAGCTTGTGGTCGGAACTCCGGTCCCGCCGGGAGTCCAGTCCGAGATTTGCCGCCGCTTACGAATTTCTGCGGGAAATGCTTGCCGCCGCCGATTACTTGCCCCCCTATGAGCTGTTCGCCGGCATCCTTGGCGCGCGGGGCGGACGCCGCCGTTTGCTTGCACGGCTGGGGCCCGAGGCGATCGATCCTCTTACCGAGTTTCTGAACCTGGCACTGGCTTTCGAACGAAGCCACACCCCGTCGCTTCAGGGATTTCTGCAATGGATGGAGGCCGGCGCGGTCGAGGTGAAGCGGGATCTGGACCAGGGCCGCGGCGGCGCGGTTCGGGTCATGACGGTTCACGGCGCCAAGGGCCTGCAGGCGCCCATCGTATTTCTGCCGGATACGATGCAGATACCGCGTAAGGAGGCCCGCCTGCTATGGGGCGGCCGGGACGAGGACGGCGCGGAGTTCCTGTTATGGCCGCCGCGCCGGGCATTTCGCGAGACCGTCGGCGACCGGTTGGCGGAACAAGCCCGCGTTGCCCAGCAGCGGGAATACCGGCGGCTGCTCTACGTCGCCATGACCCGGGCGGAAGACCGGCTCTACATCTGCGGCTGGGAGACGAAGAACAAGGCGCCCGAGGGCAATTGGTACGAGTTGATCAGTCAGGCACTGGAGCCGCTTGCCGAGGCTGTCGACGACCCCATCCTCGCCGAATGGGACAGTGAGCCGGACAAGAAGATATTTCGGCTTGCGGCGCCTCAAACCAAGGAAGTCGAGAAGACCCCGGAGCCGCAGGAACTCGATCCAATACCGCTGCCCGGCTGGGCGGACGAGCCGCCGGCCCCGGAGCCCCCTCTGCCGCGGCCGCTCAGCCCATCGCGGCCGGCGGATGACGATCCGCCGGTTCGCTCTCCGCTTGGGCAGGATGGTTCGATGCGGTTTCGCCGCGGCCTGTTGATCCACAACCTTCTTCAGACGCTGCCGGACCTCCCGCGGGACTCATGGCCCGGCGCCGCGGCGGCCTATCTGTCCGGCGCCGCGCAGGACCTCGGGGCGGAGGACCGGGAACAGATTGCCCGCGAGACCTTGGCGGTCATGGAAGATCCGGCTGCGGCCCCGCTGTTCGGGGAAGGATCGCGAGCCGAGGTGCCGATTGTCGGCCTCGTGGGTGACCGGGCCGTCTCCGGCCAGATCGACCGAATCCTGGTGGATAAGGAAAAGGTCACGATCGTCGATTACAAAACCAATCGGCCGCCGCCCAGGTCGCCGGAGGATGTGCCCCCGGCCTATTTGCGGCAGTTGGCGATCTACCGTTCCGTGGTTGCCGACATCTATGCGGATCGCGAAATCGCCTGCGTCCTGCTGTGGACCGACGGCCCGATCGTTATGGGAATTCCTAAGGAACTTACGGATCGGTACGTCCCTTGACGGACATTCGGGCCGAACATAGATTGACGTCATCATCCATCATATCCCTCGCGAGCGGCATCGCTGTGCGGCGTTGGAAAGGAAACAGGTTATGGCCAAAGAAGTAAGCGATTCGTCGTTCGACTCGGATGTGCTTCAAGCATCCGGCCCCGTGCTGGTGGATTTCTGGGCCGAGTGGTGCGGTCCCTGCAAACAGATCGCCCCGTC
>CAZUGT010000115.1:0-14722 GCA_964620095.1 uncultured Rhodospirillaceae bacterium | reverse complement strand
AGCGGATCAAGGTCGATTTGCCCGATCCCGACGGCCCGCAAATGACGATCTTCTCACCCCGCGCCACATCCAGATCGATGTCCCGCAGCACGTGAAAATCACCGAACCATTTGTTTACCTTGTCGAATATGATTACCGGTTTGTCCGACATCGCTGTTCCAAACGGTTCCTATTGCGCAACGTTGCTGCGGTTTTCCAGCCGCAGCGAATATTTCGACATGCCGTAGGTGAAGGTAAAGTAGATAATCGCCGCAAAGACATAGGCCGAGCTGAAAATATGCGGCGGGCCCAGCCATTTCGGATCCTCCAGCGACAGCTGGATAATGCCCAGGAAATCGCTGAACCCGATCAACAGCACGATCGTCGTCTCCTTGAAGATACTGATGCACGTATTGACCAGCGCCGGCACCGAATTGCGGATCGCTTGCGGCAGAATGATATAGCCCATCATCTTCCAGTAGGAGAGTCCGATGGCCTTCGACGCCTCGAATTGTCCCGATGGTATCGATTGCAGGCCGCCGCGGAACACCTCCGCCATGTAGGCCGAGTTGAAGGCCGCGAACGCGATGAACGCGCGTACGACGATATCGATCTTGTTGCCGTCGGGAATGAATATGGGCAACAGAGCGACGAACATGACGATGACCGCGATATGCGGAACGCCCCGCCAAAACTCGATGAAATAGGTGCAGACCTTGCTGATGACCTTCAACTCGGAAGTTCTGCCGAGTGCCAGGATGAGGCCCAACGGTATGGAGCCGAAAATGCCGACGGTGGCGATCACCAGGGTCAGCAACAAGCCGCCGAAGCTCTCGGGCGTGATGTACGTCAGGCCGAAAACCCCGCCGACCAGGAAAATATAGGCGGCGACCGGGAAGCCGATGAACATGGTCAGGCGCAGTTTTCTTGTGATCGGGCCAAAGGAAAACACGAAGGCGATGATCGTCAGGGCTCCCAAGAGATAAAAGATATTGACCCGCCAATAGAGTTCTTTCGGATAAAGCCCATAGACGAACAAACGCCAGCGCTCGGTGACGAAGGCCCAGCACGCGCCGTCTATGTTTGGGCAGGATTTGGCCGAATCCCCGACCCAATTGGCGTTGATAATCCCCCAACTGATGACGAAGCCGCCAATCTGATAGATCACCCACAAGAGCGCCAGGGTGACAAACGCGTTGAACCAGCTGGAGAAAAAATTCGCCCTGAGCCATCCGATAAGACCGGAGGACTGCACGGGCGGCGATTGCGGTTCGATGAAAGGTCTGAGAGCGGGTTCCATGGTCTCTCTACCTTTCCGGAATGCGGGTAGCATGGTTATAGACCGCCATGATCGCGGCGATGAATAGACTGACCCCGAGATAGCCGAACAAGGTAATGGCCTGAATTTCGAGGACCTGCCCGGTCTGGGCGGAGATGGCGCCGCTGAGCGCCCAAAAGAAATCGGGATAGCCTACGGCCGCCGCGAGCGCCGTCGATTTCGTCAGGTTCAAATACTGGTTGGTCAGCGGCGGAATGATCAGACGCATCGCCTGGGGAACGACAATTTGCGAATACATCTGCATTTGGGTGAGGCCGATGGAATTGGCGGCTTCCCGCTGTCCTTTGTGAACGGACAATATACCCGCTCGGATAATTTCGCCGATGAAGGCGCCGTTATACAAAGTGAGGCCAATCAGCATCGCGGTGAATTCGGGCTGAAGGGCGACACCTCCTTCAAAGTTGAAGCGGCCGAACTTTGGAATTTCCCAGGAGATTGGGAAGTCTTGAAACCAAGCCACAATGAACGGAATAACAATGACGATGCCCAATCCGGTAATGAACGATGGAAAGGGCTGACCCGTTCTGATCTGCCGGTTCTTCGCCCAGCGCCAAATGCCGAACGCCAGAACGAATGAAATGACGATGGCCCAAATCAATGCCGATGCGCCGGCCTCGAACACCGGCGCCGGAACGACAAATCCTTCGATATTCACAAAAGCCGCATCGAAAAGATTGATCGACTCCCGCTTTCCCGGCAGCAGTTTCAATGCGGCGAAATACCAGAAAAAGAGCTGAAGCAGCAGCGGAATGTTGCGGAACATCTCGACGTAGACATCGCCGAATTTTCGAAGCAGGAGATTATCGGAAAGCCTGGAAAGCGCGATAAAGAACCCGAGAAGGGTCGCAAGAAGCGCCGCTATCAGCGACACGATGATCGTATTCAAAAACGTTACAAGCAGCGCATCGATGTAAGTGGATTGAGCCGTATACGGGAAAAGGGCCTGGCTGATCTGAAACCCGGCTTCGTCGTCCAGAAAATCGAAACCCGTTTGAATGCCGAGGCGGTCCAAATTGGTGTTGGCGGTATCGAACAGCCATAGCAGAGCGAGAACGATTGCGGCCACCAGCCCCCATTGATAGGTCAGGGAGCGGACGCTTCCCCTGCGCCAGTAGCTAAGCAAATCGTTCATCGTATTCGCCGGAACAAAATGTGCCGGGTGACCTCAAATGGTATCGAGGGCACCCGGCTACATGATGAGTACGAAGGTAAAGCCGTCGGCTTAACGGAACGGCGGTGCAATCAGGAGGCCGCCATTGGTGTACAACTCGTTGGCGCCGCGCGCCATGCCAAGGCCGTGTTTGCCGAGATTGTTCTCCCAAATCTCTCCGTAGTTGCCGACCGCCTTGATCGCATTGTACGCCCAAGCGTCGCCGAGCCCGATTTTGCCGCCGAACTTACCGGTTTTTCCGAGAAGCCGCTGGACGAACGGGTTCGTGGACGTCGCGCGCATTTTGTCGACGTTCTTGCTGGTGATACCCAACTCTTCCGCCGAGATGAGGGCGTTGAACGTCCAAACGACGATGTCTTTCCAGACCTGGTCGCCATGGGCCACCATCGGGGAAATCGGCTCGTTGGAAATGGTCTCCGGCAGGATCATGTGTTCGTCCGGATTGGTCATCGCCAGACGCCGCGCACCGAGGCCGAATTTATCGGTAACGAACACATCGCAACGGCCCTGGTCATAGGCCTTCTGAGTCTCGCCCATGCTGCCGAAGGTCACCTGCTTGAAGGTCATGCCGTTAATCCGGAAGTAGTCGGATACATTCGCTTCCGTCGTGGCGCCGGCGGTGAGGCAGAAGGTCGCGCCGTTCAGTTCCTTGCCTGATTTCACGCCCAACTTCTTGCGGACCATAAATCCCTGACCATCGAAAACCATGACCCTGGTAAAGTCGAGGCCTTGGCCGACGTCCCGGCCGAAGGTCCAGGTGAAACGGTGCGTCACCACATCCACGGTGCCCGCCTTCATGGCGTTGAAGGCAACCGGCAGCTTCATCTTCGTCGTCTTTATTTTGTTGGCGTCGCCCAGCACGGCCGCGGCAATGGCCTTGCACAGATCGACGTCGAATCCGACCATCTTGCCTTCCTTGTTGGGAAAGGCGTAACCCGGCACTCCGGGCACGACGCCGCAATGCAGAATGCCGGCTTTTTTTACGTCGGCGAGCCGGTCCGCCTTGGCGTCCGTGGCGGACAGCGTCGTGACCGCAACCGCAGCGGCGGCGATGATCGACAAGCTGGCAACCAGCCCAGGTTTGTAGAAGCGTTTCATGGAGATCCTCCCAGCTACTTCATCTGACAATCGTTTAACCGGCTCATTTTAGAACGGCGATTGAGGCGCCGTCGAACCAAATAAAGTCCATTACCGGTTGCCGTAGGTCCTGAGTTCCTCGACGAGGCCGGTCATCGCCTTTTCCGTTCCCACCGAAAATCGTATCCAGTCCGGCAGGGCATTCTGATGCGCCGTCCGGCCGATGAAGCCCTTTGCCGTCAGCGTGTCCTCGAGAACCTGTGCCGCCTCCGCCCCATCGGGTATGCGAATAAGAACGAAGTTGGCTTCGGACCGGCTGGTCTCGTAACCCAGTTTTTCGACTTCGGAGACCAGCCAGGGCAGCCACTTGTCATTGTGCGCTTTCGCCTGTTTCTGAAATTCGAAATCGGTCAGCGCCGCGGCCGCACCCGCCATGGCGAGCGACGAAATGGGATATGGCCCTCGAACGCGCGAGAGTGGTGCGGCAAGGCTGGACGGCACATGCGCCCAGCCGGCGCGCAAGCCCGCCAGGCCATAAAACTTGGAAAACGTCCGGGTGACGATGACATTTTCGCCGCCTGCGGCGACCAACGGCAGGGCCGAGCCGTAGTCCGCCGCGTTGACATATTCAAAGTATGCCTCGTCCACGACCAGGAGCACGTCGGGCCGAAGGGCCTCGCGGAGAGCCTTGACCTCGGCGAGCGGGATGTGGGTGCCCGTGGGATTGTTGGGATTGGCAATGATTAGAACCTTGGTTCGCGGCGTGGCCGCATCGAGCAACGACTGAATATCGGCCCGCAGACCCGTCTCCGGCGCGGCCACGGGGACGGCGCCGCACATTCGAGCCCGAATGCGGTAACTCTGAAAGGCATGCTCGGGGTACAGAACTTCGTCGCCGCGATCCGCCCAGCCTTGGATGATCCAATTGATCAATTGCTCCGAACCGGGCCCGACGATGATTTGCGCCGGATCGAGTTCGAAACGTTCCCCGATCGCCACTGCGAGGGGCAACCCGTCCGCATCACCGTAGATGAAGAGCGACGATGCGTGTTCCCGGATGGCTTCGACCGCCGCCGGGCTGCTGCCGATCGGCGATTCGTTGTTTGAAAGCTTGTGGACCTCGACATCGGCATCCCAGTTCACCCGCCCGGGCGTGAAGTTGGGGCCTTCGATCAGATGGGCGATAGGCTTGGGCCTTCCCGGCGCCGGCATTGCGCTCTCCTCGTATTCGTAATTGTGGCCGCGGCGATACTCGCCTCGAAGCCTTGCCACCATATCATCCGGGACAAAGACCTCCGCAGCCAATGTTTTACGTCCGCGCCAAAGCCATGCAAAATTATCCTGCTGGACCTTCTTGGAGAGCGGCATGAGCGGCGAAACACGGACCGGCGGCCAGATGGTTATCGACATTCTGGCGGCCAATGGCATCGACAGGGCCTACTGCGTCCCCGGCGAGAGTTATCTTGGCGTTCTCGAAGCCGTTCGCGAGGCGGGAAACAGCTTCACCCTCCATGTCTGCCGCCAGGAAGGGGGCGCCGCCTACATGGCCGAGGCCTATGCCTGCCTGACCGGGAGGCCGGGCGTGTGCATGGTGACCCGCGGACCCGGCGCCTGCAATGCGGCCATCGGCATTCATACCGCCGAACAGGAAGGCGTGCCGATGATCCTGCTGGTCGGCCATACCACCACCGGCACCGAAGGGCGGGTGGCGTTTCAGGAGATCGATCTTGCCGCCTTCTATGGCGGGATGGCGAAACGGGTCTTTGTCGCGGACCGGGCCGAAGACATCGCCGGGATCATGGAGGAAGCCGTTGCGCTCTCCCTTTCCGGACGGCCCGGGCCGGTCATCGTCGGATTGCCGGAAGATATCCAGTTGTCTCCCGTACCCGCATTCGCCCCGAAGCCGGCCGAGCCCGCCCACGTCGCGCCGGATGCCGCGACATTGTCCAAATTCGCCGAATCGCTGGCCGCCGCCAAGGCGCCTTTGCTGCTGCTCGGCGGGATGGGCTGGACGGCGGCTGCCCGGGATCAAATCGCGGCGTTTGCCGAGAGCCTCAACCTGCCGACGGCGGTGAGCTTTCGCCGCCAGGACCTGATCGACAACGACCACCCCTGCTTTGTCGGCTCGTTGGGCGTCGGGCCCGATCCCGGCCTGGTTGGATATGCGGCGGCGGCGGATCTCCTGATCCTGCTCGGCGGACAGATCGGCGAGATCGAGACCGTACGATTCCAGAAATTGATCGACGGCGGGCCGGAGCGCCGCCTCGTCCACATTGCACCGGACGAGAGTATGTTCGGCAAGGTCATCGAACCCAGCCTGGCGATTTGCACCGATGTGAATTCCTTTTGTGCGGTGCTGACGGTTTCAGACATGGAGACGCTGCCCGACTGGTCGGACGCACTCGCGGGTCTCCGGGCCGGATACGAGGCGTTTCACCAGCCGGTCGACTTTCCGGACCGCGAGAATCCCGGAACCGCCGTCGCGGCCATGAGCGACCTTGTCCCCCGGGACACGGTCGTCACGATGGGCGCCGGCAATTACACCCATTTCGTTCTCCGCCACCACCGCTACCACGCCGCCCACACGCTGTTGAGCCCCATCAACGCGCCCATGGGCTCTTCGATCCCGGCGGCCATCGCCGCGGCGCAGCACTACCCCGAGCGCGAGGTTCTCGCCTATGCCGGAGACGGGTGCTTCCTGATGAACGCGCAGGAACTGGTCATGGCGGCGAAGCAGAACCTGCGCTTGACGGTGATCATCTTCAACAATGGCCTCTATGGGTCCATCCGCATGCACCAGGAACTGAATTTTCCCGGCCAGAATATCGCGACCGATATCGACAATCCGGATTTCGTCGAGTTCGCAGGTTCAATGAATATTCCGGCGGTGCGCATCGAGCATGTGGGCGAATTGACGGATGCGTATCGGAGGCTGCGCGGCAAACACGCCGGGCCCGTCCTGATCGAAATGCTCACCGATCCCGAGATCATTACGCCTCAAGCGACCGTCGAGCAGCTCCGCAAGCGCGCTTCCTAGATCGGGTCACGGCCTCCGCCCACTCCCCATCCATAATCCGCGAAGCTATAGAGCGTGAGCGAATTGCTCCCGGTATTCCGCTATCTTTTCGCGGAAGCCCGCTTCACATTCGCGGCCAGCCACGGCATGCGGAGAGTCTTCGGCGACCGCATTGCTCGGAAACGTGTCAAGCTGCTGCATGCTGGGCCGGCTCGACACCCGGTCCCACCATTCCCGGGTTTTCGGGTAGGGCTCGAGCCAGAAATCCAGGAACCGAATCATCTCGATCACCTTGATGAACGTCGCCGAATTGATTTCGGCCAATGTGAACTGGTCACCCATGAAATAGGGCCGCCCATCGGCCAGGGCGTTCTCCATTCTCCGGAAGATCGTCTCCCAGGCGCCGATGGCGCGCAGCACATAGGGCGAGTCGAGACCTTGTCCTATAACCGATTGCTGCCGATGGAGGCGATCGATCACAGGAATGTGCTTCCAGCGCGCTTCCAATTTGTCCCGCGGAATTGTCAGTCGAAACTTGGTGACGAAGTTGATGATTCCGGTGGCCGCGAAGCCGCGCTCATCCAAAAGCTTTATGAATTCGGCCATGTGGTAGCGGTCAACCACATTGCTGGGCGACAGCGCCGGTTCGTCCCGCAGGGTGTCGATGTAGCTGCAGATCAGAGAAGACTCTCGAATGACCGCACCATCGTGAACCAGCGTCGGAACGGTGCCGTTCGGGTTCAACTTGAGATAATCCGGCTTGAACTGATCCCGGTTCATGAGGATCATTTTTCGGGGTATCCAGTCGGTAATTCCCTTTTCGGATAAGGTTACGACAGCCCTGTTTGAACAAATCGAGTCTGTCTCTTCGAGATAATAAAGTTCCAAGGCCATCTATTCCTCCTGTGCCGTGTCGTTCCGCAAGAGTCCTTTCATCGGCGATCTAGCCGTGGCCCCACTCCGATTCCCGAATCCATTTGAGGAATGCGGTCTCGAACTGCGGCCGGGAACTCACGCGCTCATACCAGGCCTCGACATTCGGAAAGGGGCTGAAATCGAAGCCGCCGATTTTCTGCGTCGTGATGGAGGGACCCCACGAAATATCCGCCAACGTGTACGTATCGGCGACGATCCAGTCCGAGTTGGCCAGAGCGGCGTCCATTTCCTCATAGATTTCGGTCATCAGCGTAGTCGCGCCGGCAGCATCCTCTTCGGTAAAGCTGGATCCGGGGGCGCCATGTTTTGCGTGAAATTTCAGAAGCTCGGGATCTGTTTGCAGCTCCCGGTACCGATTGTACTCGTCGTCCGATTTTTCCAGAAGCCTGGCGACCCGATTGTAATATTGCAGCGTCTTGATGCCCGGGAGATGACTTTCCCCCGAGGTTTTGAGCCAATAGTCGATTTTCGGCTGGTCCTCGTCGGGCACGTCGCGAAATCCCGGCTCGGGGAATTCGGTTTCGAGATAGGCCAGTATGTCGTTCGACTCGACCACAACCGTGCCGTCATGCACCAGCGCCGGGACAAGGCCTTTCGGATTGATGCCGAAATAGTCCTCGCTGATGTTCTCTTTCTTCTTGAGATTGATGTGATGGTTGACCCAGGGAAGTTTCTTTTCCTCGAGCAGCAACCGGACCCTGGCCGAACAATTCGACCGGTCCGCGTGGTAGAGATGCAGCCCTTCAAAGTCGAGGACGGATTTGTTGGTCGGTTCTACGATCGGCATTGTTTTCTCCTTTCCTGAAACGAACGGCAGCTCTTGATATTCGGCGCGGGCCGGCCGGGCTCACCGAACTCCCCTCCTACGGCGTTACGATGTTGAACCACATCTCGAAACTGTCGTGGATGTCGAACCAGGTCTCGATCGTGGTCCGGTCTCCTTCGATATTTCCACCGGACGCGAGCCAGTCCTCCAGGGTCAGCGAGCCCGCGATCAATGCTTCCAGGTCCGGCCGGCTGATTTCGATGGTTGCCGTCGCGGACTCGTCGGCCACCCCCGGCCTGCCGAATTCACATTGACGCGCGACCGAGACCCCAGTGATCTCGCCGCCGGTCTTCACATTGAGATTCAATTCCAGCCCCCTGGCGCGGCCGGGATTCAAACGAACCGCAAGGGCATCGAACCAGGATTGGAGGTCAAGAACGGCAGCCAGGTCCGAGTTCCGCCCTCCGGAACCGGGCCGGGGCTTCACCCCCTCTGTCAGTTCCTTGGCCCCTGTCAGGTAGATATTGCGCCAAATGGAGGATTCCGCCCGGTACCCGAGTTGGCGATAGACTTCGGCCAGCAATTCGCGGGCGGCGGAGGATCGGGGGTCGGCGAAGACGAGGTGATTCAGGATCGTCGCCGCCCACCGCAAGCGGTCGGCCGCGATGGCCTCGCGCGCAACGGCGAGCACGCGGTCCGCCCCGCCCAACGCCTCGACATACTCAGTTCCGGCCTCTTGCGGCGCCAATGGATCCAAATTGACCGGGTTGCCGTCGAAATATCCGTAGTACCGCTGATAGGTGGCTTTGGCGTTGTGCTTCAGGCTTCCGTAGTACCCCCTCGCGTGGAACGTGCCCGCAAGCCATTCGGGCTCCTCGATCATGTTCAATATCTCGTCCGGCGTATGGCCGTGGTTCGCCAATCTCAGGCTTTGATCGTGGATGTACTTGTAGATGTCACGCTGCTCCGAGAGGTAACGGACCAAATTGTCCCTTCCCCAGACCGGCCAGTTGTGGGCGTTCATCACAACCTCGGCGCGGCCGGCGAACAGATCGATGGCTTCATCGATGGTCTTCGCCCACAGCAGCGGATCACGGACTTCCGCGCCCCGCAGCGTCAGGATGTTGTGCATCGTCTGATTGCAGACTTCCGCCATGCAGAGCACGCCCAATTCCGGCAGGAAGAAGGTAAACTCCGATGGCGCTTCGGTGCCCGACGCGATCTGAAACTCGAATGTGACGCCGTCTATGGTTCGGATTTCACCGGTCTTTTCGATCGAGTGGCTGGGGGCGGCGAAACCTCTCGATCCCTTGGCCGGGTGTTTGCCGATACCGCCGTCCACGAGGCCGGTCGGGCCGGGTTCGATGGTGAGCCCGAACTGGTAGGAGGCGCGCCGGATCATGTGGTTTCCCGCCATCACGCCCTCGGACGCGGCGTAGCGAATAAACTCGCCGGGCACATAGATCGGCGGGCGGTTTTCGGGATCGTCTCCCGCGACGCCTCTCAGGCCGCCGAAGTGGTCGGGGTGAGTATGGGTTACGAGAATAGCGCTCACCGGCCGTTCGCCGAGGGTTTCGTTTACCATCCCGAGGACCGCGGCGGCCGTCTCCCGCGCCATCAGCGGATCCACGAGAATCCATCCGGTCTCGCCGGAGATGATGGACATGTTCGCGTAGTCGCAGCCGCGGGCCTGCCAAACGCCTTCGGCTACCTCAAACAACCCGTGGTGTGCGTTGAGTTGGGCCAGGCGCCAAAGGGAAGGGTTGACCGTATCCGGGCAGGGTCCGTCGAGGAAGGCGAACTCACCCATATCCCAGATTGTCCGGCCGTCCTCGGCGCGGATACCACCCTCCGGAAACTGTGCAATCAGCCCCCGTTTGGCGTTCTCGAAGTCCGTTTGATCGTCGAGCGGCAGCGAGGCGGCGACCTCGGCGTTGGCTTGGGCGGTGGCCCGTAAGGCCTCGTCGGCAATCCGATCGGTGTCGGGCATGTCGCATGCTCTCCCTATTTTCGTCTCCCGCGGCGTTTATCCGTTTTCAGGTTCAGAAACCGGAACAGCATTTCCGCGAGTTTTCGTTCGAATGCCCGCTCGCCGATCGAGTATCGGAGCTTCGGGTTCATCAGATCGTTGTTCAGCGCGCTGAAAAGCATTTGCATCGCAAACAGGATGTCGCCCCTATCCGGACCGCCGGCGCGGCCGGCGTAGCGCTCCTTGAAATGCGCCGCCACCGCGTCCGCGATTTCCCGGCCCCTTTCCCGCATGGGAGCCCAGATGTCGCGCCCCTCGGCAATGCTGGCATAGCTCTCCCGCATGACGCCGCGCCAGGGGCTGGAAAACACCATGATCATCGTGGCGACGACATTCTCTATCACCTCCACTTCCGACATTTCGTTCAGGTGTTCCGGCGCCAATGCCAGATCGACGAGTGCGCGGTTTTCCTCGAGCATCGAGACCTGCAGAAAACGAAAAAAAACCTCCCGGTTCTCGAACCTGGAATAGAAACCGCCGATCGAGGAACCCGCCCGCTTCGACAGGTCGGGAATGCGAATGTCGGCGAGCCGCTGGTTCACCAGCATCTCCCGCCCGGCTCGGGCAAATCTGAGTTGCAGGTCGACGCTGCGGGCCTGGTTGGCGGGCTTGACGCCGCTCAACGCTGCCGGGTCCGCCGATAATTCCGTGTTCCCCATTCCGTTTCCTTGCGTTCGCCGGCCGACCGGGAGTTTCGGCCAGGCTCCCGGGCACTAGAGATGCACCAATTCATTTGACCGGTCAACAAGAATAAGTATATTTGTTCTAATTCTGGGGAATACGGATGACCGAAAATCAAGTGGCGGAGAGGCCGGCATGGATTTTCAAGACGTTGAGTTGATCCGGCATGACCCGGAGCGTTCTTGCGCCGGGTTCACCACCGTGTCGACCTTTCGCGGCAAATCCGTGCGCCTGGTCGACATCGACGGGGCCGAAGTGCACCGGTGGGATCTTCCGGATATGCTGGGATCCCTCGCCTATCTGCTGCCGGGCGGCAACCTGCTCTGTTCCGTGCAGGTCCCCACCGACATTCCGCTGATGACCGCGCGGGGCGGAAGAATCCTGGAGCTCTCCTGGGACGGAGAGATCGTCTGGGAGTATACCGACCCCACGCAACACCATGATTTCCGGCGTCTTCCCAATGGCAATACGGTCTATATCGGCTGGCGCGCCCTGCCGAAGGATTTTGCCGAGCGTATCGGCGGCGGTATTCCCGGCACCGAAGCCGAGGGCAACATATACGAAGATTATTTCCGCGAGGTGTCGCCAGACGGGGAAACGGTCTGGGAATGGTCGACCGCTGAACTCGAGCCCGAAAACTATCCCATTGCCCACGGCGTCGACCGCGGCGAATTCGGCCATGCGAATACGGTATGTCCGCTGCCGACCGGCGACTACCTGATCAATTTCAGAAACCTGGACATGATCGCCGTCCTCGACAGGGAGGAGCGGCGCCTGACCTGGGAAAAGCGCGATGCCGGCTGGGGCCGGCCACATGATCCCCAACCTGTGGCCGACGGATCGCGTATTTTGTTCTTCGCCAATGGCGCGGTCGACGTTCCAAAGCCCCAGCGCTCCTGGGTGATCGAACTGGACGCCGAAACCGGCGAGGAAGTGTGGCGTTGGGAGGCGGGCATTCCATGGACGTTCTATTCCCACGTGATGGGAGGGGTCCAGCGGCTCCCCGGCGGCAATACCTTGGTGTGTGAATCGGTGTATGGGCGAATTTTCGAAATTCACGGGGAGACCGGCGACGTCGTCTGGGACTACATCAATCCCGATTTCAGCGGTTTCTTTCCGAGCGCCCGGGAACTTGGTAACTGTATATTCCGCGCCTTCAGATATGCGCCGGACAGCCCGGAATTGAGCGGGCGGCTGGACTAGGAAACCATGTTCGCAATCGGATTCTACGCAAGACCTTAAAGGGAGGAGTGAAATGATTAGGATCTCGACATTCAGGCCCGCCTACGCGCCGGCCCTCGCAATTGCCGCCGGTTTGGCGATCGGCGGTTCGGGCGGCGCCGCCGCTCAAACGAAAGAGCTACGCATGGCGAATTGGCTGCCGCCGGTTCACCATATGCAGAAGACGATTCCCTCATGGGCGGCCATAATCGAAAAGGCGTCGGGCGGCTCGGTCAAAATCAACTTGATGAAAGCGCCCCTCGCCAAGGCTCCGGGCCAGTATGATCTGGTCAAGAAAGGCATTGCCGACATCGCCTTCGGGGTCGCGGCGTTCACGCCCAAACGCTTCCAGCTCTATCGGGCGATTGAACTTCCGTTCACCCTCAAGAATGGGACCTCGGGTTCGGCTGCCATGTGGGACTGGTACGCGCGGACCGGGCTGGCGAAGAAGGAATTTCATGACGCCAAGCTGATCGCCGCGTTCACCCATGCCCCCTTCCTGTACCATTCCCGAAAGCCGCTCAACGGGCTCGGCGATCTCAAGGGGCTCAAGGTGCGGGCCGGCGGTACCGGGATCGAAATTCTCAAACGCCTCGGCGCCGCCCCGGTGTTCATTCCGCCCGGCGGCACCACCGAGGCGGTCCAACGGGGCACGGTCGATGCGACGCAATTTCCGTGGGAAGGCCTGGCCGGATTCCGGCTCACGAAATTGACGACCCATCATCTGGTGATCCCGAACGGACTGTATTCGACGGCGTTCTGGGTGGCGATGAGCAGCAAGGCGTGGAACGGCCTGACATCGGCCCAGCAGAAGGCGTTTTCCGACAACGGGTTGTCGGGATCCAAGTTTATCGGACAGCGCTGGGACGCGGTTGAAGCGAAGGCGAAAGCAGCGGCCGTTGCGAACGGCAACAAGATCGTCGTTCTGAGCGATGCCGATACCGCCAAACTGCGCACCGTCACATCCTTTTTCGAGGAAGGCTGGCTCAAAAAGGCGAACGCCGCGGGCCTCGACGGCAAGGCCTCGCTCGCCGATCTGAGGCGGACGGTCAAGAAGTACGAGTAGTGCCGGCCTAGTACCGATACGGTACCGACATGAACACGCCCGACGAGTCGCGGCTGCCGCCACCGGGCCCGGCCGGCCGGTTCGTCGGGCGTGTCTCATACATCTTGGCGATCGGGGCGGCGATCGTTCTCGCCATGATGATGTACATCACGTTTATCGACGTGATCGGCCGCTTTGTCCTTAATCGGCCCATTACCGGTTCCGTCGAAATCATCCTGCTGCTGATGGGGCTGCTGGTGTTTCTCGGAATCGGCCTGACGACGTTCGAGGAGGGGCATATTCGCGTCGATGTCCTGACCCGGACAATGCCCCGGAGGCTTCAGGCGCTGGTGAACATCATCGTTCATGCCTTGAGCCTGACCATAGCGGCGCTGATGTGCTGGCAGCTGGCGGCGGTGGCGCTCGATCAGACCCGGGAGTTGAATGAAACCCAGGTGCTGGGCCTGCCGGTCTGGATTGTCGCGCTGGTTATGGCCGCGTGCAGTTTCACGATGGTCGCCGGACTGCTGCTCCATCTCCACCGCGCCGGTCTATCCTTGCTCGGCGAAACAAATTTCCGGCGGCGGCGCGATCCATGAGCGCCCAGGTCGCCGCCTTGCTCGTCACCGGGCTGATGTTTGTTTTTCTGGCGTTCGGCATGCATATCGGGTTTGCGATGGCCCTGGCCGGTTTCCTCGGAATGCTGGTCATTCTCTCGCCCGACGCGGCCCTCTCGCTCTTGGGACAGACCGTGTTCGAGACCGCCCTCAACTTCGAACTCAGCGTCATCCCGCTGTTCGTCCTGATGGGCTTCTTCGCAACCAGCGCCGGACTGAGCGGCGATCTGTACAGCGCTTTCAACACCTGGTGGGGCGGACGCCGCGGCGGACTGGGCATGGCGACCGTCGGCGCTTGCGGCGCTTTCGGCGCTATCTCGGGATCGTCTCTCGCTACCGCCGCCACCATGAGCCAGGTAGCGTTGCCGGAAATGCGGCGCTACGGCTATAGCGACCAGTTGGCGACCGGGGTGATCGCCGCCGGCGGAACCATCGGGATTCTCATCCCGCCCAGCGTCATCATGGTGCTCTACGGCATTCTCACCGAAACCAGTATCGGCGATTTGTTCCTGGCCGGCGTCATTCCGGGCATTCTCCTGGTGCTGCTGTTTCTGATCGTCGTTTGGGCGGTGACGATTGCCCGGCCCTCCATGGGTCCGCCCGGCGATTCGTCGACCGGCGCCGAAAAGCGCGCGGCATTCAGGAAGGTGGGCGGCACGGTCGTACTGTTCGCGGTCGTGCTGGGCGGAATTTATCTCGGTGTCTTCACGCCGACCGAAGCGGCCGGTATCGGCGCCGTCGGCGCCTGGCTCCTCGGGCTTCTCGGCGGCCGCATGAACCGCAAGACCTTCATCGACGCACTCCTCGATACGGTACGCACGACGGCGATGATCTTTACGCTGCTG
>CAZUGT010000114.1:0-2779 GCA_964620095.1 uncultured Rhodospirillaceae bacterium | reverse complement strand
ACGGATATGGCGGTGCGCAACAAGACCTACCGCATTCCCCGCAAGCCGCGGCTTGCCGCCGGCGAGCGCCAGGGGGTGCCGCTGCTGGGCCCGATCGGGGTGGCGGTCAACGGCATCCCCATCTTCTCGGCCAACGAGTCGCCGAGGCACAATTGGGGCGATCCCATGCCCCTCGGCATTCTCGATTTTTGCAACGGTCACACGGCGCGCGGTTTCTATCACTATCACGCCCGGCCGAACTGCCTTGTGGTGGACAAGAACGGTTCCGTCGGCCAGGTCCTGGGTTACGCCTTCGACGGCTATCCCATCGTCAGCCCGTTCATCTGCATGGCCAGCAACTGCAAGGCCAAGATCAAGCTGCGCTCCAGCTACCGACTGATCGACGGGACGCCCAACGCCAACGCCTGGCAGGCCAATCGCTATGAACCCGGCTACGGCGATCTCGACGAATGCAACGGCAAGAAACTGCCGGGCGGCGGCTACGCCTATTTCTTCACCGAGAGGTTTCCCTATTCGCTGGCCTGCTACGCCGGCGAGCCGCAGCTGGAAGGCAACGCCAACACCCGCGCGCCCCGGGACACGAGCGCCCGCGGCAACCGCCGGGGCGGCCCGGCCGGCGGTGGACCCCGCGGTGAGCGGCGGCGCGGACCCGGCGGGCCCGGCGGATTTGGCCCGCCGCAACGTCGCGGCGGCCGACCCGATTTCGCCACGCTCGGCGGACGGCCGGGGCAGGGCGGGCGCATCGAGCCTGATGACGGGGGCCGGGCGGGCCTCGAGAACCTCGCCGACATCCTGAAGGGAAAGGGCGGCAACTGAAGCGTCTCGCCCCATTGATCGCGGCCGCCGGGCTGTTGGTTCCGGCGGCGGCGGCCGCTCAGCAGGGTCCCGGCCCCGCCACCCCGGGTATCGTCATAAAATTGGCCTGGAAGGACCCGGTCCCGGACCTGGGCATCGTCGAGTTCGACAGCGCGATGGGGCCGGTACGTCTCGACAAGGCGGCGATTACCAACTTCAGTGTCGCCTTGGTGCCGTGCGAGGAAACCTCCCGGAATATCTGGGCGCCGGCTGTTCTGCACGCAGTCCTCGGCATCGACCGTGCGCGGGCCGGTCATGGCGGAACCCCGTCGCCGTTTCAGCTGGTGCACTCGGCCGCCGAAACCATCGGCGTCGGCGGGATTTGGACCGCCGGCACCATCAACCTCCCGGATATGGAATACTGCGCCGCGCATTACTTGGTGGTGCGGGCGTTCAGCGGGTCCCGCGCCATCGAGACCCATCCGGAGGTGCGTGGCCTGACCCTGGCCCTCGACGGCAGCGTCCATGACGGGGGACGCAAATGGACGCGCTTTCGCATCCGCACACCCGAGGCCTATGGCCGGGTCATCCCGTTGACGACAAATGACGGCAAACCGTTCCGCGGCCGTCTGCCGAATGGCGCCCAGCTCACGTTGATCAGGGATTTTCGGCTTATTTTCAGAGAGGTCGATGTCGTCCGACGGAGCGCCGGGACGGCTCGCCAGGTGCTGCGCAACCTCATGGAACATACGGCGGCTGAGATTCGGGTCGGCGGCTAGGCAGCTCTTCGTTCCGGCGGTCGTCGCCAATGCACATCACCTGGTGCAGCAGAAACATTAATCTTGCATTCTCCAATAACACAATTTATAATCACTAATTATAACACTAATAAGGAGACAGAAATGTTCATATTTCGTACATTCACCCGGCTGTTTGATAACCGGTCGACAGCTCTATTTCACCCTGATCACTGGGATACAAGCCTCCGCAAGGAGTGGCGTGAGGTCCGGACGGGTGTCCAGCGGACGGATCGGGACCGCTTGGTTGAAACACACCTGCACAATATCATATGATCACTAAATAGTTCACTAAATGAAAAGGAACGCCAACTTGGGATTGCTTGACAAATATGAGATGGCGGATATCGGCCGGACCCCGCAACGGGACGGACTGTCGATCGCCAAGCAGAAACTGACCAGACGGCTGGAGCACCAAATCGCGCGGCTGCATGACCCGGACGCCAAGGACCCGCGCGGCCGCGAGGTGAGCCCGTGGTGGTTCGCCCACGAGAACGGGGAGATTTATACCCACGTCCGCTTCGGCACCCGGCCCATGGAGTTTTCGGGGGGCAAGGCGTTTCGCGTCGGCGACGTCTCGGGCCTCGAGGCATTCTATCGCGACGTAATCGCCGCCATCGCAGCCGGCGAGCTCGACGGAGAAATCGAGGCTGCCCGCAAGATCGGCATTCGCGGCCACCGCCGCCGGCGCGGCCGCCGCCGCTGACCAGGGCGATCAGCCGACCCTGCCGACGAACGGCACGCGATAGAGAACCGCGGCGAAGACGATCCAGGTGACGGCCGGTCGGAAAGCATTCCTCAAGCCGTCATTCGGTTCCACCGCCGACAAGCCACAAAAAAACCGGCCCCGAAGGGCCGGTTTCCTTGGAACTCTGGCGGATTACTTCCACCAAATCTGATTGGGAAGCGCGCCATAGGTCTCGTCGGCGCCGACCTCGCTGATGTGCAGACCCTTTGCATGCACGAACACCGGCGGCGTCGTCGCCACGGGCATGATATAGGCCTGCTCGGTCACGCGATCGAAGAGCTGCTTGTAGATCGCCTTCCGGGCGTTTGGATCGAACGTGCTCGCACCTTCCTTTGCCAGCTTGGTGATCACCGGATCGCGGGAATAGTTCCGCGCGCCCGGCGCGAAGAAGAAGTTGGCCGTGCTTTCCACGTCCGGAAGCCCGCCCGATGCCCATGGG
>CAZUGT010000113.1:0-3483 GCA_964620095.1 uncultured Rhodospirillaceae bacterium | reverse complement strand
GCGGTATGGGCGGAACCGCTGGACCACCTCTCCCTCGATCTCGCGGCGGCGAGGTCCCTAGAGCCGTCGGATTTTGCGGCGGGACTCACCGACCGCAACGACGCCGCGCCATCCGCGTCGTCGAGGCGTTGGGCGGGTCCGGCCGAAAAATCCTGCCGGTCGAGGGACTTCGGCGGCGCGAGACCGAAGTAGGGATGATCCATCAGTTCCGCCAATACCTCCCGGTTCACCGTGCCCGAGGCGGCCAGCCGCCCGTCCTCGTCCATGGCGGCGCCCCGCCGCCCGGCCACCCAATCGTCCAGCAGGGCATTGGCCGGGCCGGTATCGAAGGCGAGCAGCGTGCCGGGCGCCTCGGGCGCGCCCTCGCCGATCCATGTCACGTTCGCGACGCCGCCCAGGTTGAGCACCGCCAGCGGTTTTTCGAGGCCGCGGGCGAGGGCCCAGTGATAAAGCGGCGCAAACGGCGCCCCCTGCCCGCCGTGCGCCATGTCGTTGCTGCGGAAATCATTCACCACGTCGATACCGGTCAGCCGGGCCAGCCGCGCTCCGTCGCCCAGCTGCAGAGTGGCCGCCGCCTCCGGCGAATGGTTGATGGTCTGGCCGTGAAAGCCGATGACATCGATGTCCGCCGGCGCCAGGCCGGCCTTCGCGAGCAGCGCCGAGACCTGCTCCGCGTGGCGGCGGGTCAGCTCCTCCTCCACGGCCGGATCGGCCGCGGTCCGGCGCAAACAGCCCCGCAAACGGCCGCGGAACGCGGCATCGTAGGTTCCGGGCAACGAGGCGCCGCGCTCGAACACGCTTACGCCGTCGGTCTTGATGATGGCCGCGTCGATGCCGTCCAGCGACGTCCCGCTCATCAGGCCGAGGGCGGTATGGATTGCCGTCACCGGGCCGGCCGGCGCTGTTGTCCGCCGCACCCGAGTGTGCTAAAGCGACGCCCCATTTCAGCGGCAAGGCGAAGATTCGCGAGACGGCAAGGCATCAATCTCATGCCCTCCTTTAAATCAGATTTCATGAATGCGGTCCACGAGCGGGGCTATGTCCATCAGTGCACGGACGATGCGGGGCTGGATGCGGCCGCCGACGAGAAGACCGTGGTCGCATACATCGGTTTCGACTGCACCGCCCCGAGCCTCCATGTGGGCTCGCTGGTTCAGATCATGATGCTGCGCCTGCTGCAAAAGACCGGGCATCGTCCCATCGTGCTGCTTGGCGGCGGCACCACCAAGGTCGGCGATCCCGGCGGCAAGGATGAAAGCCGCAAAATCCTCACCTACGAGCAGATCGAGGAGAACAAGCGGGGCATTCGCCGCGCTTTCGAGAAATATCTGAGTTTCGACGACGGCCCCACCGGCGCCATCATGGCCGACAACGCCGAATGGCTGGACGAGATCAACTACATTTCCCTGCTCCGGGATTACGGCCCGCACTTCACCATCAACCGGATGCTGACCTTCGATAGCGTCAAGCTCCGGCTCGAGCGGGAACAGCCGCTGACCTTCCTGGAATTCAACTACATGATTCTCCAGGCCTACGACTTCGTCGAGCTCGCCAGGCGCCATGACTGCATGATGCAGATGGGCGGCTCCGACCAGTGGGGCAACATCGTCAATGGCATCGAGCTCGGCCGCCGGGTCGAGGGATTGTCGCTCTACGGGCTGACCACGCCGCTGATAACCACATCGTCGGGCGCCAAGATGGGCAAGTCCGTGGACGGCGCCGTCTGGCTGGATGCGGAGATGGTCGGCCCCTACGAGTTCTGGCAGTACTGGCGCAACGCCGAGGATGCCGATGTGGGCCGGTTCCTCGGCCTGTTCACCGAACTCCCGATGGACGAAGTGAACCGTCTGGCGGCGCTCGAGGGCGCCGAACTCAACGACGCCAAGAAGATCCTGGCCACCGAGGTCACCACCCTCTGCCACGGCGCCGAAGCCGCGCGGGAAGCCGAGGAGACCTCCCGGCGCACCTTCGAGGAAGGGGCGGCGGATGAGGGCCTGCCCAGTATCGAGATCAACGAGGCCGATTTCGGCGAGGGTCTACAGGCCTTCGAGCTGTTCAAGCGGGCCGGCCTCGCCGCCTCCAACGGCGAGGCGCGCCGCCTGATCAAGGGCGGCGGCGCCCGCATCAACGGCCGGCCGGTGGCTAGCGAAACGGAGACCGTGGAGGCCTCCGCGTTTGCGGAGCGGACGCTCAAGCTTTCGGCGGGCAAAAAACGGCACGCCCTGGTGAAACTGGTGGCCGGCTAGATCGGGCTCAATTCGATTTGACCTTGGGCGAATTCGTCCCGGCCGGCGGCGCTTCGGATTTCTTTTCGAGAGTCCGCAAAAATTTTTTCAGGAAACCGGGCGCCAATGCGGACAGCGGATTGATTTTGACGGCGGGCTTTTCGATCCCGCCGCGAACCGAATAGTCGATGGCAACCACCCCGCCCCCTTCTTCCCCGCCGGTGAGCAGCTCCCCGATGATCGGCAGCCGGCCGAGCAGACTGTTGAGCACGCCCACCGGCAAAATGGTGCCGGAGAGATCAATGGCCGGGGCATTGGTATCGAGGGCGCCGGACGCCGTGAAACCCAGCGGCCCGCGGGCCCAGGCATCGGTGACCGCGATTACGCCGCCGCGGTCGACGAACGGGGCATGCAGCCTCCTGAAGGCGAGGCCTTCGCCGGTCAACAGTTCGAGAAATCCGGTCAGCGACGCAAGCGACAGCAGGCGCGCCAGAACCGGCGTATTGGAGACCCGGAAATCCCTAATCGTCGCCCTGCCGGCCAGCGGCTGCTCGGGTTTATCGTCTTCGTAAACCCCTTCGACGAGCAATTTGCCGCCGAGGACCTCGTCATAAAGATCGAACGTCCGCAGCACCGCGCCGGCGTCGTCGGACCGGATTTTCAGTGACCGGCGCCCGTTCCCGGGCCTGACGTCGAGATTCAGGGAACCGCCGCCGTCGAGCGCCGCCTGAAGCTCCATCCGGCGCCACAGCTTGCCATCGAAGACCAAGGCGCCGACAACGTTGGCGAGGGCGCGCTCCGGCTGGAGCCGGACCGTGCCGATATCGAGCGAAATGGTCATCGATGCCGTTCGCTCCTGTTCCTCGCCGGCTTGGTCGTCGGTGTCCAACCATGCGGTCAGATCGAGCTTCGGACCCCGGACATCCATTTCCCATGCATCGTCGCCCGGGATCACGACGCCGGACAGGTCGGTCTCGCCGAACGCCAGCCGGCTGATGGTGACGCGCTCCAAACTGCCGTCGCGGATGCCGGCGGATCCCTTGAACTCCAGTCCGCCGCCGCCGATGGAAAAGGACGGGACATCCAGCAGGGTGTCGCCATGGAGGCGGGCGGTAATGTTGCCCCGGGCTTCGGTGCCGGCCTTCTTGTGCCAGCCGAAGCGAGGGATCGCCAGTTTCGCGCCGGTCAATCCCACCTCGACGGAAAGCTCGCCGGCCCCCTCCCGGTCCCGCACCAGCACGGCGCCGATATCCGTCGG
>CAZUGT010000112.1:0-2131 GCA_964620095.1 uncultured Rhodospirillaceae bacterium | reverse complement strand
GGTTTCGGTAGATGGCCGGGCCCCGGACCCGGCCATCTACCGAAACCAATCCCTCTCCCTCCGGGGAGGGAGAGGGATGCGGAGGCTCGGCGGGCGGGAGCCCGCCTTAGCCGTAGCTGGGTGAGGGTGGGAGGGGCCTCGACTACCCCCTCACCCTGGTCAATTCCCTGTGGGAAATGACCGACCTCTCCCCCTGAAAAGGGGGGAGGGAATCCAATGGGGTGAGGGTGAGCCGCGACGCTCGCAGGGCGCCTTACGAAAACGCCTTGAAGGTGATCAGGGTGAAGGTGTCCTTGACGCCGGGAATTCGCTGGATCTGTTCGGTGACGAAATGCCCGATGTCGGTGGCATCGTCGAGATAGCACTTGATCAGCAGATCGTGCTCGCCGGAAATGGAGTGAACCTCCGAGACCTGTTCCACCGTTTCGACCGCCTGGCCGGCGACGGAATAGGCCTCGCCGAGCTCGCACTTCACTTGCACGAAAATTGTCTGCATGGAGCGGTCCTCCCCGGGAAATTCCGAAACCGACGCCGCCAGTTTGAGGTCAAAGGCGGGGGATTGTCAAAGCGGCTACCTTGCCGGGCGCCGCATGAACGCCGGAACGTGGTCGCCCATCCCGACGACCGCTTCGTCCTTTCCGGCCCGGCCGGGTTGCTGGCCGCGCTTTTCGTTCCGCCGCCGGTCCTGCTTGGCGTCCTGCTTGTTTTCCTGCTTGTCGTCCGGCCTGTTCTCCGGCCCATGGTCCAATTTGTGGTCCGGCCCGTGGTCCGGCCCGTGGTCCGGCTTGCCGTCCCGTTTGCCGTCGCGCTTGGGCCCAGCGGATTTCTTGGCGGATTTCTTGCCGGATTTCTGGCGGTCCTTGCGCCGGGACGCGCTCTTTTCCGGCTCGGCATCGTCCGGTTCGGCGCGCGCCGCCGGGCCCGGTTTGCCGGGACCGGCCTGGATTTCCTCGATCTTGCGGCCCTGCAGCCGTTCGATGGCGTGGAGGTACTTGCCGTCCTCGGGCGTCGCCAGGGTGAAGGCGCGGCCCTCGCGGCCGGCGCGGCCGGTGCGGCCGATCCGGTGAATATAGTCCTCGGCGTGGGTGGGGACGTCGAAATTGAAGACGTGGCTGAGATCGATGATGTCGATGCCGCGCGCGGCGACGTCGCTGCACACCACCAGCTTGATTTCGCCGGCCTTGAATTTCCCCAGGGTCTCGGTGCGGGCCGACTGCGCCATGTCGCCGTGGAGCGCCGCCGCGTCGAAGCCGTGCTTCAGTAGCGAGCGGTAGAGGATATCCACGTCCCGTTTGCGGTTGCAGAAGATCAGCGCGCTGCGCACGTCCTCCTTTTCCAGGAGCGCCCTCAGCGCCTCGCGCTTGTATTTCGGGTATCCGCCGCCGCGGCCCCGCTCCTTTCGGGTCACCGTGACGATCCCCTGGAAAATCTTCTCCAGCGGGGTGGCCGGCGGCGCGACGGTGATCTCCCTGGGGTTCATCAGGAAGGCGTCGGCGAGGCGGCGGATTTCGGGCGGCATGGTGGCTGAGAAGAACAGGGTCTGGCGCATCTTGGGCAGCAGGCCGACGATGCGCTCCACGTCGGGTATGAAGCCCATGTCGAGCATCCGGTCGGCTTCGTCGATGACCAGGATCTTCACGTCGCTGAGCAGCAGCATGCCCCGGTCGAACAAATCGATCAGCCGCCCCGGCGTCGCGATCAGCACGTCGACGCCCCGGTCGATGAGCTTGTACTGGTCGTCCATGGACTGGCCGCCGATGATCAGCGCCTTGGAGAGCTTGTGGTACTTCCCGTAGGTGTCGAAATTCTCGGCGACCTGGGCGGCGAGCTCCCGGGTCGGCTCCAGGATCAGCGTCCGGGGCATCCGGGCGCGGGCCCGGCCGGCGGCCAGGATGTCGATCATCGGCAGGGTGAACGACGCCGTCTTGCCGGTGCCGGTCTGCGCGCAGCCGAGAATGTCTCGTCCCATCAGGACGTGGGGGATGGCCTTCGCCTGGATCGGCGTCGGATCGGTGTAGCCCGCGTCGGCGACCGCGCGGAGGACCTCTTCGCTTAAGCCGAGGTCGTCGAAACTCATTCGGATATCGTCCGGAATTATGGCCGGTTCCAATTCCAGGGGAACCGTTTATGG
>CAZUGT010000111.1:0-7689 GCA_964620095.1 uncultured Rhodospirillaceae bacterium | reverse complement strand
CCGCGGATGGATGTAAAGATAGGCCGGTCCGCCAGGTCCGCCGCATAGATATTTGTAACCGCAGCCGACGGCAAAATCCGTGTCGGCGCCCAGTACGTCCACATCGAGGGCGCCCGAGGATTGAGACAGGTCCCATACCGTCAGCGCATCATTGGATCCGGCGAGAGCGTTCATTTCGGCAAGATTCCATCTCTCACTACTGCGGTAATCCACTTGCGTAAGGTAGAGGATAGCAACTTCGGGGGACATCATTTCCACCAATTCCTCGCGGGTTTCCGCGGTCACCAGACGAATATCCACGTCGAGTTCCCTCAGGAATCCAGCCAGACCCTGAGCAACGTGAAGGTCGGTCGGAAAATTGTGGGCCTCCGTCAGGATAATGTTGCCGCCGGCTTTCATCCGCCAGGCACGGCTGAGGAGTTTATATAAATTGAGGGTCGTATTGTCGCAGACCACGACATCATTTTCCCCCGCGCCGATCATGTGACTGATTTTGGCGCCGAGTTCCCGCGGCCGGTCGACCCAGCCTTCCGTGGTCCAGGCGCGCCGGCTTTTGTCCCGCCAGCCGTCCGTGAGGAGTTTTTGAATTCGATCCGGTACGTCCACGGCCATGGCGCCCATGGAATTCGCATCAAAATTTATGTTGCCGTTGCTAGGGAAAGCAAATCTCTGCCGGTAAGCCGCCAAGGCGTCCGAGTTGTCCAACTCCCGGCAAACCTCCAACGTGACTTGCTTCTTCGGCACCATGGGAGTGCATCCTCTCCGATAATTCGTAAAATTACATATTTGCAATTTCTTTGCACTTTACTATCATAGCGCAATAAAATTGCAACAGGCGTTTTACCGGAGGATGTGAAAATTTCAATGACGCCACCACAGGCCAATCGATTGGCAGCGGATATTGGCGGCACGTTTACGGACATTGTTCTGGAAACGGGGTCCTTCCGGCACACCGCGAAAGTGCTGACCACTCCGCGTGCCCCGGAGCAGGGTGTCATCGCCGGCATCGAACAGGTTCTGGACGAGGCGGGTGTCGCACCGGACGGCATCGATGTCTTTGTGCATGGCACCACGCTCGCAACCAATGCCTTGATCGAGCGCAAAGGCGCGCGGACCGCATTCCTTACCACGGAGGGATTCAGAGACATTCTGGAAATGGGGTTCGAGAAACGGTTCGAGCACTATGACGTCTTTATGGACAAACCCGATCCCCTGGTTCCGCGCCCGCTCCGGATCCCGGTCCGGGAGCGGGTGTCGGGCAGGGGCCAGGTTCTGCTGCCGCTGGAGGTCGAACAAGTTAAGGAAATTGCGGGTGACCTAAAGGCGGCCGGGATCGAGGCGGTCGCCGTCGGATTGATGCACTCCTATGCCTATCCCACCCATGAACAGGCCATTCGTGACGTTCTGTCCGAGGAACTTCCCGGCGTGACCATTTGCCTGTCCAGTGAGGTTTGCCCTGAAATTCGCGAATACGAACGGTTCTCGACCACCTGCGCCAATGCTTATGTGCGCCCGCTGATGTCCGGCTATCTTCACCGGCTCCAGGACATGCTCGACGAACGCGGTGTGAATTGCCCGCTCTATTTCATGATGTCCGGCGGCGGACTGACGACCTTGGACAATGCCGCCAGATATCCCATTCGCCTGGTGGAGTCCGGCCCCGCGGGCGGCGCCATTCTGGCCGGACATGTGGCCCGGGAGTGCGGAATCGATAACGCCCTTTCCTTTGATATGGGCGGGACCACGGCCAAAATCTGTCTTATCGAAGGCGGTGATCCGGAACGCTCCCGGTCGTTCGAAGTCGCGCGAATGTATCGTGATCTAAAAGGCAGCGGCCTGCCGGTGCGAATTCCCGTCATAGAAATGGTTGAAATCGGCGCCGGCGGCGGATCAATCGCTCGGGTCGACGACATGGGCCGGATCAACGTAGGCCCGTCCAGCGCCGGCTCCGAACCGGGCCCGGCCTGTTACGGCCTCGGTGGAGACAATGCCACGGTGACCGATGCAAATCTCGTCCTCGGGAAGCTTGATCCCGATAATTTTGCCGCCGGAAAAATCACCCTGGCGCCGGAAAAATCGGATGCAGTCCTGACGCGGGACATTGGAGACAAGCTCGGCCTGGAGGGCTTTTGGCCGGCCGTGGGTATTACCGAGATGGTCGAGGAGAACATGGCCAACGCCGCCCGGGTTCATGCCATTGAACGGGGCAGGGTTATCGGACGTCACACCATGGTGGCCTTCGGCGGCGGGGCGCCGCTGCATGCCGGCCGTCTGGCGCAGAAACTGGGAATCGGGAAAGTCGTTATTCCAAAAGGGGCAGGCGTGGGTTCGGCAATCGGATTTCTGCTGGCGCCCCTGTCTTATGAGGTGGTGCGTTCCCGCCCGGTGAATTTCTCCGATTTCGATGCCGAAAGCCTCAACTCGATGCTGGATGATATGCAGGAGGAAGCCCTGGGCGTCGTCCGGGAAGGTGCCGGCGCCCGAGTCCTCGTTACCACCCGGATTGTCGAACTCCGCTATGTCGGCCAGGGCCATGAATTGCGGATTCCATTGGATGACCGGCCTTTGGTCCAGGCTGACGCCGCAACCCTCAAGGCACGTTTCGAAGATCACTACCGGGAAATTTACGGCCTCGCCATTGACAATATGGACGTCCAAAGCGTGTCGTGGTCGGTCACGGTCGCGACGGAATCGGACAATCCCGCCCGGGCGCAAAATCCGGCCGCCATACCGATGGAGCGGCTCAACGGAAACCGACAAATATACGACCCCGGCCTCGCGGAGATGGTCGACTATCCTGTCTATTGGCGGTTCGATCTTCAACCGGGCGCGGAGATCACGGGACCGGCGGTCATTGCCGAGGACGAGACTTCCACGATCGTTCCGGCCCAATTCACGGCTTCGATCAACTCCTTCGACTATATTGTTATGGAAAATCAGGGCAGGGGGGCGCCTAGACCATGAACGCGAACCATTCGGCCAACGCCCTGGAATTAATACACCAGCAGGTCATGTGGAACCGCCTGATCGCGGTCGTCGAGGAACAAGCCCAGACCATATTGCGTACCGCCTTTGGGTCCGTCGTGCGGGAGGCCGGTGACCTGTCCGCCGGAATTTACGACCTGGAAGGGCGCATGATCGCGCAGGCGGTTACCGGTACGCCGGGCCATGTGAATACGATGGCCGGGGCCGTGGACCATTTCCTGGCGCGCTTTCCCGTCGCCGGGATGAAGCCGGGAGATGTCTACGTCACCAACGACCCGTGGCTCGGGACAGGGCATCTATTCGATTTCGTGGTTGTCTCTCCGGCTTTTGTCGGCGATGAGCCGGCCGCCCTTTTTGCGTCCACCTGCCATGTCATCGATGTCGGGGGACGCGGCTTCACCGCCGAAGGCCGGTCGATCTACGAGGAGGGTATCGCAATTCCTCATATGAAGCTTCGGGATCGAGGACGGCTGAACGAAGATTTCTTTTCCATATTGCTGGCCAACAGCCGCAACCCGGTCGAGGTCAAGGGGGATATTCTGTCTTTGGTCAGCTGCAACGATACCGGCGAGGCGCGCCTTCGGGATATGATGGCGGAGTTCGGTCTCGAATCGATCGCACCGCTCGCGGATTTCATCGTCGACAATTCACGGGACGCCATGATTAACGCCATCGGCGCCGTTCCGAACGGTGCTTACCGGACGGACATGGAATTGGACGGCTACGACGAGCCGGTGTTCATCAGGGCCGAGATGAAGGTTTCCGATGAGGAAATCCTCATCGACTACCACGGAACATCACGGGCGTCGCCCTACGGCATCAACTCGCCGCTCTGCTATACGGAGGCCTATACCTGTTTCGGCCTCAAATGCATCATCGCGCCGTCGGTGCCCAACAACCATGGCTCGTTGAGCGTGTTCCGGGCGGTGGCGGAGGAAGGCTCGGCCGTTCACCCGGTCCATCCCAGCCCGGTCACGGCGCGCCACGTCATCGGCCAAATGCTGCCCGATATAGCGTTCGGCTGTCTTTCAAATGCTCTGGAGGGCCGAATTCCCGCCGAAAGCGCCGGGAGCATCTGGGTTCTCCCCTTTGCCAACGCCGGGTCGAATCCCGCCGGCGGCGCCAGCATCAATTCGTCCGTCTTCAACGTAATGAATGTAGGTATGGGCGGCGTCGGCGCCAGGCCCGGCAAGGACGGCCTGTCGGTGACGGCTTTTCCAAGCGGCGTAGGGGCCATTCCCGTCGAGGTGACCGAGACCGAATCGCCCCTGGTTTTCTGGCGAAAGGAATTTCTGCCGGACTCCGGCGGGCCCGGCGCTTTCAGGGGCGGGCTCGGACAGGTGATTGAAGTCGGCAATACGGAAGACCACCCTTTTACGGTCTCGGCGGCCACGTTCGACCGGATGCGCAACCCCGCCCGCGGACGGGACGGCGGCCGCCCGGGAATCACCGGCGCCGCGCGGCTGGCGTCCGGCAAGGACTTCACCGACAAGGCCGTTCATACAATACCGCAGGGCGAGCGATTTATTGTCGAGCTTCCGGGCGGCGGCGGACTGGGCAATCCTCGCGACCGGCAGCCGGCGCGTATCCAATCGGATCTGGAGGCCGGATACATAACCGAAGACGGCGCAAAAGATGACTACGGATTTTCCGGTTGAGCGCGCAGTAGGAAATCATGATGCCTGATCCTCTTGAACAATCCGCCGCCCTCAGCGAAGAAGCCGAAAACCTGCAAATCGGGGAGCGGCTATCCCAATTTCGAAAATCAAAGGGCCTGACGCTGGCGCAGCTCAGCGACATGACATCCATCTCCGAGGCAACGCTGTCCCGTGCGGAAAACGGCATTTCGCCGCTCAACGCCAACAATCTCTATATTCTTGCGCGGGTTCTCGACGTGGACGTGGTCGCTTTCTTCCGCCCCGACGCCGTGTCGATTTCCAAGGGCATGCGGTCGGTTACCAGGCGGGGACAGGGAGAAAAGGAGTCGACGGCGCGTTTCGATCTCGAACTCCTGGGCGCTGAACTCTCGGCAAAGAAAATGGTCCCAAGCCTCAATCGGGTGACAGCCGCGTCACTCGAGGAAGCCGGCGGGCTCAGTGCCCATGAAGGCGAAGAGTTTATTTATGTGCTGTCGGGCCAGGTCGTGATCCACACGGAATTCTATACGCCGACACTGCTTGAACGAGGTGACAGCATGTATTTCGACGGCAACATGGCCCATGCCTATGTTTCCTCCGGCAGCGAACCCGCGGAGATTCTCGTCGTTACGGCCATGGACAGCCGGCGGTGACCGATCCACATGCCCATATTTGCTCTACCCGGCTGACCTGCCCGGTTGCGGCAATCGAAGCCTTTCTGACGGATCCCCGCAAACTAAGCCTTTGGGCCGTCGGAATGGGGGACACCTTCGTACACGAAGACGGCCTTGTCGAAGGGTATTCCGAAGCAAACGGCTCGCCCATATTTGCAAGGATCGAATTGGACGCGGCGCATCATACCGTCCATTTCCACATCGGATCGCACCCGGACGAGCTCGTGCCTCGAATTGTCATTCAGGTCAAAACCGCTGATCTCCTGGAAAGCAATGACAACGCCTGCGTCATGTCGATGACCACATGGCGCCAGGACACCATGACCGACGACCGCTGGGAAAGCCTAAAAGCCCTCCATGAAAGGGAAATCGTGGAGTTGGGGCGGTTGATCTCCGACGACCGCCGGAAATCCTAGGGCGCTTTGCCGTCCGATGTGGTCGGTGCCGGAACCATAGCCGATAGAGGCCAAATTGGTGATGCCGTCTTCTGTGATTTCAAGCCATCTCAAAAACTCGTTAATCATTTGAACAAAACAAATAAGCAAAACGTGCAAAAAATTGATGTAGGGTCTTCTTCGACGAATTCCGGTCCTTTGCAGCACCATGACAAACCGCCAAACCCTTCTCCCGACATCCCTGGTCGGCTCCTATTCACAGCCGGACTGGCTGATCGACCGGAAGCGGCTGGGCGCGCGGTTGCCGCCCCGGACGCGGGCATTGGAACTGTGGAAGCCGGACCCGGAGCATCTTAAGCAAGCCCAGGACGACGCCACCCTGATCGCCATTTGGGAACAGGAACAAGCCGGCCTCGATATCATCACCGACGGTGAAATCCGCCGGGAGAGCTACTCGAACCGTTTTGCCACCGCGCTGGAGGGCATCGATCTGGACAAACCCGGCACGGCCCTGGACCGGACCGGCGCGCCCAATCCGGTCCCCCGGATCACTGGGCCCATCCGGCGGAAGCATGCCGTGGAAGTGGAAGATGTCGAGTTTCTGCGCGCCCACACGGACCGGCGGATCAAAATGACCGTCCCCGGCCCGTTCACCATGTCCCAGCAGGCCCAGAACGACTATTACGAGAGCGATGCGGAGATGGCCCTGGATTATGCCGCCGCCGTACATGAAGAAGCCCGGGACCTGTTCGCCGCCGGCGCCGATATCGTCCAGTTGGATGAACCCTACATGCAGGCCCGGCCCGAACCCGCACGGGAGTACGGTTTGGCGGCCCTTAACAAGGCCCTGGACGGCCTGCCCGGCGAAACCGCCGTCCATATTTGTTTCGGCTATGCCGCCCTTCAGCATGACCGGCCGGAGGGGTACTCCTTCCTCCCCGAGTTCGCGGACTGCCCGGTCCACGGCATTTCCATCGAGACGGCGCAGTCGGAACTCGATTGCGAAGTATTGGAAACCCTGCCGGACAAGAAGATCATTTTGGGCGTGCTCGACCTCTCCACCCACGAGGTCGAAACCCCGGATCAGGTGGCCGCCCGCATCCGCCGGGCGCTGCCCCATTGTCCCGCGGAACGGATCATCGTCGCTCCCGACTGCGGCCTCAAATACCTGCCCCGGGACGTGGCGTTCGGCAAAATCAAAGCCATGGCCGCCGGCGCGGCAATTGTCCGGGCGGAGCTCAGCTAGAGAGTCACGTCGAACCGCTTTAAGTCGACCGGCCTTATCGGCGTGAGACGGCCGCGTGATCCGGCCAATTGGGTGATTTGGTCGAGGTACGGCAAACAAGCGGTTTCGGGACAGGCAGAAAACGGGTCCCAAGCAAACCCAATCTGATACCGAAACCCCCCGAATATTCATTAGTTTTGCTAATCGTCTCCTTTAGAAACCGTCATTTGTATTCGGGCCGGATTTGGTTGATGATTTTTCGCAATATCATCAATTGATTCCGTTAGTACCCGAGGTGATCAAATGGCGCCCGACGAAATTCGTCCATCGGCTCATCCTGATCTTGCCGCGCAGGTCGCGTTGTATCAAACGCCCCGCATCATCACGACTTTGGGCTATATCCACACGGCTCACTGCTACGCCGGTTCGAACTGTACGCTGATCGAAGGCGAAGACGGGGCCGTTCTGGTGGATACCCTGACCGGTGAAGTGCCGGGAGATGAAGCGGCCGCCGCGTTCAAGGAAATCACGGACAAGCCGATCAAAGCGGTCATCGTGACGCACTTTCATCCCGATCATGTCGGCGGCATCTTCAGTTTCGTTTCGGCAGAGGACATCGGCAGCGGCGCGGTCGAAGTGATCGGGCAAAAGGAACTGACGAACAACATGCTGCGCGATGCCGGTATCCTTAAGCCCATCCGCAATCGGCGCGGACCCTTTCAATCGGGCGGTCACCTCGAATACGGGTTAACCGGCAGCTACGGCAGCGCGGT
>CAZUGT010000110.1:0-5985 GCA_964620095.1 uncultured Rhodospirillaceae bacterium | reverse complement strand
GGTTTCGATCCCGAAGACGCGGCGGGGCGGACCGTCGGCGCGATGCGCGCGACCATCGCCTCGGACTGGCTGGAGGACAACCGGTCGAAGTTTGCCGGCATAAGGCTGTACGACGACCAGGGCGCGCTCGACCGGGCGCTGATCGAAGGCCGCCTGGACGCGGCGTTCGGCGACGCGCTCGGCTTCTGGAAGTGGCCAAGAGCCCCGAGGGCGCGGGCTTCGCCTATGCGGGCGGCATGTACCGCCTCGATGAGGGCATCGGCATTGCCGTGCGCAAGGAGGACGAGGCGCTGCGCCGGCGCCTGAACGGCGCGATCCGGGCGATTCGTGCCGACGGCACCTACGGGACGATCAACGCCCGGTATTTTCCGTTCGACATCTACTGACGTCCCGCGTGAATTCGGCACATCTCCGCCGGTTTCGACCGGTGCCGGACCCGTCGGGGGCCGAAAAGCTGTTCACAAACCGGCTCATCGGGTGTTTAATTCGGAGGCAATGATGATCGGGCGATGGTTTCAGGAGGCGGGCTACCCTTGCCGAACGCCCGGCCGTTCCGACAAGCAATCAACAATGAAGGACGGTACTTGAAATGTCTTTGACCAGCAGCGCTTCGAAACAGTTCATTCCGGATCCTGTTTCAAAACAGTCCGAGCCCACTAAATTTCAGGCCATAACCGCCAGAAATTTCGACACGATTCCGCAGGTCCGGCAGCTAACGGACGATGATCAGTTCGCCATACGCGTCGTCAGTTCCGTGCTGCCGTTCCGCACCAACCACTATGTGGTCGACAACCTGATCGATTGGGACAATGTGCCGGACGATCCGATTTTCCGGCTGGTCTTCCCGCAGCGGGGTATGCTGCAGGAGAAGGACTTCGACCGAATCGCCGATATTCTGGTGCGGGAGAGCCCGAGGCAGGAGTTGGACCAAGCGGTCGCCGAAATCCGCGCGCGGCTAAATCCTCACCCGGCGGGGCAGCAGGAACTCAATATCCCCAAAGAGGACGGCGAAGTTTTCGAGGGCCTTCAGCACAAGTACAATGAAACGGTTCTGTTCTTCCCGAGCCAGGGACAGACCTGCCACGCCTACTGCACCTTCTGCTTCCGCTGGGCGCAATTCGTGCAGGACGAGGAGTTGAAGATATCGGCGAAGGATGACGAGCGCCTTCACCGCTATTTGGCCGCACACCCGAAAGTATCGGATATCCTGGTGACGGGCGGCGACCCGATGATAATGAAAACCCGGGTATGGGAACGGTATCTCGGCCGTCTGATCGACGATCCGGCATTGGACCATATCCAGAATATCAGGATAGGCACCAAGTCTCTCACCTTCTGGCCGCACCGGTTCGTCAACGATGAGGATGCCGACGATATGCTGCGGCTGATGGAGAGGTTGGTGGAGTCCGGCCGCCACGTCGCCATCATGGCCCACTTCAACCACTGGCAGGAGCTGCGCACGGACATCGTCAAAGACGCGATCCGCAGGATTCGGGACACCGGCGCGGTCATCCGCAGTCAGGCGCCGGCGCTCGCCAAAATCAACGACGACCCGGACGTCTGGGCCCGGATGTGGCGTGAGCAGGTTCGCCTCGGCATCATCCCCTACTACTTCTTCGTCGAGCGGGATACCGGTCCGAGGCACTACTTCGAATTGCCGCTGGTGCGCTGCTGGGAGATATTCCGCGGCGCGGTCGAGCAGGTGTCGGGGCTGAGCCGCACCGTACGGGGGCCGTCCATGAGCGCCACGCCGGGCAAGGTCGAGGTGACGGGCGTACAGGAAGTGCAGGGCGAGAAGGTCTTCGTACTCCGCTTCCTTCAGGGCCGCGATCCCGACTGGGTGGCCCGGCCCTTCTTCGCGAAGTTCGACCCTCAGGCGACGTGGCTCGACCAGCTCGAGCCGGCGTTCGGCGAGAACCGCTTCTTCTTCGAGTAGCATTGGCCGGGACCCGGCCTGCCCGGCGTCACCCCGTAACCCCAACCCTTCCCCTTCGAAGGGGGGCGCCGGCGCGGCTGCACGATCACTGAAACCCATGGCCGGGCGCCTGAATCGTTGTATTGCAATTTGCGCTACAGTGGGCAATAAATGCTCGCAAGGAGCATGGCCATGGCTATCGGCACTGAACGCAAGGAACACCCAATCTCGATGCGCCTGCCGGAGGCGGATGTCGCCATGATCGACCGCGCCGCCGGGCTCCGCGGCCGGTCGCGGACGGATTTCGTGCGTGACGCTGCCGTTCGTGCCGCCGAGGATGTGCTGATGGAGACCGGCCTCATTCGCATGAGCGCGGATGGTTTCGCCGATTTCATGGCGGTCGTGTCGGCTCCTGCATCGCCGGTGCCGGAAATGGCCGAAGTCGTGAAGCGTCCCGCACCTTGGGAGCCGGGATACGCCGCAAAGCGCTGATCCTTGGCTCTCTCGTTTCCCGAGCCACTGACCGCGGCGCACGACGTCTCCCAATTCACATGCGGAAAACCGGCGCTCGATCACTGGCTCAAAACCCGCGCACTTTCCAATCAAGACAAGGGCTTTACCGCCGTTTTGGTCGTCCACGAGGCGGGGCGCGTCGTCGGCTACTATGGACTGGCCCCCGGCGCGGTCGTACCGGGCATCCTTCCTCGATCCGTCCGCACCGGCCAGCCGCCGGATCCGGTCCCATGTCTGTTGCTGGGCCAACTGGCGACGGATGTGGGTTGGGCCGGACGCGGGATCGGCACGGGCTTGGTCAAACACGCTCTCGAACGCTGCGTCGAAGCGGCGAAGCTTGTCGGAGGGCGCGCGCTCATGGTCAATGCCGTTGACGGCGAGGCGGCTGCGTTCTGGCGACGCCGGGGTTTCCTGCCGTCCAGAGACGAGCCGCTCATTCTCTTTCGGTCTATCGCGGACATCGCCGCTTCCACCAAGACCGGATAGCTTCGCCGGCGCGGCGGATGTATTCGCCATCGCGCAGTTGATGCTCGACGACGCGGCGGCCGCCACGACACTCACGTCACGACCGGCCTGCCCGGCTTTACTCCGCGTCCGGGTCCGATTTTCGCTTCGCCGTCGACGTCAACAGCGCCGGCAGGAGCGTCAGGTCGGCAATGAGCGCAAAGCCGATGATCATCGCGGTCAGGATTCCGACCTGCGCGGTGGGAACGAACGGCGAGAATATCAGAATCAGAAAACCGGCCACCAGCACCACCGTCGTCGTGAACAGGGCCCGGCCGGTCGTCTCGAAGACGTGACGCACCGCCTCTTCGGACCCCATGCCGTATTCGCGCCGCGCCCGCTGGTACTTGCTGAGAAAATGCACCGTATCGTCCACGACGATGCCGATGGTCATGGCCACGACGACGGACAGCGAGAGCCCCACCTGTCCGACCGTCAAGCCCCAGACGCCGAAGCCCAGCACGGCTGGAACCAGGTTGGGAACGAGGCTTATCAGGCCGAGCCGCAGCGATCTGAGGGCGAAGAGAAGGATGGCGGAAATGGCGAGGAGCACGACGATCGTCCCGATCAGCATGGCGTGGATATTGCGCTGCCCGATATAGGCGAACAGCGCGGCGGGGCCGGTGCTGTTGATGCCCGCCACATGCGGCGCGTTTTCCTTCAGCCAGGCATTGGCGCGCGCGTTCAGTTCGAGGACTTCCTGCGAATTCAGGGTTTGCGCCGAAACCGACAGGCGCGTGGCCGATCTGGAACTGTCGATCTGGTTGTTCAGGTCCAGGCCCCGCGGCAGCGACAGCTCGTAGAGCAGCAGGTATTGCGCCGCCAGTTCCTTGCTTTCCGGTATTCGGTACTCGGCCGGGTCGTCGCCGTGCATGCTCTTGTTGAGCGCCCGGAAGGTATCGGTGATGACGGACACATGGCGCACGCGGGGCTGCTCACGGTACCACTCGGCGAATTTCGAGATTTCCGCCAGGAAACGCGGATCGGTGACTCCGCCCTCGGACGAGGCCCTGAGCGAGTATTCGAGCAGCGTATTGCCGCTCAAGTGCTCGTCCATGAAATCCGTGTCCTGGCGGAACTCGACGCTCTTGTCGAAGAAATGAACCAGGACATCGTTCAGTTCGTTGCGCGGAATGGCCAGCATCATCGCGGGCACGATCACCAGCCATACCAAAATCACCGCCTTCCTGCGGTTCAGCACGAAAGCCGCGAGGGACTTCATCGTGGGTCCGGGAATCCGCCGCTCCTTCGGGGCGCGAACCGGGAGAAACGAAAGCAGGGCCGGCAGAAAGGTGACGGAGAGAAGGAAGGAGGCGGCGATGCCGAAGGCGACGATGTTGCCGAGATGACGGTAGGGCGGCACTTCGGAAAAGTTCATGCTCAAAAAGCCGAGCGCCGTCGTGAGGCTCGCCAGGAATACCGGGTGCAGATTGAGCCTGATGGCTTCGACGAGGGCGTCGTGCTTCGAATCCCCGGCGCGCAGACGCTGCTGCAATGTCACCAGAATGTGCACGCAGTTCGCGACAACGATCATCAGCACGATGGTCGGCGCCGGCGACAGTGGCGGAGAAAAGGGCAGGCCGACCCAGGCGCCCAGGCCCAGCGAGGCCAAAACGGAAAAAACGATGATCGTCCCGGTCGCCGCCACCCCCGGCCAGCCCCGGGTAAGGATGCCGAGGATCAGGGCCATGAGCAGAAGGCTCGCGGGCAGAAAGATCATCTGGCTGTTGATCGACGCTTCCACGAAGGTCCGGTTGATCATCACCGTGCCGACGATGCGAAGGTCTATGCCGGGAAACCGCTCTTCCGCCTCCGCCGCGAGGGATCTGGCGAATTCGGCGATTTCGGCGGCGGCCTCCAGCAGCTTGTCTTCCGGCAGTTCAACGGTGACGTTGACGACGCTGACATCGCCGTTCCGGCCCAGAATACTGCCCGCGATACGCGGGTCGGACAGGGCGACGGCTCGGACTCGGGACCGCGCGTCGTCCCGGGCCAAATCTTTGGGATCGACGAGATTCCGCACGAACAATTCGTCGCCGTCGGCGGTCGTGTGCTGAAAATTGGCCAGCGAGTCGACGCGCCTCGAATAGGGCGTTTTCCAGGCGTTTTTCGTGAGCCAGACGGCGGCCGAGAGCGCCTTTTCGGATGTGGCGTCGCCGTCGTCCGGGGCGATCAGAAAGACGACGTTCTCGTTCTTCCCGTAGGTGTTTTCCAACTCCTCCAGCGCCAAAATCTGCGGATTGTCGTCGTCGAAAAAGATGCGGTAGTTGGCGGAGAATTCGAGCAAAAAAATGCCGCTCGACGCGACCGCGATCGCAACCAGCGTGGCCAGGATGACGGGCCAACGGGCCGCCAGCACCCGTTCGGCGAACCGGCTTGCGAATCGCTCGCTTGCTATGCCGCGGATGTCCAAAAAACAGTGCCGCTGGTTGTGAACGCCCCTGGGGCAGGCGACGCGCCAAGTTTCATGTCCACCGAAACCCTATGCCCAAACGCACAATTTACCGTTTCGCAACCGGGAGGCCGCCGCCGATCACGGTTCTGCTCGCCCCGCGCGTTCCGGAGCCGTCGGGTCCCGAGCGGGAATTCACTTTCCGCGACAACATAGATTCGGGGCCGAAACGGCGCAACCCCGACCGGTTCTCCCGAATTTTACGGCTGCTTCATCACGCGATGACCGGCACGGGATTGAGCTCGTCCTCGGCGAGCGCGCGGTCCAGCCGGCCCGTTTCGACCGGCACATCGTACAGGCGTCCCGGCGCGAAGCGTTCCCAGAAATGGCGCAGGCCCGGCACGATGACGCGCACCACCGGCATGCCGATGTCCGGTCTCGTCTGGTCGAGCACCAGAAACTCCAAGCCGCGGGCCTCGACCAGCGAGCGGCACCGCTCGACCTCGTCCAGCACGTCCGCCGTATGGGGAACAGGGTAGTCGGCCTTGCTCCGCGCCGGCGCGCCTGTCGCCGGCGCCAGATGGGGATGGTCCGCCAGCCGGCCCGTCTTCCACCATTCGAGCGCCAGCGGGTCGTCGATCGCCGGGCCGGAACCGCTCCC
>CAZUGT010000109.1:0-3303 GCA_964620095.1 uncultured Rhodospirillaceae bacterium | reverse complement strand
ACCCGGAGATACAAACGCTTCCGCAAAACCCAACTGATCCTTGCCGCTCATCGACGCCTCCAACGGTTGATGACCCAAATGAATCACATCTCAAATCCATCGGGAATCCCCTTTCGCAGAGGAATCCTCCGAGGGGGAGGGTTAGGGAGGGGGGCTTCGGGTACAGGCCGGATAGATAGATAACAGATTGGACCGGGCTACAGACGATCCAGATCGACGGTCTCGCCGATGCGCATGATCCGCTTGGCGACGCCTTTCTCGCTGGCCGCCGCGAACGCCGCCAGCCCGTCTTTCGGCGTATCTTCGCCGAGCGGGAGCGTTCCCCAATGCATCGGCACCGCCGTCTTGGCTCCGATGATCCTGGCCAGCCTGAGAGCCTCGGCCGGATTGGTGTGCATGGGCCGCATGAAATCCCGGGGCAGAAAGGCGCCGATGGGGACAAGGGCAATGTCCGCCGGGCCGACCCTGGGGGCGACCTCGCTTTCGAACACCGGGCCGAAGCCGGTGTCGCCGACGAACCAGATTTTCTTCCCCGCGCCTTCGATCATGAAGCCGTTCCAGAGGGATTCATTGGTATCGCCGAGGGTGCGCCTGGACCAGTGAATGGTCGGGGTCGAGGTGAGCTTCACGCCGCCGACCGTGGTTTCGTCATACCAGTCCACTTCCTTGACATTGGCGAGGCCCGCCCGCCTGGTCAGTTCACCGAGACCCAGCGGCACCAGGACCAGGGTGTCCCTCTTGCGCGCCGCTAATGTCTGCAGGCTTGGGATGTCGTAGGCGTCGTAGTGATTGTGCGAGATCAGGATGACGTCGATCGGTGGCAAATCCTCGATCTTCAGTCCCGGCGGGACGTAACGCTTTGGGCCCGCGAAGGCGACCGGTGAAGCGCGTTCCGAGAAGAACGGATCGGTCAGGACATTGACGCCGTCGAGGGTGATGAGGAACGTCGCGTGATTGATCCATGTCATCCGGGGATTAGGCGTTGAGGCGAGCTGGGCCTTTGCTTCCTCGTATGGGACCACATGGTTCGGCGGGATGGTCGAGGTGTCGAACTCCTCGGTCAAGCGCCGGGAGACGAAACGGAAAAACCGGGCCGGCTCGATAGTCCGCTTGAGGCTGCCCGGCGGGTTCTGGAACCCGGTTTCGGTGTGGTGATATTTGCTCGGGTCGTAACGGCTTTCCTGGGCTACCCCTGATGCGCAGCCGGCCAGGAACAGCGCGGCGGTAAATGGGAACATGACGCGAAAACCCATGCGCCCTAGGCCCCGGCGGGCAGCGTGAAGCATATTGGCGGGGGTGGTATCAACGACGATCTCGCCGTTGAACCCGGCCCGGATGCGTTTGCCGGCCGGTTCGATGCCGAGGCGGTGCGCCGAAGCCTCCGCCGCCGGAATATCGTTGGTCGCTGCCTGCTGCATGGCTGCCGGTATGGTTCTAACCCCATTGCCCAATTCGAAATCATATAGCCCATGACCCGGCCGGCGCCAGACCCGGCGCGTGGGCAATTCCGTCCCATGCGATCGAACGGCCATGCGGCCGGGACGGCTTTTTCCTTTTTCGGATCAGGGGTTTGGGGCAAACTCCGGGCCCATGAAAAACCGCTGGTCGAAGAAACGGGCGGCCGAATGGCGCCGCCGGACCTCCCCCAAGGGTCTCGGTGAGCTGGTTTACGCGTCCAGGCTGTTGGGCGGCGATGCCGCCCTCGTTCTGCACGGCGGCGGCAATAGCTCGGCGAAACTGCGGGTGCGGGGCGAGAGCCGGCTTTACGTCAAGGGCAGCGGCCGGGACATGTCGGCCATCGAGGCTGCCGGCTTCACGGCGCTCAGGCTGGACCCGCTGCGGGAGTTGCGTTCCCGCCGGTCTCTGGATGACGATGAGACGGCCGACCGGCTGTGCGCGGCCAAGGTGTCGGCCAGGGCGCCGGCGCCGTCTGTCGAAACCCTTCTGCACGCCTTTCTGCCGGCTCGGTATGTCGTCCACAGCCATGCCAACGCGATTCTGGCCCTGACCAATCAGCAGGCCGCCAAGGACCTGTGCAGGCAGGCTTTCGGCGAGGCGGCGGTGGTGGTCGGCTACATCATGTCCGGGTTTGCGCTCGCCAAGCGGGTTGCCGCGGCAGCCGGCGAGAATCCGGCCGCGGCCGGCATCATCGTTCCCCATCACGGCATCTTCACCTTCGGCGACACCGCCGAGGACGCCTATGGCCGGATGATTTCGCTGGTCGATTCGGCCGAAAAACGTCTTGAGAAGGGCCGCAAGCCGGGATTTGCGCGCTCCTCCCTGCCCCGCCGTCCCGCAACCGTTTCGGAGGTGGCGCCGGTTCTGAGGGGCCTCTATGACGAACAGCTCTCTCCGGTCATGAGCTTCCGGACAAGCGATGTCATTCGCCGGTTCGTCGATGGCAGGGAATTGAAGCGCTACGGAAATGCCGGCACCGCCACCCCCGACCATGTCATCCGCACCAAATCCAAGCCGCTGATCGTGCCGCCGCCGGAGGCGGGCGGGATGGACGAGTTTCGCGTCGGCGCCGAACGGGCATGCGCCGGCTACCAACGGATGTATGAGAGCTACATCGGCAGGAATCGCAAGCGGCTCGGTGGTTTGGAGCCTGCCGACCCCCTGCCCCGGGTGATCCTGGTGCCGGGGCTGGGCTTGTTCGGCGTGGGCGAAGACGCGGCGGCCGCCGCCGCCGCGGCCGACCTCGCGGAAGCCAATGTGGCGACCATAACCGGCGCCGAACGGGTCGGCCGCTTCAAGCCGCTGGCCGAGCGCCACGTCTTCGACATCGAATACTGGCCGCTGGAACGCGCCAAGCTGGGCGGCGGAAGCCCGCCGCGATTTCAGGGAAAAATCGTTCTCGTGACCGGCGCCGCCGGGGCCATCGGGGCGGCCATCGGAAAAGCGTTTCGCTCCGTTGGCGCCGAGGTGGTGCTGGCCGACGTGGACCGTTCCAAGGTCGAAACGGTCGCCCGATCCCTTGGTGGGCACGGGATAGCATGCGATGTCACCAGGCCCGCCTCGGTGCGGCGCGCGTTCGATGCCGCCTGCGAGGCGTACGGCGGCGTGGATATCGCGGTCTCCAACGCCGGCGCCGCCTGGCAGGGAGAGATCGGGACGGTGGATGAAAAGACTCTCCGCAAAAGCTTCGAATTGAACTTCTTCGCCCACCAGACCGTCGCCCAGAACGCCGTTCGGGTCATGCGGGCCCAGGGCACCGGCGGTTGCCTGCTGTTCAACGCCTCCAAGCAGGCGGTGAACCCGGGGGCCGGCTTCGGACCCTATGGCCTGCCCAAGGCGGCGACC
>CAZUGT010000108.1:0-2284 GCA_964620095.1 uncultured Rhodospirillaceae bacterium | reverse complement strand
GGCATGGCGACGGCGGCCTTCGTCGCCTATCTCTCGTCCCTCTGCAACACCGCCTATACCGCCACCCAGTACGCCCTGCTCACGTCGTTCATGGCGTTCGCCCGGGACGTCCTGTCGGCAACCTCCGGCGCGCTCGCCGAGGCTGTCGGCTGGGTCGGTTTCTTCGTGGCGACCACGGGCCTGGCGCTGCCCGGACTTCTGTTGCTGTTGTGGATGATCCGCCTGATGCCCCGGCAGGAGGCGCCCGAGGCCGCATCGCTCCGCTAGATCGGCTCTAGGTATACGGAAAATTGAATGGCGCGGACGCTTCGGCGAACATAGATAAGAGGGGAAACCAGGAGGACGGGTCCCATGCTTATCGGCGTTCCCAAGGAGATCAAAACCCACGAATACCGGGTCGGGCTGATCCCGGGCAGCGTCCGCGAACTGGTCCATCACGGCCATGAGGTCGTCATCGAAACCGCGGCCGGCGACGGCACCGGCTTTCCGGACCGCGCCTACGAGGAGGCCGGCGCCAGGATCGCCGGCTCGGCCGACGACGTCTTCGCCGCCGCCGATATGGTGGTCAAGGTCAAGGAGCCGCAGCCGGCGGAGATTTCCCGGCTCCGCGAGGGCCAGGTGCTGTTCACCTATCTCCATCTCGCCGCGGACCGCGAGCAGACCGAGGGGCTGGTCCGGTCGGGCTGCACGGCCATCGCCTACGAAACCGTGACCGACGGCCGGGGCGGGCTGCCGCTGTTGGCGCCGATGAGCGAGGTGGCCGGGCGCATGGCGGTACAGGCCGGCGCCCATTGCCTGGAAAAGGAGCCGGGCGGGGCCGGAATCCTGCTGGGCGGCGTGCCGGGCGTGCCGGTGGCCCGGGTGGTGATCATCGGCGGCGGCGTAGTCGGCACCGCCGCGGCGCGGATGGCCATGGGGCTGGAGGCATCGGTGACGGTCATGGACAACAATCTGCACCGCCTGTACGAGCTCGACATTCAGTTCGGCCGCCAGCTCAACACCATCTTTTCCACCGTCGACAGCCTGGAGACCTACGTCACCGGCGCCGATCTGGTGATCGGCGCGGTGCTGGTGCCGGGGGCGGCGGCGCCCAAGATCGTCACCCGGGAAATGGTCGCCGGCATGGCCAAAGGCTCGGTCATCGTCGACGTCGCCATCGACCAGGGGGGCTGTATCGAGACCTCCCGGCCGACCACCCACGCGGAGCCCACCTATGTGGAGGAAGGCGTGGTGCATTACTGCGTCACCAACATGCCGGGCGCCGTGGCCCGCACGTCGGCCCGGGCGCTCAACAACGCCACCCTGCCCTTCGTGGTGGCGCTGGCCAACAAGGGGCACGTCCAGGCCATGCGGGACGACCCGCACCTCCTGAACGGCCTCAACGTGCACAACGGCCGGGTGACCTACGAGGCGGTGGCCAATGACCTCGATTACGACTACCAGCCGCCGGAAGAGGCGCTGAAGGGGGGATAGGCCGCCGTGACGGATGCCAAAATGCGCGTCGTCGAGGGGGACATCACCGCCCTCAACGTCGCCGCCATCGTCAACGCCGCCAACGAGGGATTGCTCCCGGGCGGCGGGGTGTGCGGCGCCATCCACGCGGCGGCCGGCCCGGGCTTGGCCGAGGAATGCGCGGCCATTGGCCGCTGCCCGGCCGGCGACGCGCGGATCACCGGCGGCCATGACCTGCCGGCGAGGCACGTCATCCACGCCGTGGGCCCGGTGTGGCGCGGCGGCGGCAAGGGGGAGCCGGAATTACTGGACGGAGCGTATCGTAATTCAATGGCGCTGGCGGCCGAAAACGGCCTCGAATCCATCGCTTTCCCGGCCATATCCACGGGCATTTTCGGCTATCCCCCGGACCTGGCGGCGGAGACCGCCATCGAGGCCGTGTCGGCGGCGCTTGCCGACCATGGGGGCATCGAGGAGGTCATATTCTGCTGTTTCGACGGCGCGACGGCGGAGATTTACCGCCGGCTGCTTGCCGCCCGGTAGGCAGGCCGGAACCCCGGCTCCGTGCGGGGCATCCAGGAAACAAGAATCTCACCACAGAGGCACAGAGTTCACTCAGGAGGAATGGTTAACTCCTCCTATCTCACCGTCTCACCGTCTCTGTGGTTCAAGAAGCCGTCATGCCCCTGCTTGACACGGGCATCCACGCTTTGGCGGCGCGGTCGCCGCATGGCGTCAATCGCCGGCCGCTGGTCATCGGCCGCTGACCATCGGTTCCGGCCGTGATAGACTGGCGGGAATTCATCTGTCCACAGGCCCGCCCCCGTGAGCG
>CAZUGT010000107.1:0-5165 GCA_964620095.1 uncultured Rhodospirillaceae bacterium | reverse complement strand
GCCCGGCCATGACGAGTGGATATACGACACGAACCAACCCGTCATGCCCGTGCTTGACACGGGCATCCACGCCTTGGGGGGCGGCGCTACACGTGGATCACCGGGTCAAGCCCGGTGATCACGACTTGCTATCTATTCCCTCTTCCCCTTCGAGGGGGAGAGGGAGCACTTGTCCCCTCTCCCCCTTCGAGGGGGAGAGGTCGGTCATTTCCCACAGGGAATTGACCAAGGTGAGGGGGTAGAGAGAAAGTGTGTGAGGGGGTTGCGCGAACGGCTTCCAAAACGCCGGATGCGCTTCCCAATGGAACCATTGCGCTCTAGGAGAATTCCATGACCCGCGAATGTCCCGGACCCAATCCGGCCGCCCGGCCGAGGCTCGCTGCGCCGCCCGGCGCCTGCGACACCCATATCCATGTGGTCGGCCCCTACGGCAGGTATCCCATGGTTCCGGAACGGACGTTCACGTCGCCCGAGGCGCCCTCGGAAATGATGCGGGGCTTCCTCGATATCATGGGGCTCGACCGGGCGGTCATCGTCCATATCACGGTCAGCGGGACCGACCCGGCGGTGACCCTCGATGCCATCGCGGAGATGAACGGAGAGGGCCGGGGCATCGTCATTCTCGATGCCGAGGCGTCGAAGGCCGACATGGAGCGGATGGACAAGGGGGGCATCCGCGGCGTCCGGCTCACGCCCCTGTTCGGCGGCCGGGTGGACGCCGGGACGGTCACCACCCTTGCCGCGAAGATCGCCGATCTCGGCTGGCACATGCTGTTCATGCCCTCGGACCCGGAGCAGTGGCTGCAATTGGCGCCGCTCCTCGGCCGGCTCCCCGTGGACGTGGTGGTCGATCACCTGGCCTGGCGGGGATGGAAGGCCGAGGACGGTCTCGATCAGCCCGGCTTCAAGGCGCTGATGGAACTGGCGGCCACCGGCCGGGCGTGGATGAAACTGGGCGGCATGTACAGATATTCCCGCGAGGAGGCGCCGTGGCGCGACCTGGTTCCCTATGCCCGGGCGATCATCGGCGAGTGTCCCGACCGCATCATCTGGGGCTCGGACTGGCCCCACGTCCGGACCTGGGATTTCCCCATGCCCGACGACGACAAAATCCTCGATTGGCTCCTCGAGCTCGGCCTCGACGACGCCATGATCAGGAGGATTCTCGTGGACAACCCCGCGGCCCTCTACGATTTCGGCTGACGCGGGACCGGGGGGAAGCGGGCGATGACCCGGTATGCCGGGTGAGCCTGCGGCGCTACGGCCTGCGGGGATGGAAAGTGAACGAGGGCCCGATGACGCCGACAATCACCTTCTCGGACCGGCGGGCGGCGTCGGTGTGAGACGTGATTATCAGCGATGAAAGAGCGCCTCTCGGAGGAGACCTAGCTATCGTGAGTTCAGTTCCTTCACCGACTGAACGAAATCGACGTGTTTCGCGTGAGATTCGGCGGTCATGGGAATTTCATTTTCCCTGATCTTCTCGCGGATCGCCTCCATTTCCTCACCAGTCAAATCAGAGCCTGTGGACGCATTAATCGAGAATTCGATATATCGGTACAGTTCCTTCAAGCTCATACAAACTACACCCCTCATCCGCCATGTACTGTTTTGGCTAGCAATCACCTCATGTTCATCAAACGGCAAGTATTTCTCCGCCGTTTTCATCCTGGAGTCTCCGACGAATATGACGATTGGGCGAAGTCGCCAACGGTCAACTATGCCGAGCCTAACAAGGGATTTTGCATGGCCCTCGTTTTGCCACAGCGGATTGTAAAACTTGAACTGCTTCGACTTGATCCCCGCCTTGCGAGACCAGCGGCCCGCTGCATACGATTGCGTCCAATGCCTGTCTCCGGGGCCTCCAAATACCCATCCATTCATATCTTTGGTCTCTATCAAAAACACAGCATTTGGAGACACCAAAATATGGTCGATCTGTGTGGTTCCCTGACCGGACGGAAGCATCACGTTATCGATCAATATCCAATCACGGTAGCGCCGCCTCAACTCGGAGCTAACCACGCGTTCGCCATCGTTGACCTGCGGCTTCGGCAGCGAATCGGCGGCAGATGAGGGCCAGTAATTCGTCCTGTCCTGTCTCTTGGCGGCGGGTGTTCCCCGCCGCTGCTCGGGTAGCGGCCGGCGGCGTGATGGAGCAGGAGGAATCAGGGTTGCGCTGCGGCGTTTTCGGCGAAGTAGAAGCAGCAGTAGCAATAGCCCTAAAGCGATAGCGCCGCCGACTGCCATATCTTGAGAATCATTCGCTATCGGAGAATCGGGACTTGTCCGCGATTCGGCACTCCCCGACACGGAGGTTCCCGATGCATCCGGCGCGTTGTAGACAACAATCCTTTGGCCAACCAGCACCAAGTCTGGATTTTCGATACGGTTCCATTTCTGCAAGTCGTCCACACCGACGCCATACCGGGCGGCTATCCCGGAAAGCGTATCTCCCGGTTTGACATGGGTTACGATGAATTCACTCATGCCGAACCCTACCCCGAAGCGCCATCTACTGGAATTGCCGGTGACTATGGAGCGTTACGCCCGTTCCCCGTCCTGGGCGCCGGCAGGCTTGCGGGCGAGGAAGAAGAGCATCGGCGTGAAGATGCCGGATTTGCCGCCTAGATTCCAAGACGCCCAGAGTAGTGCTCGCTGTGGTCGCCATGAAAATTGGCGCAGTTCGGTCCCGTCAGCAGTTTTCCCCCCGGAGGTCCCGGATAACTGCGAATTTCGCGACGCCGATTCTCCTTGCGCCACGTCAAATTAAAGGCGGCGTTCTTTGGGTAGAAGCACATCTCTGAATATGGCAGCTTCTCGTCGCCTTGATCGTGAATGAACCAAGCCAAGGGTTTCCAATCACGGGTCTTCTTGTACCAATCTGTATCGATAAAGCGTGGAATGACGATGCATGCCGTCGCTCCAATAATTTCGTCTTCACCAAGAACATCCCATATGTGCTTCCCGTAATTTTTCTTATTTTGTGCGCAATTCATCTTGTGCTCGCAACCATACCTGTTTACCGCAGAACTGCGGAAAGCAGACCGAATAGCGATGTGCCCGAAGATTTCGCGGAGCGGTTCCAACAATTCCTTACAGAGTCCTTTTCCGGCCTTAAGTGCCAATTGAGGATTGGTCGGGACGTTCGGGATACCGTGAGCAGCTGAAATCTCCGAATACATGAAGTCTCGCATGAAGAAGTTATCTGACAGTCGCTCGCGACCGAACTTCTCTAATGCCTCCATCAATCGCTTGTTGGGTTCGGGCATGCTGGAGTCGTATGACTCGTTTTGTTCACCAGCATTGCTTTCCAACACTTCGATGTCCCTTTTGGTAATCCATTCCATTTCCGATGTCCTCTCCCGTCAATCCGTCGTGGCTGTAGTGCCGTCGCATCTCACAGTGAACCTTCGCTCAATCGCGCCACCCGCTAAGCAGCCTCGCTCAGCGTCGCGTCGTCCAGATGGACGTAGCGGTTCCTCGTGCTGGCACGCCGTCAGTTCCCCGCCCTGACCTCCGGCGAGCCCTCCGGCCTAACACGCGCCGCCCTCAACCGCCGGGACGCTCGGGCTTGCGGGCGAGGAAGAAGAACATGGGCGTGAAGATGCCGGATTTGCCGCCTTCGACCAGCGCGTACGCCACCGCGTCCAGCAGGGTGCAGACCGCGCGGGCGCCCTCCGGGAACAGCCGCAGCTTCTCCCCGGCCCGCAGCGTCAGATTGGTGAGCGTGCGGCCGATGGGCGTGCGGGGGATGCTCGAAAGACTGAGGTCGCGGCCCTCCAGGGCGCGGTACCAGGGCGTCTCGGGGTCCGACGCGAGGGCGCGGTCCTCGGCTTCCACGAGCTCGAACCCGGCCGCCCGCAAGGCGTCGCAAATTTCCGGTATGGAGGCGATTTCCGGCAGCGCGTCCCCCACCATGATGTCGTGCTTGATCCGCTGGTGCTCCGGGTTCGCGGGGTCGAAATCGCCGGTGATGCACCACTCGTAGCCGCCGAACAGGGCGCCCGGGCGCAGAACCCGCAGGATTTCGGCGAACGCGCCCGTCTTGTCCGGCGCATGGGGCATGGACTCGATGGCGAACGCGGCATCGTAGGTGTCGTCATCCTCGGGAATCTGCATGTAGCTGCCGTGGATGAAGCGGCACTGCTCCTCCACGTCCCGGGTGTGGTGTTTCGTGCGCTCGATCTGGTAGGCATTGTTGTTGATGCCGACGAAGCCGGCCCCGGAATGGCGCGCGAGGTTGCCCATGGGCCCGCCGACCCCGCATCCCGCATCGAGCACCTGCATCCCCGGCTTCAGGGCCAGCCGGGCCCCGAGATAATGCTGGTGCCTGAGTATGGACGCCTTGAAGCTCTCGCCCTTGCGGCGGGGCGCGAAGTGGAACGACTGGCCCCAGCCGAACTCGTAGAAGTCGGTCACCAGGTCGTAATAGTGATTCACGAACGAGCGGTACTGCTCCCGCCGGCTTTCCTCGCCGGCGCCGTAGATCGCCATGTACTCGTCCACCGCCGACTCCACCTCGTCCGGCGCGAGATTGGCGAGGGGGCGCGAGCGGTGCCGCAGCCGCTTGGCGAAAAACTCCAGCATTCGGTACCCTTAGCACAGGCGGCCGGGCCCTTAAAACGGAAACGTCCGCCGGATCCGGGACAACGCTTCGGCCGGCCGGAAGGCCGGGTAATGACGAGTGGATATACGACACAAGCCAAGCCGTCATGCCCGTGCTCGACACGGGCATCCACGTTGTTTTGGATTACCCGGACAAGCCGGGTAATGACGAGCTTCTTTGATTCGATTCGGCATCACCCGTCATGCCCCGGCCCACTGGACCGGCCTTCAGTCGGCCGAAGCCGACTTTCGGACGGCGTAGGCCGGCTTTGTGCGGGGCATCCAGGATATTCACCAGGTCGACCACCGGGGACACGGAGTATCTACACCCGAATCCGCTCCGTGATCTCCGTGCGCTCCGTGGTAATTTTGCACCCCCTCCCCCCCGAAGCTGGGTGAGGGGGTGGCGAAGCGCAGCCAATCGCACATATGGATAAGGGAGCATCGTCCGCGGGCGCCGCCCCATGGATTCGCCAGGGGTTCCCGCGGGCCGGAAAGCGCCCAAAAAACGCAGAATTGGAATTTAACCAGGCCATCAAATGCCTATAAATGTCCAT
>CAZUGT010000106.1:0-6040 GCA_964620095.1 uncultured Rhodospirillaceae bacterium | reverse complement strand
TTTTAGGGGACACCCCTAACCCCGATGAGGGGGAGGGCTAGGGAGGGGGGGGCAAAACCGAAATTTCTCAATCGAAGCCGAACCCTAAAGCCGGGCCGCCTCCGGGATCAGCGGCGGCAGGGCGTTCAGTTCATCGATGCTGAATCCCGCCAGCTTCTTGTACTTGTCGGCGTGGCTCTTCAGGTCTTCGTAGGGCATGACGTCGTGGATGTCGTCGAACACGCCGCCGCACAGTTCCTCGATCACATCGAGAATGGCATCCGGCCCGTCGCCGCCGCGGTTGGCGTAGATCACCTTCTCGGTCGCCGGGCGCATTTCATCCTCGTAGACCTGGAGAGCCTGCTCCGTCAGGCCGTGGGCGAGGAACGCGGCGCCCAGCTTGCGGGCATCGACGATGGCCTGTCCGGCGCCGTTGGAGCCGACGGGATAGGCGGCGTGGGCGGCATCCCCGATCAGCGATACGCGGCCATGGGTCCAGCGGTCCAGCGGGTCCCGGTCGACCATGGGATATTCGTAGATTCTGTCGCTGGCGCGCACCATTGCCGGGACGTTGAGCCAGTCGAAAACCCAATCCTCGTAGCGGGGCAGGAAATCGTCCATATCCGCGAGCCGGTTCCAGTCCTCCTTTCGCCAGCTGTCGTCCATGTTGAACTTGATGCTGGCGATCCAGTTGACCAGCGCCTCGCCGGTGCCGGGATCGGTTTCGGATATGGGATATGAGACGAAGCGCTGCGCGTCGTAGCCGACCATGACCATGGACGCCCCGGTGAGGAACGGCTTCATGCGGGTGGTGCCGCGCCACAGGATGAAGCCGCCCCAGGCGGGCGGGCCCTCGTCCGACGCCATTCGGGCGCGTATCGCCGAGTGGATGCCGTCGGCGCCGAGGAGCAGGGCGCCGGTTTCGCTCCGGGTTTCGCCGGCCCGGTTCTCCAGGTGCAGCAGGGCGCGGGCATCGGAGGTCTCGAAACCGGTGGCCGACCAGCCGGTCTCGAAGCAATCGGGGCCGGCGCGCTCCAATAGCTGTTCATAGAGCATCATGTGCAGCATGCCCCGGTGCACCGAATATTGCGGCCATTTGTAGCCCGCCCAGGTGCCCCGGGGCTCGGTCCAAATCTCCAGTCCGGTCTTGGTGTACATGCCGTAATCGCGGGTGCGGACACCGATGCCGCCGAGGTACGGCTCCAGTCCGAGATCGAAAAGCTCGCGGACCGCGCTCGGCTGCAGGTTGATGCCGACCCCGAGCGGTTTGACCTCGTCGACGCTTTCAAAAATCCTGAACGGCGCGCCGATCTGATGGCAGGTGAGGCCGAGGGCCAGGCCGGCGATACCGCCGCCGGCGATCAATACGGTCATCCGATGTTGCGGAGCGGGTCCGCCTCCTCGAATATTGGTTCAGGTTCTGAATGCCGCATCCGTCATTCCGGATCAATGGGTTTCGGCATTTCCGCCGGGACGGCAGCCGAGGGACGAGACCATGATCGAACTCCAACCGCTTTTTCAAATCCAGGCCGAGGTGGCCGAACCGCAGGTCGGTTCCGGGGCGCCCTACGGCGACCGCCGGTTCATTCCGGTTACCGGCGGCGCCTTCGAAGGCGATCGGCTGTCCGGCAAATTGCTGGCGGGCGGTGCGGACAGCCAGCTGATGCGCGCCGACGGGGTCGCGGACCTGGACGTCCGGGTCACGCTGCAAACCGGCGACGGCGCGATCATCTACATGAAGGGCCTGGGCCTGCGTCACGGGCCGCCCGAGGTCATGCGCCGCCTCGCCGCCGGAGAGGCCGTCGACCCGGGCGAATATTACTTTCGCGAGTCGATGCTGTTCGAAGCGCCCGCCGGACCCTACGAGTGGCTCAACCGCGTCCTGGCGCTCGGCGCCGGCCGGCGCGATCCGGCCAGGGTGATCCTGGACGTCTTCGAGGTGCTCTAGGCTCCGGCCCCCAAGGCGTGGATGCCCGTGTCAAGCACGGGCATGACGATCTGGTTTGTATCGTATCTCCACGCGTCATGGCCGGGCCCGGACCCGGCCATCCACGATCTTCCCCCTTGCCCTCACCCGCGCTCTCCCGTCCAAGGTTTCCGCAGAGTGGAAATCCGGGTCATGGCCCTGGCCACCGGCCCGGCGATCCGCGGATAATGGATTCGTTGCCGGGTCGTCACATATCGGCGCAGCAGGGGAAGACACATGGTCGATTCAGCCTATTACAAAGACCGGCCGGCGGAACGGGTGGTGCCGCGGGGATGCCCGGTGGATCACAGCTTTTCGACATTCACCGAGGCCTACATCGAAAACCCCTACGCGGAGCTCAAGAAGCGCCGCCTCGACACGCCGGCGTTTTATTCGGAGGAAATGGGCTATCTGGTTCTGACCAAGATGGAAGACGTCCTCCACGTGTTCAAGAACCCGAATATTTTCTCGCCCGAGAACGTTCAGCAGCCGGTGGTGAAAATCTGCGATGCGGCGCGGGACATCCTCGCCGCCGACGATTACAGGCCCCTGCCGGTGCTCTCCAACAACACGCCGCCGGACCATGTCCGTATCCGCAAGCACACCCACGCGGGGTTCTCGAACCGCCGAATGCAGGTCCTCGAGCCCTTCGTCCGGCAACGTTCCGAGACCCTGATCGACGCGATGATCGAGGCGGGCCCGCCGGCCAACTTCGTCACCGCCGTCGGGCACCCGCTGCCCGGCGAGACCATCTTCCGCCTGCTCGGTTTTCCGCCGGAGGACGATCCGCAGCTCAAGATCTGGACCACCAACCGGCTGTCCTTCACCTGGGGCCTGAGCACCGACGAGGAACAGATCACCATCGCCGAATACATGCTCGCTTACTGGCGCTATTGCTGCGCCCACGTGAAGCGCCGCCTGGAGGAGCCGGCCGACGATTTCACCACCGAACTGCTGGCGGTCCACAACGGGAATGCCGCCGAACTGTCCATCGCCGAAATCGAATCCGTGGTCTACGGCCTGTCGTTCGCCGGCCACGAGATCGTCAGCAATCTGCTCGGCAATACGCTGATCAATCTGCTCCGCAACCGGGACAGCTGGGACGAAATCTGCGCCGATCCGGCGAAAATCCCCGGCGCGCTGAACGAGTCGCTGCGAATCGACTCTCCTCAGACCAGTTGGCGCCGCATCGCCCGGGAAGACACCACGGTCGCCGGCTACGACATCCCCAAGGGCACCGAGATATTCATGTCGCTCGGCTCGGCCAACCACGACGAGGACAAGTTCCCGGAGCCGGAGACATTCGACATCCACCGGGAGAACGCCAACCACAACGTTTCCTTCGGCCACGGGTCCCATTTCTGCCTCGGCAACCGGCTCGCCATCCTGGAGGGGACCATCGCGCTGCAGGTCCTGGCCGGCCGCCTGCCGGGCCTGGACCTGGTCCAGGGCCAGACGTTCAGCTACGTCCCCAATTTCACCATGCGCGGGCCCGCCGAACTGTGGGTCGAGTGGTGAGCATCGGATTTCGGCCGCGGCCGCCGGACCGGCCGGCGGTACGCCTTGACCATCCGGGATTTCCCCCGAAGATGGCGGACATTCTTCGCGGGAGGGCACGATGATCGATCTATATTTCTGGACCACGGACAACGGCTACAAGGCCCGGCACGGGATGGAGGAGAGCGGCCTCGACTATACCGTCAAGCCGGTCAGCATTCCGGACAAGGAGCAGTTCAAGCCCGAGTTCCTGAAACTCAATCCGGCCCACAAGATTCCGGTGATCGTCGACCATGACGGGCCGGGCGGCGAACCGCTGACCTTGAGCGAGTCCGGCGCCATTCTGAAATACACCGCCGAGAAGGCCGGCAACGGCCAGTATCCGGATGACCCGGCCAAGCGGGTGCTGGTCGACCGGTGGCTGTTCTACGGATCGGCCCAGTTCACCACATTGGCGCAGCAATACGGTTTTTTCTGGATCCGCAATCCGGAAACGGTGGAGCAGGCCAAGGCCCACTACAGGAACGTGCTGACCGAGATGTTCGGCCTTTTGGACCAGCGGCTCGCCGACAATGAATATCTCGCCGGTGATTTTTCCGTCGCCGATATCTCCGCCTATGCCGATACCCACATCTACGGCGACGACAAGTGGATCGGCTTCGGCGACTTCCCCAACCTGAAGCGCTGGCACGACGCCATCGAAGCGCGCCCAGCGGCCCAGCGCGCCTGGGGACCGTACGAATAGCGGGCGGCGGGGATGTATTCCACCCCCCGCGGACGGTCGATCAACAAAGAGGTGACGTGGTCACGGCAATATGCTCGTCATGCCCCGGCCCACCGGACCGGCTTTGCCGGCCAGCCGGCAAAGTGGCGGGGCATTCGCGTGGATGGCCGGGTCCGGGCCCGGCCATGACGTAATAGGGGGTTCCAACAACACCCGTCATGCCCCGGCTTGTCCGGGGCATCCAGGATATTCACCACAGAGACCACCGAGGACACGGAGTATGTACACTTAAATCCGCTCCGTGATCTCCGTGTACTCTGTGGTGCAAGAATTGAAAATCTGGATACCCCGGACTTGCGCCGGGGTATGACAAGTGGATTTACGACACAAACCAGGTCGTCATGCGCCGACTGGTTCGGGGTCGCGGCCCGGCGCGCGGATGCGCACCTGGACTCCCAATTAAATTCCGTGATGCCAAATTGTTATAGTCGGCGGCCGCGAAGTTGGGTTAGCGTTACGGCGATAAGCCGCAAAACGTATCTATTGGGAGGTATTCATGAGTACCATCGCCAGGACTCTACTCGCCGCAGCCGCGGGCGCCGCACTCGTATCGGCCGCCGCACCCGCGGATGCACAATTCTACAAGGGCAAAACCATCAACATGGTCGTTCCGGTGCCGGGGGGCAGCGGGCTCGACCTGAATGCGCGGATCGTGGCTCGTTACCTGTCCAAGAAAATTCCCGGCAATCCGGAGATCGTCGCCCGGAACATGCCGGGCGCGGGCGGGGTAAAGGCCCTGAACTTCGTCTATGACAAGGGCGCGCCGGACGGCCTGACCCTCATCTATGGGCCATGGAACGCGGCCGGCGTGATCGCCAAACTGCCCGGCATCCGGTTCGTTCCCGAGAAGTTCGAGTTCATCGGCGCCGGGTCGACGCCGCAGACCACCATCATGCGCACCGACGTCGCGCCGGGCATGAAGACCGCGGCCGACATCGTCAAGGTCGGGGTTTTCAACATCGCCGGGCGCAGCGCCGACCGCGAACTCGACCTCGCCGGCAACCTCGCCCTCGATATCATGGGCGTGAAGTACCGCTACGTTCCGGGCTTCCGGGGCATGGCCAAGATCAACCCGGCCGTCCGGCAGAACGAAATGCAGGCCGGGCACAGCGGCTACACCGGCTACGTAAAGTTCTTCAAGGATTCCCTGATCAAGGACGGCAAGGCGCTCGCGCTTTGGTACCACTCGTACTTCGATGCGGACGGGAACCCGATGAACAACCCCGTCGTGAAGGACTTCGCTTCCTTCCACGACGTCTACAAGAAGGTCCACGGCAAGCCGCCCTCGGGGCCCAAATGGGATGCCTACAAGTGGCTGCGCAGCAACGTCAGCCCGATGACGCGGACCGTCTTCATGCCGCCCGGAACGCAGAAGGAAGCCGTCGAGATCATGCGGACGGCCTACGGGAACATGACCAAGGATCCGGAGTTCCTCGCCGCGATCACCAAGATTTCCGGCGTGACGCCGACCTATGTGCCGCTCGACCAGGGCCTCAAGGTGATCAAGACCTATCGCGACATCTCGTCGGAGACCCTCGCGGTCTTCAAGGAGATGGGCAAGAAGGGCCAGGAGAACGTCAAGAAATAGGCGGCTGGTCCGCCGGCTGCATTGTGGAGTGTGGAATTGTGGCGCCCCGGCCGGGCGCCACTTTCCGTTCGCCCCCCCTCCCTGACCCTCCCCCTCATCGGGGTTAGGGGTGTCCCCTAAAACCCCTGGGGGGGAGGGAATGGGTCGGTTGGTTTACCTCCCCCCTGGAGGATTCCTCTGCGAAAGGGGATTCCCGATGGATTTGAGATGTGATTCATTTGGGTCA
>CAZUGT010000105.1:0-2367 GCA_964620095.1 uncultured Rhodospirillaceae bacterium | reverse complement strand
CGTCGCGGCCATCGCCGGGGTGGGCAGCGTCTCCGAATCGGTCACCGGCGGCATCGAGCGCGATGCGCGGAGCCTCCTCGGCGGCGACATCTCGTTGCGCCTGCTGCACCGTCCCGTCACGGCGGAGCAGCGCAGCTATATTGCGGGCCGGGGCGATCTGTCCGAAGTGATCGAGATGCGCGCCATGGCCCGCTCCGCGGGTGACCGGGGCGCCAAGCGTTCCCTGGTCGAACTCAAGGCCGTCGACGGCGCCTATCCCCTGGTCGGCGCCCTGGAAACCGAGTCGGGCGAGGAACTCGGAGCCGTGTTGGCCCGCAGGGACGGCCTCTGGGGCGCGGCGGTGGAGCAAAACCTGCTCGCCAAGCTTGGTCTCGGGATCGGCGACCGGCTCCGCATCGGAGAAGGCACCTTCCGGATCAATTCCGTCATCAAGCGGGAGCCGGACCGGGTGGCCACGGTAATGAGCTTCGGCCCGCGGGTGATGGTCCCCAAGGCGGGCCTGGAGGAAACCGGTCTCATCCAGCCCGGCAGTTTGATCCGCTACCGCTATCGGATCGCCATCGGCGAGAATGCCGACGTGAAGGCCTGGGTGGACGACGTCAACCAGGCGTTCCCCGAGGCCGGCTGGCGGGTCAACGACCGCTCCCGCGCCGCGCCGGGCCTGCAGCGCTTCATCGACCGGCTGACCCTGTTCCTGGGCTTCGTCGGCCTGACCACGCTCCTGGTGGGCGGGATCGGCGTTTCCAACGCCGTCGGCAGCTATCTCGACGGCAAGACGTCCGTCATCGCCACCTTCAAGTGCCTGGGCGCCCCGGCGAACCTCGTGTTCAAGATTTATCTGCTCCAGGTTCTCGTGCTGGCGCTGCTCGGGATACTCTTGGGCGTCATCATCGGCGGGGTTGCGCCGATGCTTGCCGGCGGCGCCCTCAACGATCTGCTGCCCGTCGAACTGACCGTCGCCCTGTTCCCCAAGTCATTGATTCTGGCCGCTATTTTCGGCGTGCTGGTGTCTCTCACCTTTGCGCTTTGGCCGTTGGCGCGCACCCAGGACATTCCGCCCACGCACCTATTCCGGGCCAAGGTGGCCGCGGAAAAAGCGTGGCCGCACAAGGGCTACGTGATCGCCACCGGGGTAACCGCCCTGCTGCTGGCGGGTCTGATCATCGCCACCGCCGACCGCGCCGGTTTCGCCATGTGGTTTGTCGGCGGCGCGGCGGTCGCCCTCCTGTTGCTGAAGGGCGCTTCGATGCTGGTGATCAATGGCGCGTCTAAACTCACCAACATCCGCCGGACCGAATTGCGCCTCGCCGTTTCGAACCTCCACCGGCCCGGCGCCACCACGGGCAGCGTGGTCGTGTCCCTCGGGCTCGGGCTGACGGTGCTGGTGGCAATCGCCCTGATCGAAGGCAATATCTCCCGCCAGATCAACGAGCGCCTGCCCGATCAGGCGCCGGCCTTCTTTTTCCTCGACATTCAGCCGACGCAGGTCGCGGCCTTCGACCGGACGGTGAACGGCGTCGAAGGCACCGGAGACTTCATGCGCTCGGCCACCTTGCGCGGACGCATCGTCCGCATCGACGGCGATCCGGTGGGCCGGCGGCGGATCGGTCAAGGATCCCGATGGGCGGTCCGCGGCGACCGGGCGCTCACCTACTCGGCGGTTCCCCTGGAGGGATCCAAGATCGTCGCCGGCAAGTGGTGGCCCGCCGATTACAGCGGTCCGCCCAAGATTTCGCTGGACGAGGAAATCGCCCGGGACTTCGGCGTCGGCCTGGGCGACACGCTGACCCTCAATATCCTGGGCCGGGAGGTCACGGCGGAAATCGCCTCGCTCCGGGAGATCGACTGGCGGAGCCTGCGGTTCGATTTCGCCATAATTTTCGCGCCCGGGACGCTGGAGAACGCGCCCCACACCCATATCGCCGCCATCCAGGCGCCGAAAAGCCTGGAAGACCGGATCGAAGCGTCAGTCTCCGACCGGTTCGCCAATATTTCCGTGGTGCGGGTCCGTGAAGCCCTTCAGGCGGCGGCCAACATCGTCGCCGGCATCGGCACCGCGGTGCGCGCCACCGCCTCCATCACCATCGTCGCCGGCGCCATCGTGCTGGCGGGCGCGGTGGCGGCGGGACGGCGGCGGCGGATATATGACGCGGTGGTGTTCAAGGTATTGGGCGCGACCCGCGCCTCGGTCACCCGCGCCTTCCTGATCGAATACGGATTGCTGGGCCTCGCCACCGGGTTCATCGCGGCGGTGATCGGGTCCGTTACCGCCTGGGCGGTGGTCGTTTTCCTGATGGAGGCCGACTGGGTGTTTATCCCGGAAACCGTCGCCGTCACACTCGCCCTCTGTCTTGCGGTGACGCTGTT
>CAZUGT010000104.1:0-16081 GCA_964620095.1 uncultured Rhodospirillaceae bacterium | reverse complement strand
CGACCTGGCCGGTCGCTACGACGGGGTTCTGGCCCAGGCGTTCCAGGAGACCAATGCCCGGTTCTGCGTGATTTCGTTCACCACCGACTGGCTGTATCCCACCGCCGAGAGCCGCCACATCGTGAAGGCGCTGAATGCCGCGGCCGCGAGTGTCAGCTTCGCCGAGATCGAGACCGATAACGGGCACGATTCATTCCTCCTCGATGAGCCGGAGTTTTGGCGGGTGCTCCGCGGATTCCTCGATGGCGCCGACGAACAACGAGGCCTCCTGGGTTAAGTGGAGGCCGCGGCGATGAACATGACGCGCAAGGAGTCCGAAGCCCGCCGGGATGCCATCCGCGTCGATCTGCAGCTTATCGCCGATATGGTGGAGCCGGGGTCCAGGGTGCTGGATGTCGGCTGCGGCGACGGCGAACTGCTGGACTACCTGGTCCACTTCAAACAGGTGGACGGCCGCGGGATGGAGCTATCGACGTCGGGAGTGAATGCCTGCGTATCGGCCGGCCTGCCCGTCATACAGGGCGACGCGGATACGGATCTCGACGATTATCCGACAGGCGCCTTCGACTACGTGCTGTTGAGCCAGACCCTGCAGGCGACCATGGCGCCGAAACAGGTGCTGGAAAACATGCTCAGGATCGGCAAGCGGGCGATCGTCTCTTTTCCCAATTTCGCCCACTGGCGGTGCCGGGTGGGCCTCGCCCTCCAGGGACGGATGCCGGTGAACGAGTCGCTTCCCGACCAATGGTACGACACGCCCAATATCCACTTCTGCACCATCAAGGATTTCATCCTGCTGTGCGACGAAATGAATATCACCATCGAGCGCAGTATCTCGCTGGACAGCACCGGCCGCGCCCGCGGGATCGGCTCGGGCATGTTCTTCGCCAACCTAATGGGCGAACAGGCGGTCTTTCTGCTCCATCGGTCCTAAACGGGTAAACGCCTACGGGTTGGTCGCGGTGGCGTAGGAGCGCCGCCGGGCGACCTCGCCCGCCGGGGTTGCGGCGTAGATCTGTTTGCTGGCCTCGACCATGACCACGCCGCCGAAACCCTTGAACCACCTGACCCCGACATTCTCCCAGGCGCGCGCCGATGATTGGATCATCCGCGAGCGGGCGGGCGGCACGTAAAGCGCGCCGGCCCGGGAGACCGGCGCGAACATGGTGTCCCGGAGCAGCCCGGAAAGCTGGGAATTGGTGTACGGACTCCCGAAGCCGAACGGGGTTCTGTCGAGGCGCGCCCAAATTCCGCGGCGGTTGGGCGCGACAACCAGCAGCCGCCCATTGCCGGCGAGCACCCGCCAAACCTCGCGCATCAGCGGCCGTACCTGTTCGGCGCACTCGATGGCGTGAACCATGATCAGCCGGTCGACCGACAGGTCGGGCAACGGCAGTTCGGCCTCCTCGCAAAGCATGGTTTCACCCGGACCCTCGATCGGCCAGTGGATGACGCCCTGCGGCGCCGGCATGGCGGCAATCACCCGGCGCGCCTCCTGCCGGTACTGACCGAGATACGGGGTTGCGAACCCGACCCCGACGACGGTCTGGCCGGTTACGTCCGGCCAGCTGTTGCGTATCTGTTCGCGGATCATGCGCCGCGCGACCCGTCCCAGCGGGGAGGCATAAAAGTCCCTGAGATCAATGACATCGAGCCACATGGGCCGAGCATATCACAACCCGTGGCGCAACAGGTACCGCAGCCGATTGCATGCCGGCCCGCGCCGCGCTATGGCTTATCCATGACCACCGATGCCGCGTCCGTCATTGCCGCTCTCGGCCTCGAGCCCCATCCCGAGGGCGGCTGCTACAAGGAAATCTACCGCCATGCCCCCGCGGAGGGCGGCCGCGGCGCGGTCACCTCGATCTACTATCTGTTGCGCGCCGGCGAGACGTCCGCCTGGCACCGGGTCGATGCGACGGAAATCTGGCATTTTTACGATGGGGCGCCGCTGCGGCTTTCCGTCTCCCGTGACGGCGCCACCGCGGCCGGTCGCATCCTGGGAACCGATCTCGCGGCCGGCCAGGCGCCGCAACTCGTGGTTCCCGCCGATGCCTGGCAGTCGGCCGAAAGCCTCGGCGAATGGACGCTGGCGGGCTGCACCGTCGCGCCGGCCTTCGAATTCGACGGTTTCGAGCTGGCCCCGGCGGGCTGGCAGCCGGGCTAACGTCCGGTCAGTCGACGGTCCAGGTGGGGCCGCTGCGCATGAGCGCGTTGAGGTCGGGCTTGCCGCCCTTCGACTGGGCCTGTTCGACCTGGTTGCGGACAGCGCCGTCGTAGGTCTCGCTGGGATTGCAGTAGAGCACGCCGATGGCGACCGGGAATGCCGGACGCTCCATCTCCACCAGCAGGGTCGCGGCCAGCTTGTTGGTCTCGTCGTGAACCAGAACATCGCCGAGGGTGACGCCGTTCTTGCCGATGGTCACCACCTCCAACTCCATGGTACCCGGCTTGAGGCGGATGCCCTCGTCGCGCTCCTTGCCGAAGACCAGCGGCTTGCCGTGCTCGACGATCAACTGGTTGTCTTCGGCGGCACCCTTCTCGGTGAACGAAGAGTACACCCCGTCATTGTAGACGATGCAGTTCTGGAACACCTCGACGAACGACGCGCCCTGGTGGGTGTGGGCGCGGGCGAAGATTTCGGGCAGGTGCTTCTGTGAGGAATCGATCGACCGGGCGACGAACTTCGCGCCGCAGCCGAGCGCGAAGGAGGCCGGGTTGACCGGCGCATCGACCGAACCCAGCGGGGTCGACGGCGAGCGCGTGCCGAGCCGGGAGGTCGGCGAGTACTGACCCTTGGTGAGCCCGTAAATCTCGTTGTTGAACAGGATGTATTGCAGGTTCACGTTGCGGCGCAGCACGTGCATCAGGTGATTGCCGCCGATGGAGAGCGCATCGCCGTCGCCCGAGATGACCCACACGTCCAGGTCCGGGTTGGCGAGTTTCACCCCGGTTGCGAGGGAGGCCGCGCGTCCGTGGATGGTGTGAAAACCATAGGTCGCCATGTAGTAGGGGAAGCGCGCGGCGCACCCGATACCGGATACGAAAACGGTCTTCTCCGGCGGCGATTGAAGATCGGCCAGGGTCTTCTGCATGGCGCGGACGATGGCGTAATCGCCGCACCCGGGGCACCAGCGCACCTCCTGGTCGGAGGCATAGTCCTTGGCGGTCAGTTTTTCGGGCGGGGTTTGCACGTTCATGTTTATGTCTCCAGCCGGCTGCGGACTGCGTCGACAATCTCGGCGACTTTGAACGGTTGGCCGGAAACCTTGTTCAGGCCCTCGGCGGGCAGCAGGTACTCGCTCCGCAATACGGTCAGCAGCTGACCGGTGTTCATTTCCGGAACCAGGACCTGCTCGTAGCCGCCGAGCAGGCTCTCCAGGTTGGCGGGCAGCGGCCAGATGTGACGGATGTGGATGTGGGACACGTCGTGGCCGTCGGCGCGCACGATCTGAACCGCGCGGTTGATCGGACCGAATGTCGAGCCCCAGCCGACCAGCGCCATCTTGCCGCCCTGGCTGCCCAGTTCCACCGTCTGGTCCGGGATGTCCTTGGCGATGCCGTCGATTTTGGCGCGGCGGGTGTCGGTCATTTTCTGATGGTTCTCGGGCTCGTAGGAAATGTTGCCCGTGGAATAGGACTTCTCGATACCGCCGATCCGGTGCTCGAGACCCGGCGTTCCGGGAACCGCCCACGCGCGCGACATGGTCGTTTCATCGCGCAGGAAGGGATGGAAATCATCCGGGTCGGTATGGAAGGAAACCGGGCTGGATTCGATGGCCGTCGCGTCGGGGATCCGCCACGGTTCCGACGCGTTGGCGAGATAGCCGTCGGCCAGCAGCATGACCGGGGTCATGTACTTGGTCGCGATCCGGGCCGCCTCGATGGCGACCTCGAAGCAATCGGCGGGCGACTTGGCCGCGATGACCGCGAGCGGGCTGTCCGCGTTCCGGCCATAGACCGCCTGATGCAGGTCGGATTGCTCGGTCTTCGTCGGCATGCCGGTCGATGGGCCCGCGCGCTGGACGTTGATCACCACGAGGGGCAGTTCCACGGAGATGGCGAGGCCGATGGCTTCGGTCTTGAGCGCGATGCCCGGGCCGGAACTCGCCGTCACACCGAGATTGCCGGCATAGGACGCGCCGATGGCCGAGCAGACGGCGGCGATCTCGTCCTCGGCCTGGAAGGTGATGACGCCGAATTCCTTGAGACGGGAAAGCGTGTGAAGCACCGACGAGGCCGGTGTGATCGGGTAGCCGGCAAAAAACAAATCGAGTTGGGTCGATTGAGAGCCGGCGATCAGACCCCAGGAAAGCGCCTCGATCCCGGTAACCGTCCGATAAAGGCCGGGATCGATTTCGGCCGGCGAGACCGTATAGGCGACCCCGCCGTCGGACACTTCCATGGTTTCGCCGAACGCATGTCCCGCATTCACCGCGGCAATGTTGGCGTTGGCGATTTCGGGGCGGCTCTTGAACTTGCCGGTAAGCCAGTCGAAGGTCGGTTTGCGGTCGCGGTCGTAGAGCCAATAGACCAGGCCCAGCGTCCACATGTTCTTGCAGCGAAGCGCTTCCTTCTGGCTGAGGCCCTGATCCTTGACCGCTTCCAAGGTGTTCTTGGATACATCGATGGCGACGACCCGGTAGTTGGCGAGGCTGTCATTGTCGAGCGGGTTCTCGTCGAAGCCGGCCTTTTTCAGGTTCCGGTCGGTGAACGCGCCGGTATCCGCGACGATCAGGCCGCCATCCCGCAAATCGCCGAGGTTGACCTTCAGCGCCGCCGGGTTCAGCGCAACCAGCACGTCCGGGGCATCGCCGGCGGTCTTGATGTCACGGGATCCGAAATGAATTTGAAAGGCCGAAACCCCAAAGGTCGTGCCCGCGGGCGCCCTGATCTCGGCCGGAAAGTCCGGGAAGGTCGCCAGGTCGTTTCCGGCAAGCGCGGTGGTCTGGGTAAACTGGCCCCCCGTAATCTGAATGCCGTCGCCCGAGTCCCCGGCGAAGCGGATGACAACGTCCTCCACCTCCTCGCGGAGCGGTTCTTCCATGGCAACTGCGGCGGTGCCTACCATTGTCGTGTTCTCCCGACGATCCTTTTACCGAAGCGGTCCCGAGGCCCGCGTCGTCCGTGCAAAATTTCTAAAGCTGGAATGTCAATCGGCGTCGATTTTCCAGGCGATCAAACCAGATCGTTCCACCAAAAAACAACAAAAAAGCGCGCTGTCTTAACACAATGAATACCCACCGCCAACCATCGTATCCGCGAAAACCGCTCGATTTTCCGTGAACCCCGAAAGCGGCCGTTCCGGCCATGGATTTAATTGGATTTGACGACGATTCCGCGGAATTCCGCAACCACCCGTTCGTATGCCCTGCGCTTGAAGGGAACGATCAGCGACGGCAGTTCATCGAGCCCCACCCACCGCCAATCGCCGAATTCCGGCTTGGCAACGCCATGGACGTCGATTTCCGTGTCCGCGCCGAGAAACCGCGCGGCGAACCACTTTTGGGTTTGTCCCCGATACCGGCCCTTCCACACCCTGCCGGCCAACGCGTCGGGCAGGTCGTAGCTGATCCAGTCCTCGGTTTCCGCCACCAACTCGACGTTTCCCGTTCCGATCTCTTCTTCCAGTTCGCGCAGCGCCGCCCGGTCGGGCGCCTCTCCCTCGTCGATGCCGCCCTGCGGCATTTGCCAGGCGGGCTCCGGTATGTCGATCCGCCTGCCGACGAACACCCGGCCCTCGTCGTTGAACATCAGTACGCCGACGCAGGGACGGTAGGGCAGGTCCTGTTTGGGCACGGACATTCCAGGAAGGTCAGGGGGAATTATTGCGCCTGCCGGGCCGGGGCCGCACGTTGGGCGGGTGCCGATGCCTCTTCCGGTTATCCCTTCAGAAGCTGATTGAACAGCGACACGCCCTGCAGCAGATCGAGGGCGCGCTGAAGCTGGAAGTCCTGCCGTTCCTCCGCCTGCTCGGGCCGGGCGCCGCCATTGCCCTCGCCTTCGTTCCGCAGCGCGCCGCGGAGATCCGATTCCCGGCGGCGCTGGCCGTTGCCGACCCGCTCGAAACGGGCCTGTTCGACGGCGATATCGGGATCGATGCCGACGGCCTGGATCGACCTGCCCGACGGCGTGTAGTAGCGCGCCGTGGTCAGCCGCATGGCGCCGTGACGGCCCAACGGCATGATGGTCTGCACCGAGCCCTTCCCGAAGGACTTGGTGCCGAGGATGATCGCCCGCTTGTGGTCCTGCAGGGCGCCGGCGACGATTTCGGAAGCCGAGGCCGAACCGCCGTTGATCAGCACGACGATGGGTTTGCCGTCGGCCAGATCGCCGGGCCGGGCATTGAACCGCTGATGCTGCTCTTTTTCGCGGGTGCGGGTCGAGACGATCTCACCCTGTTCCAGGAACGCGTCGGAGACGCCGACCGCCTGATCCAGCAGGCCGCCCGGATTGTTGCGGAGATCGAGGACCATGCCCTTGAACTTGTCACCCAGTTCGGCCTTGAGTTTCGCCATGGCTTTTTTGAGACCGTCGGTCGTCGGCTGGCTGAAAGATGAAATCCGGACGTAGGCGATGTCGCCCTCGACCCGCGAGCGCACCGTCCGGAGCGGGATCACCGCCCGGGTGATGGTGACGTCGAAGGCAGCGGTATTTTCGCGCTTGATGGTCAGCCTGATGTCCGAGCCCACCTTGCCCCGCATGAGCTCCACCGCCTCTCCCAGGGTGAGCCCGAGGACCGGTTTGCCATCCAGGTGAGTGATGAAATCGCCGGGCTTGATGCCGCTCCGCGAGGCGGGCGTGTCATCGATGGGCGAGACCACCTTGACGAAGCCGTTTTCCATGGTCACTTCGATGCCCAGTCCGCCGAACTTGCCGCGGGTCTGGACCTGCATGTCCTTGAAGTTCTTGGCGTTGAGGTAGCTGGAGTGGGGGTCCAGGGACGTCAGCATGCCGGTAATGGCCGCTTCGATCAGTTCCTCGTCCGAAACTTCCTCCACATATTCGGCCCGAACCCGTTCGAACACGTCACCGAACAGGTTGAGGAGACGATAGGTGTCGGCATTGTTCTTCGTATCGGCCGCCGCCGGGGAGCCGATCAACAGGGTGACGGCCAATGCCGCGGCCAGTGCCGGGAAGAAAACCTTTTTCATGTTTTCGCCTTACTTTGTCTGAGTTACGAGCCAAGGAAGGGGATTAACGGGCTGCCCCTTCCGCCGAAATTCGACATACAGCGACGGCTTCTCCTCAGCCGCCGGTCCCATGACGCCCACCGGTTCACCTGCCAATAGCCACTGTCCCGGTGTGCCGTCGATGCGGGTCATCCCCGCAAGCAGGCTATGATATCCTTCGCTGTGTTCGATGATCAATAGCCGCCCGTAACCCCTGAAATTCCCGGCAAAGACCACCTTGCCGTCATAGGGCGCCACGACCTGGGCCCTGGCGGCGGTTTCGATCTCGATGCCCTTTCGGGTGATTCCGGGGCGAATCACCTCCCCATAGCGGCCCTTGATCCGGCCAATCACGGGCAACGGCAGCCGCCCCTTGGCCCGCGAAATCGGGCGGCGGGACCAGAGGGCGGTCTCCGCCGGCCTCGCGGCGGCCGGGCGTCCGGCGTCGTTTTTGGCCGGCATTCCGGGATTTGCCCGGGGATTGGCCTGAGGATCGGCCTGGGGATCGGGTTGCGGCGCCGCCGTGAGCGCCCGCTCCCGGTCCGCCTCCAACGTGCCGAAAAGGTCCGGAAGATCGGTGACTCTTGCCGTCAGGGTCGCCAGGCGCTCGGCCTCGGCCCGCCGGGCGGCGGCGATCTCTTCGCGCTCACGGCTCTTCTCCCGCTGCAGCGCGGCCAGCTTGCCGCGCTGCGCATCGATCTCCCTCCGGGCGTCCTCCAGCCGGCGGCGGCTCTCCAGGATGTGATCACGGGTTTCGTTGAGAGCCAACAGATCGTCGCGAATCCGCGAGGCCTGATCCTGCAGCCGCGGCACCGTGGATTGCAGCAAAATGGCGGTGCGGACCAGATCGGCGGGTTCCAACGGCTGAACCACGACCGCCTCGGGCGGGAACAGCGACAACCGGTGCATGGCCGAGAGCACCTGCGCGTATTGGGCGCGCCGGTCGGCCAGCAGCGCGTTTTTGACCTTTTCCGCCGCATCGAGTTCGCGGACTTCTGTTTCCAGCTCGTCGATCTTGGTCTCAAGAGCCTGGATCTGGCGCGCGGCGACCACGCGCGCGCGGCGGAGTTGACCCAACTCCCGGTCGAGCCGCTCGTCCTGGCGGTCGAGCGATCTGCTCTTGGACTTGCTTCGCTGGAGTTCCTGTTCGGCTTCCTTCAGGCCGCCGCCGGCATCCTGCGCCGCCGCCGCGATGGGCGCGGCAAGGCCGAACAGGAGCAATGGAATGACTTTGAGCGCGGTGGTTCTATTCCGCCGCATGGGTCTCGGGCGCGTCCGCCATGTCGACGAGGCTGGTGCCGGTCATCTCCGCGGGCCGGGCCAGCCCCATGAGGGTCAGGATGGTCGGTGCGATATCGGCCAGCACGCCGTCCTTCAGCGCGCCGGCGCCGGCCGGCGGGTGCACCATGACGAACGGAACCGGCCGGGTCGTGTGCGCGGTGTGCGGCTGGCCGGTTTCCCGGTCGAACATCTGCTCGGCGTTGCCGTGATCGGCGGTGATCAGCATGGTTCCGCCGGCGGCCGTGACCGCCTCTTCGAGCCGGCCGAGGCAGGCGTCAACGGTTTCCGCCGCCTTGACCGTCGCGTCGAAGATTCCGGTGTGCCCGACCATGTCCCCGTTGGCGTAGTTGACCACGATGAGGTCGAACTTGCCGGCGGCGATTTCCGTCACCAGCCTGTCGGTCACTTCGGGGGCCGACATCTCGGGCTGCAGATCGTAGGTCGCCACCTTGGGCGAAGGAATGAGGATGCGTTCCTCACCGTCGAACATCTTCTCTTCGCCGCCATTGAAGAAGAACGTCACGTGGGCGTACTTCTCGGTTTCGGCGATGCGAAGCTGGGTCATGCCCCGGTTGGCGACGATCTCGCCCAGAATATTGGAGAGAGGACGCTGGGGGAACAGGGCGTCGAGGAATTCGTTCAACTCGGTCGAGTACTCGGTCATTCCCCGGCGGGCGGCGAAGCCGACGGTGCGCGCCCGCGCGAATCCGTCGAAGGAGGGATCGACCAGGGCGGTCAAAATCTGCCGCGCCCGGTCGGCCCGGAAGTTGGCCATCAGGATGGCGTCGCCGTCGGCCATGCCGGCGTAGCCCTCGATGGCCGTCGGCCGGACGAACTCGTCGGTCGCGTCATTGGCGTAGCTTTGTTCGATGGCGGCAATCGCGCCCGGCGCCGTTTCGCCGGCGCCGTCGACCAGGCAGTCGTAGGCCAGTTCAACCCGGTCCCAGCGCTTGTCCCGGTCCATCGCGTAATAGCGGCCGCTGATGGTGCCGATGCGCACCCGTCCGCTGCCGGCCACATCGGCGAGCAACGTCTCGACGAACCCCTTGGCGCTGGAGGGCGGGGTGTCCCGGCCATCCAGGAATCCGTGGATGACGACGTCGATCCCCGCATCGGCGACGGTGTTGGCGAGCGCCGCCATGTGGTCCTGGTGGGAATGGACGCCGCCCGGGGACAAAAGTCCCATGAGGTGACAGCGTCCGCCGGAATCCTGGAGCGCGCCGATCAGGCCTGCAAGGCGCTCGTTCCGGGCGAGGCTGCCGTCGGCGACGGCCTGATCGATCAGCGGCAGGTCCTGCATGACCACCCGCCCGGCGCCGATGTTCATATGGCCGACCTCGGAATTTCCCATCTGCCCGTCGGGCAGACCCACTTCCAGGGCGGACGCCTGCAGTTTCGAATAGGGGTAGATATCCTTCATCCGGTCCCAATTGGGGGTCCGGGCCTGGAAAATGGCGTTGTCGTCGCCGTCCGCGCGATCGCCCCAGCCGTCCAGAATACAGAGGACGACTGGCCTGGGCCGGCTCTCGGGATTTACGGTGTCAGGCATGGCGACAATATAGGGTCAACGATCGCGTCTGGCTATTTGTGATAGGGGTGGCCGGTCCGGATGCATTGCGCCCGATAGAGCTGCTCCATCAGCAATGCGCGGGCCAGCAGATGGGGAAGCGTCAGGGCGCCGAGGGATAGTTTGAAATCCGCCCGGTCGAGTACGGCGCCGTCGAGCCCGTCGGCGCCGCCGACGACAAAAGAGAGGGAGGAATGCCCGGCGTCCATCCATTGGCCGACTTTCCGGGCGAGGCCGTCGCTGGAGAGCGCCGTGCCGGTCCGATCCAGGGCCACGACGAACCCCTTGGCGGGCAGGGCATCGAGAAGCTTCTTCCCCTCGCTGGCCCTCCGCTCGGCGGCCGGGAGCCGGCGCCGTTCCTCGACCTCCTTCAATTTCACGGGCGTCGCGAGCCGCCCTGCATACGCGTCGCAAATCTCGCGTTCGGGGCCGTTTTTCGCGCGCCCGACCGCGGCGACGATAATTTCCATATCGGTGTCCGTCCCTGCGCGTCGGCGGGGCGCGCCCGAATCAGGCGACCTGTTCCGGTTGTCGCGCCGGTTTGGGCCGCGGGCGCCGCATCGGTTCGCCCCAAAGCTTTTCCAGGTCGTAGAACTCCCTGAACTCCGGGCGGAACAGATGCACGACGACGTCTCCGCCATCGAGCAATACCCAGTCGCAGGCGGGTGTCCCCTCGATGGAGATCCCTTTGATGCCTTCGGCCTTGAGTTTTTCCCGGAGATGCTGGGCCATGGTGTTGACCAGACGCTGCGAGGTGCCGGTGGCAATAACCATGTAGTCCGCGAAATCGGTCTTGCCGGCGAGGTCGATAACCACAACGTCCTGCGCCTTGTCGTCATCGAGAGAGGCTTCAATCAGCTCCAACATATTGTCGGGAGCGGGAAGCTCAACTTTTGTCTCGGTTATGGCAATCTTCTCCTTTGCTTGCACGACGATCAGGTTTGCGGCCAATCCGCTTCCTCCTCGGCGCGGATGCGGGTGGCCGATACCGCGTCGGGCCGGGTGCGCAGGAAAACCCACGCGGGCGGCTTCATGACAGCCAGGTTCGAGGCCCGGATACCGCTTACCCGATAACGGGCGAAGCGGCGGGCCGCCCTTCCGGACAACGCTCGTCTAGAATATGTAGGCCTGGGAAAAATCGCAATGGGGATGGCGCGAAACAGCGCGCGCCAGCGTTTCCACCTGGGAAACTGCAGGAGATTGTCCGCGCCCATCAGCCACACGAACCGGTCTCCGGCGAACCGCTCGCGTAGCGCGGTAACCGTGTCGATGGTGTAGCTGGTTCCCAATTCCTTCTCGATATCGCTGACGATGATCCGGGGATGGCCGGCGATCTCGGCCGCGTGCTTCAGGCGGCGGTCATAGCCGGCGAGGCCGTCGGCGGACTTCAAGGGGTTTCGCGGCGATACCAGCCACCACACCTCGTCGAGGTCCAAACGGTCCAGGGCTTCGAGACTGATCTGACGGTGGCCATGATGGGCGGGGTTGAACGAGCCGCCAAGCAATCCGATGCAGCGGGGACGAGCCAACGGCGCGGACTTCCCTAAGGCCGTACCTGGCCGCTGCCGCGCACCACGTACTTGAAGGTGGTGAGTTGTTCGAGGCCGACCGGCCCGCGCGCGTGCATCTTGCCGGTGGCGATCCCGATCTCGGCGCCCATGCCGAACTCGCCGCCGTCGGCGAACTGGGTCGAGGCGTTGTGGAGCGCGATGGCGCTGTTGACGCCGGTCAGGAACTTGTCGGCGGCCTGGGCGTCCTCGGTGACGATGGCGTCGGTGTGTTCGGTGCCGTGGCGGTTGACGTGCTCGATGGCCTCGTCGAGGCCGGAGACCTGTTTCACCGCGACGATGCTGTCGAGGTATTCCGTATCCCAGTCTTCTTCGGTGGCGGGAATCACCCGGCTGTCCAGCTTCCGGGTGTCGGCGTCGCCGCGAACCTCGCAGCCGGCATCGAACAGGGCGTCCAATATGTCGGGCAGATGATTGGGCGCGGCCGTCCGGTCGATCAGCACCGTCTCCGTCGCGCCGCAAATGCTGACCCGCCGCATTTTGCCGTTGACCACGATGTCCCGGGCCATGTCGGGCTTCGCACCCTCGTTCACGTAAATGTGGCAGTTGCCTTCCAGGTGTGAAAACACCGGCACCCGCGCCTCGTCCATGACCCTTTGCACCAGGCTCTTGCCGCCCCGGGGCACGATCACGTCGATGGTTTCCGCCATTTTCAGCATCTCGCCGACGGCCGCCCGGTCGGTGGTCGGGACCATCTGAATGCACCCTTCCGGCAGGTTGGCCATGCGCAGCCCGTCCTGCATGGAGGCAAGGATGGCGCCCGACGAGTGGAAGCTTTCCGATCCGCCCCGCAGGATCGAGGCGTTGCCCGATTTGAGGCAAAGCCCGCCGGCATCCGCCGTCACGTTGGGCCGCGATTCATAGATGATGCCGATGACGCCGAGGGGCGTGCGGACCCGTTCGATATGAAGGCCGTTGGGACGGTCCCATTCGGCGATCTTGGTGCCCACCGGATCTTCGAGGCCGGCGATGTCCTCGAGGCCCTTGGCCATCCCCTCGATCCGGTCGTCGTCAAGTTTCAGCCGGTCGAGGAGCGCCGCGGTCAGGCCCTTCTCCTCGCCCCCCGCCATGTCGAGGTCGTTGGCGGCTTTGAGATCGGCCGCCCTGTCGCGGATACTCGCGGCGGCTTCGCGCAGGGCCCGGTTCTTGGCGTCGGTGGAGGCGGTGAACAGATCCCCGGCGGCGGCCTTGGCGGCATCGCCGATTCGACGCATCAGGGCGGGAATGTCTGTCGTCGCTTCTGTCATTGGTCAGCTCCGGGCTACCCGACCACCAGATCGTCCCGGTGGATCATCTCGTCGCGGCCACGGTAGCCGAGACGTTCCTCTATTTCACGGCTTTTGTGTCCGGCGATCAGCCGCGCATCGTCGGACGAATAGGCGGTCAAGCCCCGTCCGAGGTCGGTGCCGTCCTGAGCCCGGACGGCCACCGGATCACCCCGCTGGAAATCCCCCTCCACCGACGTGACCCCGGCGGGCAAAAGGCTGCGGCCCGATTTCAGCGCGTTGATGGCGCCGTCATCGACGATCAGCGCCCCGACGGGCTGCAGCGCCCCGGCGATCCAGCGCTTGCGCTCGGATTGGGGAGTGCCGCTGGGGCGGAACCAGGTGCAGGTTGCGCCGTCCTCGAGCGCCGACAGGGGGTTGAGGCCGCGGCCCTTGGTGATGGCCATGGCGCAGCCCGCCGCCAGCGACTGCTTGGCGGCCGCCAGTTTGGTGACCATGCCGCCGGAACTGTCCGACGACGATGCCTCGCCCGCCATGGCGTCGATCTCGGCGGTCAATTCCGTCACCTCGGGCACCAGTTGGGCCCCGCTGTCCTTGGCGGGGTCCGACGTGTACAGGCCGTCGATGTCCGACAGCAGGACCAATGCATCCGCGCTGATCATGGCCGCCACCCGGGCCGCCAGCCGGTCGTTGTCGCCGAAACGGATCTCGTCGGTGGCGACACTGTCGTTCTCGTTGATCAGGGGGACGGCGCCGACCCCCAGCAACGTGGTCAGGGTGTTGCGGGCATTGAGGTAGCGCCGCCGGTCTTCGCTGTCGTCCAGGGTGAGCAGGATCTGCGCGACGGTGAGGTCATGCCGTCCCAGCGCTTCCTGATAGGCGTGGGCGAGGCGCACCATCCCCGCGGCGGCGGCGGCCTGCTTCTGTTCGAGCGCCAGATCACCTGATTTGAATTCGAGATAGCGCCGTCCGAGAGCAATGGCGCCGGACGACACGATGATGATTTCGCGGCCTTGTCCGGTCCACGAAGCCACGTCGTCGGCCAGGGAATCCAGCCACTCCTGGTGAAGGGTGCCGTTCCCGGGATCGACCAGCAGGACCGACCCGATCTTGACCACGATCCGCTTGGCGCCGCCGAGAATTTCGCCGGTCGCGCTCATTCGGCCGCCTCCGCTTCCGAAGCGCGCGCATCGGCGACCGCCTCGCGCAGCTTGCGGAGCGTTTCCGGCACGCCGAGGGATGACGCGCTGGAGAGTGCGATGACCTCCTTCCCGCAATGGCCGGTCAGAACGCTCACCCGCTCCGCCACGGCGTCCGCGTCCAGGGCGTCGCATTTGGAGAGAGCAACCAGCTCCCGCTTGTCGCTCATCCCGGCGCCGTAGGCCGCCAATTCTTCCCGCACCATGTCGTAGTTTCGGCAAAACGCCTCGTCGGTGCCGTCGACCAGATGCAGCAGGACGCCGCAGCGCTCGATGTGGCCCAGAAACCGGTCGCCCAATCCGGCGCCTCCGTGGGCGCCTTCGATCAGGCCGGGGATATCGGCGATCACCATCTCGGCATCGTCCACATAGGCAACGCCCAGATTGGGGTGGATGGTGGTGAAGGGATAGTCGGCGATCTTGGGCCGCGCCCGGGTGACGGCGGCCAGAAAGGTGGATTTGCCCGCATTGGGCAGCCCCACCAGTCCGGCGTCGGCGATCAGCTTCAACCGCAGCCAAATCCAGCGCTCCTCGCCTGGGTAGCCGTCATCGGCCCGCCGGGGCGCTTGGTGGGTGGACGACTTGAAATGGGTATTGCCGCGTCCGCCGTCGCCGCCCTTGGCGAGCACGACGGATTGCCCGGCCTCCGTCAGGTCGGCGAACACCGTTTCCCGCTCCTCATCCAGAATCTCGGTACCGACGGGAACCTTGAGCACCCGATCCTCGCCGGACCTGCCGGTGCGGTTCTTGCCCATGCCGTGCGCGCCGCGCCGGGCCTTGAAGTGCTGCTGGTACCTGAAGTCGATCAGCGTGTTCAGGTCGGCCACGCATTCGGCAATGACGTCGCCGCCCCGGCCGCCGTCGCCCCCGTCGGGACCGCCGAACTCCACATACTTCTCGCGGCGAAAGCTGACGCAGCCGGCGCCGCCGTCACCGCTCCTTATGTAGACTTTCGCTTCGTCGAGGAATTTCACCGGTCCGATCCTGTTGGGCCATTCTAGCCTGGGTACATCAAAAAAGGGGAATGGCCGGCCATTCCCCTTCGGTTCGGAACGGTCGGCCGGTTATTTAGCCGGCCGGCTCCACCGCCACGTAGACCCGGTCGGACTTCCTGCGCCGGAACGCCACCTTGCCGTCAGCCAGCGCGAACAAGGTGTGGTCGCGGCCCATGCCGACATTGTCCCCGGGGTGATACTTGGTGCCCCGTTGGCGGACAATGATGTTGCCGGCGATGACCCCCTCGCCGCCGTATTTCTTGATGCCGAGGCGCCGGCCGGCGGAGTCGCGGCCGTTGCGGGAACTGCCGCCTGCTTTCTTGTGTGCCATCTCGAATACTCCTCGGAGTCCTAGTCGTCCTTCTTCGCGGGCGCCTTTTTCGCAGCCGGCTTCCTGGCCGCGGGCTTCTTCGCCGCGCTCGATTTGGAGGCTGCCGCCTTGGCGGCGGGCTTCTTGGCCGCCGGCTTCTTCGCTGCCGGCTTCTTCGCCGCGGGCTTCTTCGCCGCTGGTTTGGCTGGTGCCTTCTTGGCCGCGGGCTTCGCCTCGGCCTTGGCTTCGGCCTCAGCGGCCTTTGGCGCTTCCTTCGCGGCGGGCTTCGCGGTCTTCTTGGCGGCCGGTTTCGCGGCGGGCTTCTTGGCCGCCTGGCCGCCCCCCTTGGATCCCTGGCCGTTGATCCCGGTGATCTTCAGGACGGTCCGGAGCTGGCGGTGACCCTTGGTCCGGCGGTAGCCCTGACGGCGCTTTTTCTTGAAGACCGTGATCTTCTCGCCGCGGCCCTGTTCGACCACCTCGCCGGTCACCGTCGCGTCGGCGATCATCGGCGTGCCGACGGTCGGCGCCTTGCCGTCCTCGCCCAGCATCAGCACGCTGTCGAAGGTGACGGCGGAGCCCTCGTCGGCGGTCAGTTTCTCGACCACGATGATGTCGCCGGGCGTCACCCGATACTGCTTCCCGCCGGTCTTGATGACTGCGAACATGGTCTTCGTAATCCATATGAATTGGGCGCCCCCGCGAGGCGCCGAAGGCCGCGGAAACTACCCCCCGGACGCCACCCTGTCAAATGGTTTAGGGG
>CAZUGT010000103.1:0-11456 GCA_964620095.1 uncultured Rhodospirillaceae bacterium | reverse complement strand
AAGGCGATGACGCCCTTCGGCAGGAGGTTCAGCAGCTCGTCGTTGCGGCGGAACGGGGCGGCCCGTCCGTGGCGGTCCCAGTCCGGCTTGCAGACGACCTGGTGGATGCCGTTGCGCTCGGCCCAGCTTGCCGCGATCTTCTCGACGCCCGGACCGCCGCCGTGGACGAGCACCATGTCGGCGTACTTCTCGCGGGCCTTGTCGAGCCGGGCGATCACCGCCGCCGGGTCGGCGATGTCCTTGCCGCCTGCGATGGCGACGAGGGTGCCCTGGGGCAGGTGGGCTTGCGTCTTGCGGTCCTTGCGGGCGCGCTGGTAGTCGCGGGCGTCGATGGCCGCCGAGGTCAGCTTGCCGGTCTGGCTGGTGTGCGACCCGCGCCGGGGCCGCCAGGTGTTGCCGGTGGCGGTGCGGTAGCTCTCGGCGGCTGCGTCGCGCAGGGTCTCGAAGGCGTCGCGGCGGTCGGTGAAGTTCCGCGCGCGGTCCGTCAGCAGTTCCAGCTCGAACGACTTGATCTCGGTGCCGTCCTGCTCGCGCTGAAGGTCACGGAGTTCCGGGCCGAGCTTGTCGGCGGCGCGGTCGAGGCGCTGGGTCTGGGCGTCGAGCATGTTGACGAAACCCCAGAGCAGGCTTTCGCGCTCGTCGGCGAGCTGTAACCCGTCCGGGCAGGCGCCCTCGGCGATGATGCGGAACGCTTCGCACACCGCGCCGGTGGCCTCGTCCGCATCCCAGACCTCGCGGCTGTCGAACTCGTCCCGCTCGGGGGCCGCGCCGAAGAGCTGCGCCTGTTCGCAGACGGTCGCGGTGGCGGACTGGGCGCCGGTCTCGATTGTGTCGATGTTCTCGATGATGGTGTTCATGACGATCTCCTTGCTGATCGGGTTGCACGCTCGGGGCCGATCCCCGGCGTGATGTCCTGTTGGGAGCCGCGCGCGCAGAGGAAGCACCTGGCCTTGGATGCTCTTGGGGCGGAGTGGTGCGGAAAGCCGCCGATCTTGGTGCGGAAGATCGCCTTCGATCTTCACGGTCGGCGGCTTTCACGGTCCGCCCCTAGAGCTTCCTGGCCGGGCCGCAGGGCGCCTTCGCCCGGAGGACCCCGGAGGGGTTGCTGTAGCGAGCACGTGGATCACAATGGGACAGCACGCAGGCAGGCTATTCTCTCTCCACCCGCACGGCCCCCTTCGGCGGATCGGCCCGGTAAGGCGTTCGAAGGGGAAGCACGGCGGCGCGTCACGCATCGGACCGCTCCGCCAGCACGCCCGCCGCCCAGGCCGCCGCGCGGGCGAGCACGCCGCCGTGGCAGGGCTCGGGATCGCACCAGCACGCCAGCCAGCAGCCGTCCAGTTCGGCAAGCTCCTCCAGCGTCACCTCGCCCGCGCCGATGCGGCGCCAGAGATCGGCCCGGTAGCGGTCGATGACCTCGTCCCGGGATCCGTCGCGGCCCGCGCGCCACGGATTGCCCCACCGGGTGCGGCGGTCGATCAGCACGGTGTTGTTCACCACCCGGGCATACTCGAACTGCTCCCGCAGCTTCGGCTCGTGCCTGAGATTGATGACGGCGCTCATGACTCTCTCCTCTCTGAACGGCTTGCCCGTTCTCTCGCTCTCCTCTTCCTCCGGCAACGCCGGGACGCGCGCGGGAGCGGAGGACGGCCGCCTCGGGATCGACGATCCGGCAGCGTCGGCCGTCGCCGGACGGACGAGCCTTCGCGGTAGCGAAGCTCGAAGGGGAAGCGCAGCGCCGCGAAGCGGCAGCGCGCGAGCCCCCGCCCGGCGTGGGCGTTGGGCCGGAAGCGGGCTCGAAGCCGGCTGCAAGAAAAATGGGCGACCGCCGAAACGGTCGCCCGAGTTGGGAGGAACGATGAGGGAACGGTCCCCTAAAACGGGATGTCGTCGTCCAGATCGTCGGCCTGAGCGGGGGCGCCGCCTGCCGGCATGGCGGCGGCGTCGCCGGCCGCGTCCGGGTCGGGCTGCGTTTGGCCGTTGCCGTTCGGCTTGTCCAGGAACTGCACCCGGCCGCCCGGCACCAGAAGGATCTCGGTCGAGAAGCGGTCGCCGTCCTCGCCGTCCTTCTTCCACCGGCGGGTCTGCAGCTTGCCGTCGACGTAGACCAAGCGCCCCTTGGTGGCGTGCTTCTCGATCTCGCGACAAAGAGGTTCGCTAGACCATAAACTACCGAAATTACTGGATTATTTAAGGAGCGTTGGCTCTGCCATATGGAGTGTCAACACTATCGCAACACCATGCTCCGGGCAGCGAAGCTTACGCCACTGCCCCGAGTCCGTTCTTCGCCACCAGCGTCAGGAGCTTCAGCGAAGCGCCCCGCGGGCGCCTCTCGCCGCGCTCCCATTGACTCACCAGACCCGTCGTCACGTTGAGATAGCGGGCGAACACCGCCTGGCTTGCTTGTTCGCGCAGACGGAGCGCACGGATTTCCTCCGGCGTCATCTCCCGTACCGGCGTCAGGCACATCTCGTCGAACTTGCGCATGGTCCGCTTCGACATGAGACCCGCATCGGCCAGACCGAGCGCCGCCTCGTGCGCCGCCGCCAGGGCCTCACTCTTGTATTGTTTGGTCATCGCATTTCACCTCGACAATCGCTCCGGCGGCCTGCGCCGCCGCCAGGCCTTTTTCGTCCAGCGCCAGGTACCTGCCGGCCAGCAGCCTGTAGGTTTCCAACTCGTCCCTGCGCAGGTTCTCCCGGCCGCTCTTGGCGAACCCGTAGACGAAGAACGCCAGCGCGCCCCGGCGGAACAGTACGATCGTGCGGAACCCGCCCGACCTGCCGCCGCCCTTGCGGGCGATCCGCTGCTTGATGACGCCTCCGCCGAGGTCGGCGTCGATCAATCCGCCCCGGGCCCGCCGTATGGCTTCGCACAGCGCCGTATCCTCCAGTCCCTCGCGGGCGGCGAACCGGGCAAACGCCTTGGTCTTGAACGTCTGCAATTAGATCCTCGCTCGCCCCCGTCTTCATGCTCTTTTGTAATACCGAGTGCGGCTTTTTTCAATCCGTACCCGTGTAGCCCTCCGCGACCGTCCGGCCCGCCCGACAAGCAAGCGGTGTGTCAAACGTATTTCTCACGAAGGATGCTTTTGAAACGCCGGGATCACGTACAACGAACGGGCGGCATCGATGTCAGGCTCGAAAGCTGCCCCACCTTCGCTTAAGTTTACTAAGACTATGAAAAGACTTCGTTAATCCCGAAAATCCAACACGAATCCAACATTTCGGGGAAAATGTAGGATTTGTGTTGTGGACCATCCGGCGTCTTTCCGGAAATCCTCCTTGAGTTTGTTTTACCCGGAGGCCGCCGAATAACACCGGTACGGTGCCCGGCGCCGGACAGCCGGCCGATCCGCCTTGGCGGGGCGGAACGATGGATCGGCCGGAATGGGGACCCGGACCCGATAAGCGCGGGGACCACGGGAGACGCCGCACTGTGGGGCGGATCGAGCGCCGCGGTGGGGATGGCGGCGAACCCGTTCGGAGCCCACCAGGCCGGCCGTCATAGGGCCGATCGATCCGCGGCCGCCCTCGACCTCGGGGGGCCCGCGTGCCGACGGCGCCTGACCGCACCGCCTCCAACCGAGCGGCCGCCTCCTGTCAGTGATGGTCGACAAATTCCACCTCGGCGGGGCATCCTTTCGGCAATGCCGACCGGCGCCCCGTCGAATCTTCCAACCAGCCGCCGGTCTGCCCGGCGGCTGGTTTCGTCTCGGCCGAAGTCGCCGACTCGTATATGGCCTCCATCCAGGCAGGCGGGACGGAATTCCGCCGATGTTTGCAATCTGTTAACCCTGGGCTGCCAGGGTGAACGCCGAATCGGTTAACGGCATGGGGTCAACTGACGAGGGGCACACGGACGATGAGTAGATTGGTGCGTAAACGGATCAAGCGACCGCGGTGGTTTCTTGCCGTGGGTCTGGCCGCGCTGCTTGCCGGATGTTCCTCGATCCCCGACGCCGTCAACCCAGTGGAATGGTACAAGGGCGCGCGCGATCTCGTCTTCGGTAAGGACGACCAACCCCGGCCGCCGGTCCCGGGCGCCGGTCAGCCCATCCCCGATCTGAACACCGTGCCCGAGCGGCCCCGCCCCTCGTCCCGGGAGCACCGCGGCCTGGTTTCGGACCGGGAGGGCGCCCGGCGTTATTCCAGGGACGCTGTCCGCCGCCAGGGTGAACCGGTAAATCCGCTCCAGGCATCGCCCCGAAGATCGCCCCAGGTATCGCCCCAGGCCGTGGTGCGCCAAGCAGCGTTCCAGATCGAGACGCCGCCCCGCGCGACAGCTCCGTCCCCGCCGGGCCGGTCCCGGCCCCCGGTCGCGGCGGCGCCCGCACCCGTACCGAGACCGGCTCCCGCGCCGCGGCAAGCCATGCTGGCCCCGCAGGCCGCGCCGACCCCCGCTCCGCGCCCGACGCCGCAACACCAGCCGGCCGCGCGGGCGTCATCGCCCGACATGTCGCTCCCGGCGTCTCCCCCCGGCGCCGGCACCGCCTCCAAGGCCGGAAGCGTCCGGAGCCTCTCGGATTTCAATCCGGCGGCGGTCCGGGGTTCCTATCAGGTGGCGACCATTCAGTTCGATAACGGGTCGTCCCGCCTCGATTCCCGGGACCGGCGGATTATCCGCCAGGTCTTCGCGCAGCAGCGCCAGACCGGCGGCACCGTCCGTATTGTCGGTCATGCCAGCCACCGGACCGCAACCATGGACGAAGACCGCCACAAGCTGGTGAACCTTCGGGTATCGGCGGCCCGCGCCGATGCGGTGGCCGGAGAGCTGATCAGAATCGGCGCCCGGCCCGGCAGTTTGTTCGTCGGTGCGATGTCCGACCGGTATCCCCGGTATCACGAGTACCTGCCGTCGGGAGAAGCCGGCAACCGGCGAGCCGAGATTTTTATCGATTTCTAGACCCAAGGGCGTTGAACTGCGCTCTCTGGCGGGTAAATCGCTAGTAGGAATGAAATCAGTTGCTGGTGAATTGGAAAACGTCGATCACTAGGGTCTGTACTCAATTAGGGGATTCCGGTTTTTGCGGATTTGTGATTCAAGCTTTCCAAAGCTGAAAGGAGGCTTGGATGTCCCGTTCCCTGTTTTGGCTGAGCGATGCCGTTCGGCGTCGCTGAGCCAAAGCCGGAATCCCCTAATTGAGTACAGACCCTAGATCGCGCGCGACCGCCAAGTGTCGAGAAACTCCCGCAGGCGGTCGCTTTGCGGCCGCTTGAAGATGTCGTCCGGGGAGCCGCGTTCAACCACCTCGCCTTCATCCATGAACACGACCTCGTTGGCGACATAGGCGGCGAAGCCCATTTCGTGGGTGACGACGACCATAGTCATGCCCTCGCTCGCGAGCTCCTGCATCACCTGAAGCACTTCGCCGACGAGTTCCGGATCCAGCGCCGATGTTGGCTCGTCGAAATACATCACATGCGGTCGCGTCGCCAGGGCCCGAGCAATCGCGGTGCGCTGCTGCTGTCCGCCCGAGAGCTGGGCCGGGTAGTTGTGAGCCTTGTCGTCCAACCCCACCTTGGCCAGCATCTCCATGCCGATTGCCTCCGCCTCAGCCTTGTCGAGTTTTTTCACCACACGCAACGCTTCGGTCACGTTGCCGAGCGCCGTCTTGTGCGGCCAAAGGTTATAGTGCTGGAAGACCATGCCGATAACGCCGCGGACGCTGTCGATGTTGCGGTCGCTGTCGGGTGCCCGTTTACCGTCGACCTCGCTGTAGCCCAGCAGCCGGCCTTCGATAAACACCCGGCCCTCGTCGTAGCGGTCGAGAAACGCCATGCACCGCAGTAGGGTGCTCTTGCCGGAACCGGACGGCCCGATGACGCAGACGACCCGCGATCTGCCTACCGCAAGGTCGATTCCCTTCAGGACGTCAACCGAACCGAACCGCTTGTGAAGGTTTTCGACCAGAACAACGGGCCTGCTCTCCACGCCGCCGCCTGCTGTTTCGTCGCTCATGACGCGCGGCTGAACCGGCGTTCAAGCGCCCCGCCGGCCAATGCGACACACTCTATGATCAGCCAATAGAGCAAGGCGACCGCGACGTAGGGCTCGACCACGGCAAAGGTCTCGTTGACCATCTGCGTCGTGTTCTTGGTCAGTTCGGCGACCGTGATGATCGAGAGAAGCGCCGATTCCTTGACGAGTATAATCACCTGATTGGTCGATGGCGGGATGATCAGCGTCAGCATCTGAGGAATCTGGATCCGGGCGACGATTTTCCGGCGCGGGATGCCGAGCATGCGCGCGGCTTCGACCTGTCCGGGCGGGATGGACTGGAACCCGGCTCTGAAGATTTCCGCGAAATAGCCGCCCCCATACAAACCGAGGCCGACGATCCCGACCGTTTCCGCCTTGAGGGTCAGACCGATCGACGGTCCTCCATAGTACAGGATGAACAGGAGGATCAGGATCGGAGTTCCGCGCATGATCTCGATATAGGCCCTGCACGAGAGCTTCAGAAGGCGGAACGGCAGGCTGTAGAGCAGTGCGGCCGCAAGACCCGAGGCAACGGCCAGAAGCGATGCCAGCGCACAGATGTAGACCGTCGTCCATAGTCCCGACAGCAACAGCGGCCCGTAGCGAAGCACGATGTCGATGTCAAAAGACATGGCTCTCCCCGAACCGGCTAGCGCGCCGTCGCGACCGCGTGGCGCGTCTCGAACCAGGCCCCGACGCGGGCCAGAACCAAATTCATGGCAAGGTAGATGACGGCCGCGATCATGTAGGTTTCCAATGGCCGGTAGGTAACGGAGACCACCTGCTGGCTAGTGCGCATCAGTTCGGTCACCGCGATCACCGAGATCAGGGACGAGTTCTTGAGGATGCTGATGGTCTCGTTGATGAGCGCCGGCAGAACCAGACGCATCACCTGCGGAATCAGAATCCTGGCCCTGATGGACAGGAGTCCGATTCCGAGCATGCGTGCGGCCTCTACCTGGCCGGACGGGATGGACAAGAGGCCACCCCGGAAGATCTCGCCCTGAAACGCCGCCGTGTTCATGGTCAGCGCGATGACGGCCGCGGCGACCGGCGGCACGTCCAGGCCGATTGCCGGCAGCAGGTAAAAGACGATCAGAAGTTGCACCAGGATGGGCGTCCCCCGCCAGAAGCTCCGGTAGGCGACCGAAGCCCGCCGGATCGCCCGGTTCCGCGAGATCAGACCGAAACTGATCCAGAGCCCCAGGATCATGCCGGCGGCGATGCAGACCGCCGAGACCGCAACGGTCATCGCCGCCCCGGCGAGGAAGGCGTCGTAATGGTTCGAGATGACGCCGAGAAAATCCACCGAAGAGATCCGTCAATCGCCGACACCGTCCGACGCGAAACGCCCACGCTCTCGACCGCCCGGACGGCCGTCGACTGGGCGGTCGCTGTCGGGTATCTAACTCTGCGGGACCGGCAGCTTGTCGGCCGGCAGGTCCATGGGTCCGCCGAACCACTTCTTTTGCAGCGCGGTCAGCACGCCCGACCTGTTCAACTCTGCGAGTTGCGCATCCATGAAGGCGACCAGCGAAGCGCTGTTGGCATCCTTGCGCCCGGCCCAACTGAAATACTTCTTGGGACCGAACGTCGGGAGCACCATCTCGAACGTATCCGGTCGCTTGCTAACGAGATCGAGCAAGTTCGGCAGGCTGTTGCAAACGGCGCTGATCCGCCCTGCCGCCAGATCGGCGAAAGCCTCGTTGAAATCGACGTATGTCTTGATTCCCTGGACTCCTTTGCCCGCGCTCTTGAGCCCGTTGGCGAAGGCCTGGAGGGCTTGCAGCTGGGCCGATCCAGCCTGTGAGCCGACAACATGGCCAGCGATGTCTCCGGGCGCCTTGATCGAATCGTCGCCCTTGCGTTTCACCAGCGCCATGGTCGCGTCGGCGATCGGCAGGCTGAGCGCGTACTTCGCGTAGCGCTCCCTGGTCACGGTCACGGAGGTGACGACATAGTCGAACTTGGCGGCGGCCAGGCCGGGAAGAATGCCCTGCCAGGGAAGATCAAGCCGCTTCAGCTTGACCCCCGGCAGCGCCTTCATGACATGCTCCATGATGTCCGCCGAGTAACCGACGATCTTGCCGTCCTTTACGAACTCGAAGGGCGGGAACCGCGCCTCGGTCCCAACGATGAACTCGCCCCGTTTCTTGATTTCGGACAGGAGATCCGCATTGGCCGGACCGCCGGAGACGACTAGGCCCGTTGCGATGGTCGCCCCCAATGCGACCGCCCACGCAGATTTCAATGAGGCCAGCATCTTGATCCTCCATCATGGATATTGCACATGATTAAACAATCTATCACACTATGAAAGTATAGTGAATTCTTAATCGGGATGATGGCTGGTGACCGACTTCGTCCGCGAAGACCGGCGCACCCGTCGGGTTCGGCCAACAATCCTGGAAGGGCAGTCATGACATCGAGCAGCAGAAGTTCCGGAGTCACGCTCGGTCGCCCGTTTGTCGGCATCCCTTCGTTCCTGCGTGCGTCGATTGAAACGGATCTCGAAGCGCTCGACGCCGACATCGCCGTCTTCGGTATCCCTTTCGACGAAGGCTCGCCCTTCCTCGCCGGCTCGCGCATGGGGCCGCGCGCGATCCGGGAGCACTCGCTGCGCTTCGCCGTTTCCGATACCGGGTTCTACGACCCGGAGACCCGGCGTACCTACTTGGCTTACGAGATGGCGAACCGAACCATCGCCGACGTCGGCGATGTCGACGTCTGGCCGACCGACGTCGACAGCACGTTCGATAACGCGACCGACCTGACCAAGGCAATCCTCGCCAGAGGTGCGCTGCCGGTGATGCTCGGCGGCGACCACTCGGTGACCTATCCGGTCGTGCGAGGCTACGAGGACGAGACGCCGCTGCACGTCATCCACTTCGACGCCCATATCGACTATGCGCCGTTCATCCACGATCTCCGCTTCACCAACATGCACCCGTTCCGCAACATCGCCCCGCTGGAGCATGTGCTGAGCCTCTCCCAGGTCGGAATCCGCAGCGTGCGCAGCGTCGAATCGGAAATCCGCGATTCGCTTAACGACGGCAACCGGGTGATTACCATGGGCGAGTTTCACGAGGTCGGCCCGCGAGGCGTCGCCGAGGTCGTCCCGAGGGATGGGCGGACCTATGTCAGCATCGACATCGATGTGCTCGACCTGCCGCTGATCCCGGGATGCGTCTCGGCCGAGCCGAACGGGATGAGCTACGCCGAACTGCGCGACACTCTGGCCGCCATCGCGGAACACTGCACCGTGGTCGGGCTCGATCTCGTCGAAGTCAATCCGACCCTGGACGTCGGAACCGGCGTCACGTCCTACCTTGCCGCGCACACGGTGCTGGAGTTCCTCGGCCACATCTGCCGCCAGCCGCGCTGGGAGCAGCACCGCGAAGCCCGCGCCGCCGTGCGCGGTTGAACCTCGTGGGAATTCGCTGACCTGCCTGCACCGGCTGGTCCCGCTGGACCTGATCCCGCACTTGCGCCGTGCCTTGTGCACCTGCCGTGGACCCGGGTTTCCGATCTCTGGCCGCGACGGATGTCGGTGCATACGGTCAGGCACTGTCGTGTGTCCGGCCTCTCCATGCGGCAAGTCACGCGCCGCAGGCCCTCATGGACATCCGTGGATCGGGTCCATAACGCTTACGCGAACTCGAATGGCTCCGCAGTGCGAACTGGTTTTCCAGATCCCGTCTCGATTGACCCTTTCCTTTGCCCTTGCCTTTCCTCAGTCCTGCCCGCGTCCTCGACAGCGACCCGTCCGACCGCCCCTCAGGCGGCGGCGGGAACCCGGTAACTCTCCTTCTTCGTCATCAGCGCCCATATGATGCGCGCCATCCGGTTGGCCAGCGCCACGGCGACCAGCATGCGCGGCTTGCGCATCAGCATCCTGACAAGCCATGGGTCGTTCGCCCTGCCGCACCGAGCCGCCCAGCGAACGACCCATGGCGCCCGTGATCAAGTGCCGTTTCAGATCGCGCTGGCCCATCTTCGATATCTTGCGCGGCCGCGGCCTACTGCGCGACAATTAAGATGGCAGTCTAGCGACAATCACGATGGCAGTCTCGTTGAGGGGGCGTTTCCGGCTGCTGCCAACGTAAGGAGAGCGTAGCCCGGCTGGAGTTGGCGGCAGCCCCAATACCAACGCTAGGCTCAGGACCCATTTAAAAGTTTATTGATGAGTTTTCCCGACGCTGTTGTCTCGATTGGACGGGAGACCCGAGATGAGCGATCTATTTTGGTTGACGCCTGAGCAGCTTCGACGCATTGAGCCTTACTTTCCACTGTCGCACGGCATTCCGCGGGTCGACGACTTGCGGGTTGTGTCCGGGATTATTCGCGTGATCCGCAACGGTCTTCGCTGGCGCGACGCGCCGGTGGATTACGGCCCGCACGAGACGCTGTATAACCGCTTCGTGCGCTGGAGCAGGATGGGCGTGTTCGACCGTATCTTCGCGGCGCTGGCCGAGGACGCCGGCGCGCCGGACCGGGTGATGATCGACAGCACCCATCTCAAGGCCCACCGCACGGCGGCGAGCCTGCTCAAAAAGCGGCTGTTCCCTGCCGTATCGGCCGCACCAAGGGCGGCTTGAACTCAAAACTCCACGCCGTCGTCGATCAGGCCGGCCGATCCATCGTCCTGTTGCTCAGCGAAGGCCAGATGAGCGATCACGTAGGAGCCAGGCTGATCCATGACAGCTTGCCGGGGTCCGCCTCCCATCTGATCACTGACAGGGGCTACGACAGCGACCGCTTCCGAGCGGCTCTCAAGGCCAAGGGCATCACGCTGTGCATCACGCCCATCAAGAACAGAAAACGGCCCCTCCCATACGATAAAACCCTCTACAAGACCCGCCACAAAATCGAGAACATGTTCGCAAAGCTCAAGGATTGGCGGCGCATCGCAACCCGATACGACAGATGCGCGCACACCTTCTTCTCCGCAATCTGCATCGCTGCAACCGCCATCTTCTATCTCAATCAATGAGTCCTGAGCCTAGAGCGTTTCATATTTTGACGGAAGCGTATCCTGCGTTTTTGAAGTAGTTGGCGCATTGCTGTGGCTCGATGGTGTCGATGAGGCTCCCGAGATGGCGCCATAAGTCGTCGATCTCCCGCTTCTGGGCGTTTCTCATCCAGTGCTTGATTTGGGCAAAGGTCTGCTCGATGGGATTGAGGTCGGGGGAGTATTTGGGCAGGAGCCACAGCCTGGCTCCGGCGGCACGGATGGCGTTTCTCACGGCTTTTGACTTGTGGCTGCCGAGATTGTCCATTCGGTCAGTCGCTTCGCTTTGCGACCTGAGATGACGATGTCGCCGGGCTTGAGAGTCGGCACGAGAAGTTGCTCGACGTAGGCGCGGAAGCACACGCCATTGATGGGGCCGTCGAAGACGCAGGGCGCGGTGAACCGGTCGCAGCGTAGCGCGCCGACGAAGGTCAGGGTGTGCCACCGCCCCTGGGGCGCAAAG
>CAZUGT010000102.1:0-1521 GCA_964620095.1 uncultured Rhodospirillaceae bacterium | reverse complement strand
GCCCCCGCCGCCGCAGGCGGAGAGGAGCAGGGCCAATCCCGCCGCGGCGGCAATCCCCGGCAGCCCGCCGCTGCCGGGCGGGGGCCGGCGGACCGTTCCGGCGGCCAGAGAATAGAGCGAATCGCTCTTTTGTTGCTTGTGAGAGTCGTACATTTCATCCTCCTCGTTCTGAGAGAATCAGAAGCATCGACGCCGCCCGTCGTTTCCGGCACCTCCTGGCCGTGTTTCATCACGCGCGCCGGTCTTTGAAAGAATGGTCAAATGCAAAAAAGGATAGTCATAAGGTGACCGCCGCGTCGCCGCCGGTTTCGCCGCCCTTATCAGAATGGATTCGGCGGCGCAAAGGTGGCGACGAAGCCGCCCTTCATCTTCCCCTTCACGTCGAAGATGCCGCCGACCGTGTTCGCGTTCGTCCCCGTAGACGCCACCTGGCTGCGGAAGGCGCCCTTGATCGAACGCCTGCCGGAGGTGTCCGAGAACGCGCCGCCGGCGAGGGCCAGGCCCGTCCAGTTCTGGTTGGGATAGCGGGCAGGGGGGAAACCGCCCTCAGGCTCAGGTGCCCCCACGGCGCCGCTTACGGCCCGGGCGCTCCGGAGGTCCGTGAGCGACACGTCCACCGTGGGGCTGTTGCCGAAATTGACGGTGATCGCGGCGTCGCCGCCGATTTCGGCGCCTCTGTTCAGAATCCTGTTGGTCGCGCTGTCGACGGCGATGACCTTGCCGGTCCAGGTGGCGCTCGTTTCGCTCCCCTGGGCGGCGGGCTGCACGCCGCTTCCGGGCGCCTGGAGGTAGGCTTCGGTCAGGAAGAAATCCTCGACGGTGAAGCCGTAACGAGGGCCGAATCTGGCGGCGGCTTCCAGCCATTCCAGAACGTTCCCCTTTTGGCCTATGTCTCTTGGATAACCGTCCGGCCGTTCTTCGTCCGGCCATTGAGCCCATAGTGCGTCCAACCCCGTTGCGCTGCGTATTGCTGCGCTTGTAACGGCATCGTTCGAAGCCGACCCATAGCCGCCGGGCGTCGCCCTCCGGGTATGGATGTGGACCGCCAGATCGCCGGCGCCGGCGTTGGCCGGATAGGTCAGCCACAGATTGGCGATGGCGACAGTACCGTAGTACAGGTGAGTGTAGGCATAGATCCCGCTACCCCCGCTGACCGGGAGGCTCAGGAGCCGCTTCGAGTAGCCTACTCTCCTCCGGACCGCCACGTTCGGCCCGTTGTTCCTGGCAGCTCTGGCGCCCCCCGGCTGATAGTCCGGATGGCCCCAGAGACTGAACATGTTCATGTTGACCTTCTCGTCCATCACCGGGCTTCCCGAGGGAAACGGGATCGTGGACGGATCCGTCACGATATCCCCGTCGGTGGGCGTCGAAGGTTCCTGTGTCTGTGGGGGGGTGGTCTCGCTAACCGGCGGGAGGTTAGTCGGCGGGGGCGGTTCCCCGTCGCCGGGCGCCGAATTCCGGGCCACCGGAGCCGTTTTTTTGGCCACCGGAGTCGCCTGCTCGGCCACCGGAGCCGCTTGC
>CAZUGT010000101.1:0-2800 GCA_964620095.1 uncultured Rhodospirillaceae bacterium | reverse complement strand
CGCCAGCGCCTCCTGAGACGGCCCTGCACCGCCGTACACGCCCGATGGGGACCGGCATGCCTAGGAGACGCACGGAACCGGCGAAACGCGCCGAGCGGCCCCCTACGCGGCGGCCCCAGCAATCACTGGCTGAGCACCCCTGCCGACGCGACCGGAAACGCCCAGTGCAACGCCACCGGAATCCGGCGCCGCCCAGGCCCGTCGGCACGGCGGCACCGACACAAGAACGCCTGCGAAGACCCAAGCCGATACAAAGATCAGCGAGACAAAGAGAGCAACCAGACCAACGGCGGCGCCCCACTCCAGCGCCACTCCACACCAGCGGCGAGATAAAGATCAGCGGCGAGATAAAGATCAGCGACGAGATAAAGATCAGCGACGAGATAAAGATCAGCGAGAACAGCGATAGGGACCAGCGGAGCCTCACACCAGCGAAGCCACCAGCAACGCCTACCCCCCAGAGCCACCCACCGCCCACGCCGGCGGACCAGGCTCCGAAATCGGACCCGGACGAGGCTCCATATCATCACCCTTCACCCACTCCGCCTCAACCGGAACCGGGCTATACCAATACTCCACCGGATACGGAACCTGACCAGGACCCGGAGGAGCATCAATCGAATACGCCAACCAAAAACGGGCAACCACACGATCCGGCCACGGATTGTCCGCCGTCTCCGGACCATAATGAACCTCGCGCATGTCGCCGACCCAGGAGACGTCGTGGGCGCGGGTGGCCCCCCCATGCCTTTCCGCCACCGGCAACGGGAACGGGTTCGCCGAGTTCAGCGGGACCATGCTCTTATTGATCGGGTGGACCCATCCGGTATCGGGCGGTATCCCGTTCCCATCCAGCCCGTAGAGCGAGCCATCGACCTCCGCCACAACGTGCAAATGAACCGGGTTTTTCGAGAGGGTCCACCCCCACTCGCCCCAGTATCCTTCGGACAGAACATGCCTATGATCGAGAACGAAGCTGGCGTGAAGTTCGGTCCCATGCAGCCAGCCGAGGCCATTGGGAGCATCGTATCCTTTTGGATCAAACCGAATTCCTTGCCGGCCATAAGAATCCCCGCCGTCGTTGCTGATCCCCGCCGCGTACCGGGCGCCCGTCAGCTCTCCCGGATTATGAGTGCGCAGCCCCGAACCGGGAAGCAACAGCGGGCAATGCGACTCCAGAGTGCCCTGGATCGCCGCCAGGCCGCAGACGTCGTCAACGGCCGGGATCCGGGGCCCGCCGTCTTCTGGACAAATGCCTACGCCGGCGTGGGTCATGGCCCCCCCAACGCCATGATCCAAGCCTAGAGTGTGGCCGATCTCGTGAGTCATCGTAGAGCGGTCGTTGTTGTCATCCCTATCACCCGTCGGGAGGCGCAAGCGGATGCCTGTCCTGCCCCCTATGCCGCTGACGGTGGGGAGCACGGTCCCATCGCACAGCAACAAGCCTTTTCCGCCATCCGGCCCACGCACCATCGGCAGCCAACCCACCCTGACCACATCGGCGCTCAAATGGGCAGGGCGGTCGGCGCAAACATCGAACTCCACCGGGACGAAGTCCACGTAGCGGAACGGCGGCTGGAACCACCGCTCCCACCCCGCCGCCGACCGCTCGAAGATATCCGCCCACTTCCTGCCGTCCGGATGTTCTCCAGGCAACCACACGTACCAGGTGATCGGCCTGGGCTCTGCCTGAAAGTCCACCTCGAAGGCGCCGGCGGTTCCAAGCGGAACCGCCAACAACACGATGAACATGGCGCGCAGAGTGTTCATCAGTCGGTGGCTTCGGCGCAGACGACCGCGAGGCCTGCGGGCCAGCAAGTGCCTTTGCCGATTTGGTCGCCGATCCTGATAGTGTCTTTATCGTTTGTTCCACTGCATGCATCGCCCGCCGAAGGCCCCGACCACCCCGTCGGAACCGCTCCGGAGAGGATGAAAGGACCGCCCCATGCGTACGTGGCCTCCAGGGCGCAGCTAAACGTCCGCTCTTGGGTGGCGCAGACGGCAGGATCCGCCGACGGCACCCGGCGCGTCTGAGTGTGGGTGCCAATCGTTGTCGGCCGAGCAGGCCAGTCTGTGGCAGTGCATAGGATCTCCCTCCTGACCCAAAAAGGCTTCTTCGTGTCCGTGCACGTCGCCGCCGGGCCGCCGGTGCGGACGCGGGTCTGCTCCCTCATCTCGGCGCGAGCCGCTCCCCTCGACGACAACTCATAGCCTTCGGGTACGGGCTCCGCCGGCCAGGTCGCCGGATCGTACGCGCAAGGCTTCGGCTTGTACCAGTAATCCCTCGTCGTGTCATTGCACGAAGCCGCCGGGCCGCTGACGAGCGCGCGGGTCTGGCTACCCTCTTCGGCATCGTTGCCGGGGTCGGAGAACACCACGTCGAAGTCGGTCTTCGCTGTCGGCGCCGGCCATGTCGCCGGCCTGTACACGCACGGCGTCGGCGTCACCGGCCCGCAGTTGCGCACGCACTTCGTCCCCGGCTTCGTCTCGGTCTTGTCGCGGCACTGGGATGGATTCTTTCCGGTCGCTTGGGTCGCGGTTGCGTCCACCTTCGCTGTGCGCGTGACATCAGTCCCAATGGCCGTATCGGCGATCTTCTCACTGAACTCGGCGTCGGTCATGTCCCAGCCCTTGTGCTTGCACTCCGGGGTGGGGTCGACGCAGGACGTTTTGACGCTCACGGTCGCGGAGTCGGACTTGGTTCCGGTTTCGCCGCCGCCGGTGCAGTTCGCTTTGTAGGTCCGAGTCCCCGTTCCGATGCTCAGTATACGGACGGTCTTGGTCCCGGAGGCGCCTCCAC
>CAZUGT010000100.1:0-15768 GCA_964620095.1 uncultured Rhodospirillaceae bacterium | reverse complement strand
GTCATCCTCACACCTTGGCTTTGGGCGCCCAGAGGGCGAGCCGCTTCTGCCGCGCTACGCAACGCGACTTGATCGCATGGAAACCAAGGGCGCCGGCGCGGAATTCGGGCTGGAGCGCGCAAGGCGCAGCACCCCGCGTGGCACGCCGCATGAAGTCGTCCGGTTTCTCGCGGATATCGCACAGGGTGTCCGCGCCGAAGGCATCCGCGACGGCGGGCGCATGAGTCAAGAAGCGGACAACGCTCAAGTAGGGCAGCTCCTGTCCATTCCGGTACTTATTCTTTCCGGCGGCAAAGACAGGATCATCTCGCGGGACATGCACGACGCCTTGGTCGCGGCATTTCCAGCAGCACAGCAGGTCGTGTTCCCGGATGCAGGACATGCCTCGTATGCCGAGTTTCCCCGGCACTTCAACGCTCAAATCAAGGAATTCGCATTGAACGCAACCAAGTGATGCGCATTTGGCGTCACCATCACACCAACGACAATCGATTGAAAGGGAGAAGGAAATGACGAAATCGATCATAAATCCAAGGGGATTTCTGTCCGCTTTGGCGGTGGGGTTCGCCTTTTCGACCAGCCCCGTGATGGCTGCTGATCTGACCGTAGCTCTGGCCGCGGAGCCCACAAGCATGGATCCGCACTATCAGAACCTGACGATCAACAACTCGATGGCAACGCAGGTGTACGACGCGCTCGTCCTGCAGGATGTGAACCAAAAGCTGATCCCGGGTCTCGCCGTGTCGTGGACGCCCGTCGATGATCGGACTTGGGAATTCAAACTGCGCCCGGGCGTAAAATTTCACAATGGCGCCGCCTTTTCGGCGGAAGACGTGGTGGCCACCATGAAGCGCGCCGCGAACGTGCCAAACAGCCCATCGAGCTTTGCGACGTTCATCAAGGGCAAGACCTTTGATGTCGTCGATGACCTGACCCTGCGGGTATCGACCAAGAAACCCTATCCATTCACGCCAAACGACATGTCGCGGATCGCGATCATCGACTCGGCCTTCATTGACGCAACGACCGAGGACTTCAATACGGGCAAGGCGTCCTTTGGCACGGGTCCCTTCACCTTCTCCAAGTGGCTGCCCGGCGACGTGCTCACACTTACCCGCAATAAGGCGTATTGGGGCAAGGCCATGGAATGGGACAGCGTGACCGTTCGTCCGATCGGAGATGGAACGACGCGGTCCGCCGCGCTCATCGCAGGCGATGTGGATTTCATCGAGCGGGTCGCGCCTTCGGATTTGCCCAATCTGGAAAAGCGCAATGACGTGACGATCTTCAAGTCGGTGTCCAACCGTTTGCTCTATCTGACGCTGCACATGACCGAAGAGCCGGTCAAACCCTATGTGACGGATCACGATGGCAAGCCAATCGTCTCGCCGTTCCGGGACATCCGGGTACGTCAGGCCGTATCCCTGGCCATTCATCGCAAAGCGATCGCGGATCGCGTCATGGACGGCCTCTCTGCGCCTGCCGGGCAGTTTTCGCCCAAGGGGTACATTGGCTATTCCGCCAACCTGTCGCCTGATGAATACAACCCCAAACGCGCGAAAGAGCTCTTGGCGGCGGCGGGTTACAAAGACGGGTTCAAGCTGACAGTCCATGGTCCCGCGGGGCGCTATTCCAATGACACGCGCATCCTTGAGGCGATTGCGCAAATGCTGTCGCGGATCGGGATTGAGACTTCCGTGGAAACCATGCCGGCCTCTGTCTTTTTCAAGCGGTTCTCCCGCGGTGGACCGAACAAGACTCCGGAGTTCACGGTTGCCATGTCAGGCTACGCAAACGGCTCTGGCGAACCGTCCCACCCGCTGCGGATCTTCATTCACACGAAGCAGAAAGCGCGTGGGTATGGTCCAGGCAACCGCAATGGCTACAGCAACGCGAAAGTCGACAAGCTGATTGAAGACGGCCGCGCCTCGATGGACATCGCCGTGGGGGAAAAGGCCTTTATCCAGGCGACCGACATCGCGATGAAGGAATATGCGCTGGTGCCGATCCACCACGAGATCGCGACTTGGGCGGCCCGAGACGGCATCACATATGTGCATGGCGCCTTGGACAGCACGTTTATCCACAACGTTCGCGCCAAAAAATAGGGTAAGCTGGGCCCGCCGCCGATGTGCGGCGGGCCAAACAGCGAAGTACCCGCTCAATGTTTGCCTTTGTCCTGAGACGCGGCATGCAAAGCGTCGTCGTTTTGTTTGTCATGTCGTTGATCGTTTTCTCCATGATCAACCTCGTTGGCGACCCAGTCGACATGTTGGTCAATCCGGAAAGCCTGCCAGATGAGATCGAACGCGTGCGCCGGGATTTCGGCCTCGATCAACCCGTCTATGTCCAATACTGGAAGTTCCTGACGGGTGCGCTTTCCGGGGATTTGGGCAACTCTTTCGTTTTCGGCCGCCCCGCACTGACCCTCATGGCCGAGAGATTTCCGGCGACACTCGAGCTTGCTGTCAGCGCGCTGATCATCGCCGTCATGATCGGTTTGCCCTTGGGCGTCTACGCGGGACTTCGGCCTGATGGTCTGGGCGCGCGTTTCATTATGGGCCTGTCCATCCTTGGAATTTCGATACCGACCTTCTGGCTCGGCCTGATGATGATCATCGTATTTTCGGTGATCCTGGGATGGCTGCCCGTCTCCGGCCGAGGCGAAACCGCCGTCTTTTTGGGCATGGAAAGCAGCATGTTCACGTTGGATGGGCTGAAACACCTGGCTATGCCGGCCACGAACCTCGCCTTATTCAAAATCGCCATGGTGATGCGATTGGCCCGCGCAGGCACGACCGAGGTGATGGCCCAGGACTTCATCAGGTTTGCACGGGCAAAAGGCCTGTCGTCGCGCCGGATCGTACACGCACACCTCATGCCGAACATTCTTATTCCCATCGTGACCGTGCTGGGCATCGAGTTCGGGACGTTGATCGCCTTTGCGACGGTAACGGAGTCCATCTTTGCCTGGCCGGGTTTGGGCAAGCTCGTGATCGACGCCATCGTCAACCTCGATAGACCGGTCGTGGTGGCCTACCTGCTGTTCGTTGTTGCCTTGTTCCTTGTCCTGAACTTGATCGTCGACATCATCTACGCCGTTCTGGACCCGCGCGTGCGCTTGCAGGGAGATGAGGGATAGCCGTTCAAACCACCATATCCGGCACAAGGCCTTCCGCGAGCCGGTTGATGACGGCGCTTTCGGCAATCCGCATGCGGCCGACCTCTTATGTTTCCGGTCTGCTGGTTGCCCTTATCGCCATTGCCGCAGTGTTTGCGCCCCTGATTGCGCCGACGGATCCTTACGACTTGGCTACCGTCAGCATCCTCGACGGGCGTCTCGCGCCCGGAGGGGTAATGTTGGATGGCACGGTCTCCTGGTTGGGCACGGATGGCGCCGGGCGCGATGTCCTCAGCGCAATTCTCTACGGGCTGCGGACGAGCCTGACCGTCGCAATCAGCAGCGCCGCGATTGCGCTGACCATCGGGCTGATTGTCGGATTGACCGCCGCCTTTTACGGGGGCCGGCTGGACACCTTTCTGATGCGTGTCGTCGATATTCAATTGTCGTTCCCGGCCATTCTGGTTGCGCTGGTCATGCTGGCGCTGCTTGGCAAGGGCATCGACAAGGTCATTATCGCGCTCGCCATTGTGCAATGGGCTCTTTACGCCCGAACGGTTCGCGCCGCTGCCATGGTCGAACGGCGCAAAGAGTATTTTGAAGCCGTCACCTGTCTGGAGCTCAGCAACACGCGCATCATCTGGCGGCATTTGCTGCCCAACAGCGTGTCATCACTCATCGTTCTGGCGACTCTGCAAACGGCGCATTCCATCTCGATCGAAGCAACCCTCAGCTTTCTGGGAGTCGGCGTTCCAATCACCGAGCCGTCGCTCGGCTCCCTGATCGCCAATGGCTTCGACTACATCCTGTCCGGCGCCTATTGGATCACGTTTTTCCCAGGCGCCATGCTGCTGGCCACGGTCGCCGCCATCAACATCTTTGGCGACCAACTGCGGGAAATCATCAACCCAAGGCTCTCGAAATGACCGGCAACAAACTATTGTCCATTCAAGGCCTCAGGACCGAGTTTCCAACACCGCAAGGCCCGCTCGTCGCCGTCAACGGCGTCGATCTCGAGGTCGCCCGGAGCGAAGTGCTCGGCATCGTGGGGGAATCGGGCTCCGGCAAGACCGTGTTGGGGCTGTCGGCGATGGGATTGGTCGATCTGCCGGGCAAAGTAACCGCGGGACGGATCTTGTTCGACGGACTAGACCTCACCCGCCACACGGAAGCGCAATGGCAAGCCATTCGCGGCAATCGGATCGCGATGGTATTCCAGGATCCGGCCACCAGCCTCAATCCGGTTCAGCGCATCGGAACACAGATGATGGAGGCCCTTCAGGCCCACCGCGACATCTCGAAAGACGCCGCGAAGCGCATGGTTCTGGAGGCAATGGTCAGGGTCGGCATCAACAGCCCGGAAGAACGGCTCGTGGCCTATCCCCATCAGTTTTCGGGCGGCATGCGGCAACGTGTGGTCATCGCCACCGCGCTCTTGAACGAACCGGAATTGATCATCGCGGACGAACCCACCACGGCGCTGGACGTCACAGTGCAGTCGCAGATCCTGCGCGACGTACGGCGGCTGTGTCGGGACACCGGGACGGCAATCATTTGGGTGTCGCATGATCTTGGCGTTGTGGCCCAGATCGCGCATCGGGTCGCCGTGATGTATGCCGGGCGTATCGTGGAACAAGGGATGACAAACAGGCTCCTGAAAACACCCTCTCACCCATATACGGCAGGGCTGCTCGCGAGCATGCCGGCAAATGCAGAACGCGGCGAGAGGCTGCGCTCGATCCCCGGGGGGCTGCCGCAATTGTCGAACCTGCCGGCTGGATGTGCTTTTGCGCCGCGCTGCCCGCAGGCCTCGGCGGCTTGCGAGGTGCTGCCCGAGCTCACGTCTACATCGGCCGGACACGCAGTCCGCTGTGTTTCGCCACTCGAAGAGGCGGCTTGAAGTGTCGAACGTCGTTGAGCTCAGGTCCGTGCGCCGCAGCTTCGTCACCAAGCCGGATTTGGCGGACCGGATTGCAACCGCGTTTGGCGCAAAGTCCTCGGCCCGCATCCTTCGCGCGGTCGACGGTGTCGATCTCGAAATCGCACAGGGCGAGGTGTTGGGCCTCGTTGGCGAGTCGGGCTGCGGCAAGTCCACACTCGGCCGGATCGTTGCCGGTATCCTCCCACAGGATTCAGGCGAGGTTTTTTTCAACGACCGCCCGATGGTGAACAAGGCCCGGCAAAAGGACGGTTCCGGTCTTGGCGTGCAGATGGTTTTTCAGAACCCGGCCGCCGCCTTGGATCCCCGTCAGAGTATAATTGACACGATCACCGAAGCCCCAATTGCACATGGGTTGATAAATCGCTCCGAGGCCCGCGAGTTTGCCATCGAGGCTCTAAAACGCGTGGGTCTGCGGGAAGACGCCCTGGACCGATACCCGCATCAATTCTCCGGCGGGCAGCGGCAAAGGATATGCATCGCCAGAGCCTTGGCCGTTGATCCAAGCGTCGTGATCTGTGACGAAGCGGTTGCCTCTCTCGACGTGTCCATTCAGGCCCAGATCATCAACCTGTTCCTGGATCTGCGGGACGAGCTGAACCTGTCTTACCTCTTCATCAGCCACGATATCAGCGTCGTGGAGCATGTGTCCGACAGGATCGCCGTCATGTACCTGGGACAGATCGTTGAACTCGCGCCTACCAAAGAGCTGCTGGAAAACCCTCAACATCCCTACACAAAGGCTCTGCTCGCCGAGGTTCCCGCGTTGGACAAGCGCCTGACGGACGAACCGGGACTGGAAGGCGAATTGCCGTCTCCCCTCTCGCCGCCGCCGGGATGCCGTTTTCACCCAAGATGCCCAATCGCGATACAGGACTGTCGATCCCAAGCGCCCGGGCTCGAGTCCACCGCGCCCGGTCATCAAGTGGCTTGTCTGCTGGCCGAGAAGAATTCATAGGTTCGCCGGCGAAACCGTTCTGGACATAGAGCCGATCCAGGAAACCGTGGCGACGAGATTTCAGTCTTGGTTGGCCTCTCTGTCCGCTTTGGAGGCCGGCCTGGCGCACACCCTGTTCCTCTCCACCAAAGTCGGACCAAGGGAGAGCGAAATCGGGCCGCCGGCAGCCGCAAGGGGACCTACACGCCGCCGCCGACAACAAGTACTCCCGATTTGCCGTCCGTCATTTCGGGACGATGTAGGCTGGACCAGGGCCAGTCAACCGCGCCACGGGGAACTCAGGCGGAACCGGCCGGCAAATCCGGCCCTTGCGGCCTCGTCCATCATCGGGCGCCGAATATCGGTCGGGAGCGCCGGTGCGCTTCCCGCCCCGTTTCAATCAGCGCAGCACATGCGCCGAGCATGGAGCGTGGCGCACGGCCCGCCGGAGGAGGCCGCGTTCCGGGGCATCGCTATTCAGGCGCTCCGATAGAGCTTGGTCATGACGAACTCCCGGTGGCCGAGCGCTTCGGCCGCGGTCATCCGTCCGTTCGCCGTCCGAATGGTGATATCGATGAGGGCGTCCCCCGCCTCGTCGAGGTTCATCTCACGGCGAAGAATGCCCGAGACGTCCAGGTCCACGTGCTCGCCCATGGTGCGAACTGTCCGCGGATTGGCGGTCAGCTTGATCACCGGCTCGATGGGATTGCCGATGATGTTGCCCTGACCGGTCGGAAACAGGTGGACGACGTATCCCGCCGCCGCCTGCAGGGTCACGCACTCGGCGGCGGCCGATGACGTGTCCATGAAGTAGAGACCCGGGCCCTTGGTGGGCTCCTCGGCGGGCTTGAGGACATCGATGAACTTGGTGTTCCTGCCGATTTTCTGGAGGTTCCCAAAAGCCTTCTCTTCGATGGTCGACAACCCGCCTTCGATGTTTCCCTTGGTCGGCTGACTGTCCGACAGGTCGGAGGTCTTGTGGGGTTCGATGACCTCGTCCATATAGGCCTGCCAGGTATCGAGGAACTTCGCGCTCGCGGCATCGTCGGCGCCCCGGGCGGCGCAATCCTGCTCGGCGCCCGTGAGTTCCGAGGTTTCTCCGAAACACAGGTTCGCGCCCCACTCGCTCATCTTGTCGGTCAGGTTTCCGACCGTCGGGTTCGAGGCGAGCCCGGACGTAGTATCGGATTCACCGCATTTCATGGACATCCAAAGTTCGCCCACGTCGCATTCCTCGCGGGACAGCTCGCTCGCCCATTGGACATATTCCTTGGCGACCCGGGAGGCGGCGGCAATGGTGTTGATGTCGCCGTTCTGCTCGATGGCGAAACCCTCGACCCGCTTGCCGGTCTTCTTGATTCCCTCGACGACCCGGCCGGTCCAGCCTGGCTCGATGCCGATCACGATCACCGCCGCGACGTTCGGATTGCTTCCGGTGCCGATCAGGGTGCGGAAATGCAATTCGAGGTCTTCGCCGAACTGAAGGCGCCCATAGGCGTGGGGCAGGGCCATGGTTCCCTGGATATTGTTGGCGACGGCCTCGCACGCGGCGTTCGAGAGATCGTCGAGGGGCAGCAGGATCACGTGATTCCGGACCCCGACGCGGCCGTTCTCCCGGCGGTAGCCCCAAAATTTCGGTTTACTCATCTTACCACCTCTTGGTCTTGATGTTGTGGACGTGTACGTGACCGCCCTTGGCGATGTCCGAGATCGCTTTGCCGATGTCGGCGTCGTACTTGATGATGGTATCGCCGTCGGCGATGTCGCTCAGGGCGACCTTGTGACCCAATGGGATCGGGTCCAGCGACTCGACGGTGATGGTCTCATCGGTGTCCATGACCCAGCCGGTCAGCTTTTGACCCGCTTCGACGCCCTCGACCACGATCACGCCGACGGTATCGGTCGAGTCGTGGACGAGAAAATCCGGGTGATCCATGTTCTTCTTCTCCTCGTTTTGAATTTGCATCGGGATGCGTCCCAGCGCACCCAAGGTTATTCTTCCGGTTTGAGTACGATTTTCGCGGCCGCGGTACGCCCTTCGACCAAGTCGGAGAAGGCCCGCGATCCGTCCGACAGGGCACGCTCTTCGAACCAGTCGAGACTGCCGAGCACGCCCGCGCTCATCGCCGAGACCACCGCCCGAAAATCTTCCATGGTGTAGGTGTAGGAGCCGCAGAACATGACCTCCTGCAAGGTCAGTTTGCGGACATCGAGGCCGTCGGCCCGGTCGAGCAGACCCACATGCACGATGACGCCGCCGGGCCGAATGGCGGATGACGAACCCGCCCGGGTCGCCTTGCCGCCGACGCAGTCGACGACCACGTCGACCGAATTGTCATCGACCGCGGATTCGCTGATCGGATCGAACGGGGTACAGACGGACGCCTTCGACGCGGTCTCCCGGCGCGCGGCGTTCGTCTCCGCCAAAAATATTTCGCGGCACCCCTGGGCGTGGAGGGACAAGGCCGCCGACAATCCCACCGCGCCGCCGCCGAACACCAGGGCCTTCGCTTCGGCCAGCGGGCGGGCGGCCAGTCCCGCCGCCTTGGCCACCGCGTGCCACGCGGTCGCGATCGGCTCGGCCAGCGCCGCATGGGACAAATCCATCTTCGCCGGAAGGACGACAAGGTTGCGCTCCGGGATCGATACGAATTCGGCGAACGCGCCCTGGCGCGGCGCCATGGAGATGATTTCGCGTTGGGCGCAGATGTTGGACCGTCCGGAGAGACAATCCACGCACTCGCCGCAGGTCACGAGGGGATTGATGACAACGCTCTCTCCGTCCATGGAGCCGCCGACGACGGTGCCGGAGGCTTCGTGGCCCAGGATGAGGGGCGCGATTCGCCGTTCATCGTGTCCCAGGAATGCGTGAATATCGGAACCGCAGATGCCGACGGCGCCGACCCGCACCATTGCGTCACCGGCACCGGGTGCCGGTTCGCTCTCTTCGCGGTAAATCACCTCGGACGGTTGGGTGTAGACAAGCGCTTTCATGATGTTCCCTCTACTTCGCCGAATATCCGCCATCCAGGCCTATGACCTGACCGGTGACGTAGTCGGACGCCGGCGCCGCCAGAAACACCGTCACACCGTCGATATCCTCCTCCAGCCCGTTGCGCCCGATGGCCGTCATTTTGGCGTTGTGCTCGAGGATTTCCGGGTCGTCCCAGACCGGCGCCGTCAGCCCCGAGCGGAAAAATCCCGGCGCGATGGCATTGGTCAGAATACCCCGGCTCGACCACGCTTCGGCCATCGCCCGGGTCAGCTGAACCACGCCGCCTTTCGATGCGCCGTAGGGGATGGAGTTGGCGAACGCCCGGAAGGACTGCAGGGAGGCGACGTTTATGATCTTGCCGCGGCCTTTCTCCAGCATGCCGGGCACACACTCCCGGGCCAGAAAGAACGGGACCCCGAGATTGAGGTTGAGCGTATCGTCCCAGGTCCGGAAGGAGACCTCGTCCACCGGCTGGCGAAGGTTGATGCCGGCCGCGTTGGTCAGAATCGTCGGCGCTCCGAACTTCGATCGGGCTTCGGCGACGATTTCCGGCAGCCGCTCCCGTTCAAGCAGGTCGGCGACGACGATCGCCGGCTGGCCCGCACCATGTTCGCGAACCGTTTCCGCCGTGTGTTCCAGCTCGTCGTTTCGGCGGCCCACCAGAACGACGTCCGCGCCGGCCCGGGACAGGGCGACGGCCATGCGTCTCCCGATACCCGAAGTCGCACCCGTGCAGAGAGCGGTATTGCCGGTCAAATCAAAAAGCTCTCTCATCACCAATCTCACGCATCCCTCCGGCTTGCCTCGTTCGGCCTCCGCCCCTCATGATCGGCCGTGCCGTCCATCACAGGCGGAAAGTACCGGCTACAGGTGCAGGTTGAACTCCTCGCCGGGAAAGTACTTCGCAAGCCTCGCATCGCCCGTGCGCGCATGGGCTTCCATCCCTTCCAGCCGGGATATGCGCGCGGTGACCTGGGCAACGTCACGGTTCGCTTCCCGCGACGAGCGCTGATAGGTCACGACCTTGATGAACTTACCAACGCTGAGCCCGCCGGTATATTTGGCGGCGCCTTTCGTCGGCAGGATATGATTCGGGCCCGAGGTCTTGTCGCCGAACGCGACGTTTGTTTCCTCGCCCAGGAACAATGATCCGTAGTTCCGCAAATTCCGTAGCCACCAGTCGAGGTCCGCCGCATGCACCTCGAGATGTTCGGATGCGTAATCATCACTGATCCGGACGGCTTCTTCCCGGGTATCGACGAGCACGACTTCGCCGTAATCCTGCCAGGCGAGGTCCGCCGACTTTCTGTTGAGTTCCGGCAGATCCGCGATCAGTTCGGGCATGCGGGCGATGACGGCATCCGCCAGATCCCGGGAATCCGTAATGAGCCATGCAGGGGAGTTCGGGCCATGCTCGGCCTGACCCAACAGATCGACGGCGACGAGTTCGGGGTCCGCCTCCTTGTCGGCGATCACCATGATTTCGGATGGTCCCGCGAACATGTCGATGCCGACACGCCCGTAGAGCTGACGCTTGGCCTCGGCAACGTACTGATTTCCCGGTCCGACGAGAATGTCCGCGGGATTTCCGGTGAACTGGCCGAATGCCATGGCCGCGATGCCCTGCACCCCGCCCAGGTTCAGCACCGTGTCCGCGCCGCAGAGCCCCAGCGTATAGAGAATGGCGGGGTGGATGCCTTCCTCGCGTCCGGGCGGCGAACAGGCGATGACATGATCCACACCGGCAACTTTGGCCGTCGTGACGGACATGATGGCGGACGCGATATGCGCATACCGGCCGCCCGGGACATAGCATCCCGCGGCCTTCATCGGGATGAGGCGCTGTCCGGCATACAGGCCGTCGGAAAGCTCGACTTCGAACTCGTTCATGCTGTCGAGCTGCGCCTTCGCGAAATCCCGCACCCGCGCATGGGCGAACTGGATATCGCTCTTCAGCTGGTCGGGGACTTTGCCGGCGGCGGCCTCGATATCCTCCGGAGAAACGACGATGCCGCCCTCCCACCTGTCGAACTTGCGGGTGAATTCGATGCTCTTTTCTTCACCGCCCTCCTCGATTTCCTTGAGCATACCGGCGACCAGGTCACGGACGTCGTCTTCTCCCGTTGCCGCGGTTTTTTCGGCTCGTTTCAGATATTCGATGGCCATGGAAGGGTTCCCCGGTTCGTGGCGCTTAGCTGGGAAGGAAAATCGTCGAGATGATCGGAATATAGGCGACGATCAGCACGACCACCAGCATGCCGATGACATAGGGGCCGACCCGGGACGCGATCCGAAGCACCGCTTCGCCTGTTATGCCCGATATGACGAACAGATTGAGCCCAAGAGGCGGCGTAATGAACCCGACGCCGAGCGACGTCACCATCATGATGCAGAACTGAATTTCGTTCATGCCGATGTTCTGCGCCAGCGGCAGCAGAATGGGCGCCAGGATCACGATATTCGGTGTCGTCTCCATCACGCACCCGGCCGCGATCAGAATGGCGATCATCAGCAATATGATGAGGGTCGGATTCTCCGTTAGCGAGGTGACGGCGAACACCACGCCTTGCGGGACCTGGAGAGCGGCCAGGGTTTGCGCCAGGGGCAGCGACATGGCGATGATCGGCAGGATGACGCCGTTTACCTTGGCGGAACTCACCAGCATCTTGGGGAAGTCTTCGAGCTTGAGCGTGCCCTGGAGCATTCCGATTACGATGGTGGTCGTGACCGCGACGGCCGCCGCTTCCGTAGGGGTGAAGATGCCCGAATAGATGCCGCCCAGGATGATAATCGGAACCAGCAAGGCATATTTGCCGTCCCAGACCGTGCGCCGCCAGCGCGTGAACGAGAAGCCCGCCTTTTCGCCTTCGAAGCCGTGAATGCGGTTCATCACGATATTGGTGATCATGATCGACAACATGATCATGACGCCGGGAATTGCCGCCGCCAGGAACAGAGTCGAGGCCGAAATCCCGAGGATGAGGCCGATAATGATGTAGGCGATGGACGGCGGGATCAAAATGCCGGTGCAGGCGCCGGATGCGACCAGGGCGCACGCGTAGGGCCGCGGATAGCCTTTCTCCACCAGCTTGTGGATGGTCATCCGGCCGACGGCGGCGGCACCCGCCGCATCGGATCCGGAAATGCAGGCAAAAAATCCGCAGCCGAGAACGGTAGACGTGCCCAACCCGGCCCTGAAGCCGCCGGTCGTGGCGTCGGCCACATCGAGCAGTTTATTTGAGAGGCCGGTTCGGACGAGAACGTCACCGGTAAGAATGAACAGCGGCACGGCAATGAGGGCGAAGTGATCGATGCCGTCGAACAGAGACTCGCCCAGCAACGAAACGGGCAGCGCGCCGGTCGCCAGAAGCATCACGACGGATCCGATCCCGAGGGCGGCCCATACCGGCACCGCGAGCAGGATCAGGATCACCATGAAAATCAACGGGCCGTAGAATTCGAAGCCTAACTCCACGGTTTGCTGTTGCAGATGTTGGAAAAGCATGACCGGTCCCCTAATCGAACATCTTGGTGCCTTCGAAGACGGGTTGACCGCGGCGTAAATCGCCGGCGTCGCGCCATATCGACTGCACCAATCGGTACGTCATAAGGGTGAATCCAAGCGGCACCGCGGCCAGAAACCATGCGAGGCTTATCCGAAGACCGTGCGTGACCGATCCGAATTTCAGCGACACCTGCATGGACTCGAGGGCCGTATACAAGGCGAGTATCGCCAAGGCCAGCATGCAGAGATCGCCGAACAGATAGACCAGGGCCTTGCCGCGGGTGGACAGGTAGTTGAGGAGCACGTCGATGCGGATATGGGCTCGATCCCGAACAGCCGCGGATGCCCCCACCCAAGCCAGATAGATGAAGGCGTAGCGGGCGATTTCTTCCCCCCAAATCGAAGAGTAGGAGAGAACGAACCGCCGGACGACCTCAAGTACGATCGTTGCGACGATCATCGCGTAGAAGCCGAGCAACATCCACCGTTCGGCGTTTTCGTCCAACTGCTTCCAGAATGGTTTGGCTTCGTCCATGTCTTCCTCCCCGCGAGACGCAGTTCAGATGCCGGCGCCACGGTTATGACGTGACGCCTGGTTCTATTCCGAAGAAGTCCGTGGGGACGGGATTCCATCCCCACGGTCTCGGAATTTCATCGGGCCTAGGCGTCGTGCACGTACAGACGGCCGGTCGTGTTGGCCGCTTGCTCGAGTTTGCCGAACGCGCCCATGGAGCCGGCCAGATCCTTCTTGAAGCCGTCCCATTCGCCGCGCTGATATCCGCCGGCCTTGGCCCATTCAGCGAGCTCGCCCTTGCTCGGCGAGTAGAACTGAACGCCGGCTTTGCGCATTTCCGCCATCGCGTAGTTGCGCGCCGCCGGAACCTTGGCAAGATTCTGCTGGGCGGAGATTTCAGAGGCGAACTCGATACCGGCCTGAACGTCGGACGGCAGACCCTTGAACCATTCGAGATTGCAGGAATACACCTGGCTATCGGGCACCGCTTGGGAGAACGTCACCCATGACAGGATATCCTTGAATCCGAAGACGTGCAGAGCGCCCACCGCGGGGTCGAGAGCGTCGGCGACGCCTTGCTTGATCGCGGAAGGCGTTTCGCCCCATGCCACCGGCGTCGGGTTGGCCCCGATCATCCGATAGTACTGCTGGAGCATCTTGGAGCCCGGCACCCGGAATTTGACGCCGGACAGGTCGGCGGGGGTCTTGATCGGGCCCTTGCCGCCCTTCCGCATGGCGACGACCCGCGGGTCGATGACCACATACCAGAGCGGTTTGAAGCCCTTGGCTTCGACTTTCGGATCGACGGCGGCGCGCCATGCATCCGAGTTCACGAGATTGACGAATTTCTGATTGGCGCCGCAGAAATAGGGCAGGTTGATGAGGTCGACCACCGGCGCAAAGGGCGCGAAGTTGGACAGCGAATGCTGGGCGGCCTGAATGGTTCCGTTCTGAACCTTCTGCGCCAGTGCGCCGCCCGCGCCCAGTTGACCGGCCGGGGCGAGCTTGACGTAAACCTTGCCGTTCGTGGCGTTCTGGATGTTCTCCTTGAAGTCCAATTGCATGATCGGGTAGCTCCGCGAAGCACCCAGGACGTACGCGGTCGCAACCGTCATGGCGTGCTTGGCGGCCTTTCGCCGGTCACGCTCCTCCTTCGCGGTTTGCGCGGCGGCTTCCGAACTCAAGAGCGCTCCGGACGCCCCTGCGACAACCGCCGCGGTGAAACCGTATTTGGCCGACAACTCGAGAAAGCGGCGGCGCTCCATCGAGACGGGCTCGTCCGTATGATGTTTTTTCGTAGTCATGCTAGCCTCCATGTTTCTAGCTGGATGGATGTGATTGGTTTTCCGAATGACGTTCGCGCGCCAGGCAGGCGGCGATGAACAGAACCATTGCTATGAAGAGAGCGATGAACTCTCCGACATCGCCAAGGCCGACCGTCTCGGTCGCCCCGTTCAGGATGGCGATTTTCCCGACCACGATGTTCACGGCCAAAACAGCGAATACCGCTATCGACGAATAAAGCAGATAGTTTCCCGGCTTCGGCTTTTTGGCCGAGTCGTTGAATTGCGTGTCGGACATTTCATGCCTCCCTGCCCAGTTGGATCACTGACGTTGTTTTTGGCGACCGATCTGATCACGGCAAAATGTAAGCGCTTACATTCTGGCAATGTATTATGAACCTGTTTAATATAGGTGTCAAGGGAATTTTCGACTGAATAATCGAGGTTGCTAAGCCAGCGGCCGGTTCTGTTGTGAGTTTCCGCTATTTTTTCTACTTTGGATCGTCGGCAAGGGATGAGACCAATGGTTAGCCATGGTTTGAATTATGCGTAAGCGTTTACAAAAAGAGACCGACGGGGCGCCGACATTGCAGAATGTGGCGGCGGCGGCCGGCGTGTCGACGGCGACCGTCTCCCGTTATCTGGCGAAGCCGGATCAGGTCCGGGAGGAACGCCGGCAGCGAATCGAAGCGGCGATCACCGAACTGAACTACATCCCCCATGGAGCCGCGCGCGCGCTGGCTTCCCAGCGGTCGCGGACCATGGGGGCAATTGTACCGACATTGGACAGCGCGATCTTCGCCAGTGGCATTCAATCCTTCCAGGAAAGACTGAAGGACGCCGGCTATACCCTGCTGGTGGCCAGCTCGAATTATTCGCACGACGAGGAGCGGACCGAGGCCGAGGCGCTGCTGACCCGTGGCGTGGACGGCATCATGCTCGTCGGATATGACCATCACGATCAGCTCTACAAGCGGTTGAGACAAAAAAGATTGCCGTACATCAACACCTGGTCGTTCAGGCGCGATTCGAAAGAGCCCTGTATCGGGTTTGACAACTTCGGCGCAATGGTCCGTTTGACCACCTACTTGCTCGACACCGGGCATCGTCGGTTTGGGATCATCGCCGGCGTGACCGAAGGCAACGACCGGGCCGCCGATCGTCTGCGGGGCATTCGGAAGACCCTGTCGGACCGCGGCCTGAGCGTTCCGGACGGTATGGTGATCGAATGCCCCTACGAAATCGGGGTCAGCCGCCAGGCGATGAAACGGCTGCTCGCCCAGAACGAGCCGCCGAGCGCGGTGATCTGCGGCAACGACGTCCTGGCCTACGGCGCAATTCTGGAATGCCAGGCCAGCGGCCGGATTGTACCCGATGACATTTCGATTACCGGATTTGACGATTTGCCGCTGTCCGCGCATTTCCACCCCCCGCTCACCACGATGCACGTCCCCTCCGAAGAAATGGGTCAGCG
>CAZUGT010000099.1:0-10110 GCA_964620095.1 uncultured Rhodospirillaceae bacterium | reverse complement strand
CGGCCTCAGGGTGCGGACCATGAACTCCGAGCTTCACCAGGAGACCTTCCGGCTTCTCGGCATGGAGCCGGCCTTCGTCGACGTCGCCGATCTGGTGGAGGCCGCGAGCTCGGGCCGCATCGACGCGCAGGAAAACCCGCTTACCAACACCTACCGCTTCGGCACCTACCGCCACCACAGATACATCACGCTGACCGGCCACTTCTTCGGCGTCTGCCTTGTGCTGATCAACAACGAACAATACGAGGCGCTGGACGCGGATGTCCGCGACGCTCTGGACGCCGCGGTCCCGAAAGCCACCGAGGCCCAGCGGGAATTCGCCCGGTCCGAGGACGAAGAGGTGCTGGCGAATCTGAGCCCGGACGAGAACGACGTCCACCAACTCACACGGGATGAGCGCAAGCGGTTCGCGGACGCCGTCGCCCCGCTGGTCGAGAAGCACCGCAAGGTGCTGGGCGACGCGGTCTTCCGATACATCGACTGAAGCGGCGGCACCAAGGGCGGCCTGAACTCGGAACTCCACGCCGTCGCGTGGGGTTTGGTTACCCTGGTGTTATAAGTATTTTCAAAGTATGAAGCATTTTTGTCACAAGGGAGAAAAGTTCATATTTTTAGCCATTTCTAGCCATATTTTGAGGCCGTTTCCCGTGCCTCAATCCCCGATTTTTTGAAAATTCTTCGAATCCAAGAAAAAAATTCAAAAAAAGCTTGCGACATGTGCGACGGATATGGTATGGTTTTTTCTCATGATCGGGAGCCGTGCGCGCCGGTCCATACATCTGAACCGCAGCCGCCGTTTCCGGCGGCTTTTTTTAGGGTATTATATATTTAATCTTGCCTTTTGACGCTGGTTATATCGCCATCGGGAACGCGCTTGCGAAGGTCAAGGCTTCTGGTCTGATTTGACATTCTTTGGACTATTGTGGGATACAATGGGACATTATGGGTGTTTACGGAGGACTGGATGACACCAAAAAACCGAGGAAACGACAACATGGACTTGCTCGCGAAAGCCATGCGTCAGGCGTTCAGCGAGACCCGCAACCCAACCGACGCGAATGAGAAACTGCCTCTCCCGCCCGCTGATCGGGAAACGAAAATCGGCCAACCCAACAAGAATTGATTCGCTGGAGACCCGGACCGGAATCGAACCGGCGTACCCGGAGTTGCGAGAACCCAAAAACAACAAAAAACGCAGAAAGGAGAGATCGAAGGTAATGCTATGCAGCGAAACAACCTAGATTTGAAATATTTCGTTCCCCCGTGGGAGCGAAAATTCGCTGATCTTGTGCGCGAGACCGAATTCGACCGCATCCTGCGGAGTGATGTAAACATCATTGAAACGTCTCTCAGCCAAGATGGCGTCGGGGATGCTCGCCCTCTGGCGCAAGATGTTTTCCGTGCGCTCATCGTCCGCCAACGCCGCGCTTAAATGCGATTGAAGTCTTTCGGCACGCATGTAGTCTTGTGCTGGCATCTCGGTAGGATGAATCATGAATATTCCATGCTCTGAGCAAAACCGTCGTTCGGCTGCTACGTAGACTGCTGCTGCAATTGACGCGACTGTCCCGGTGTTGTGGATGGTTACCGGGACAGGAAGCGACCTGATATGGTTGTACAAGAAAACCCCGTCTGCAACGTGGCCACCAAAAGAGCTGAAGCAGAGATATATCTCATCACAGCCATCATTTACTGAGACGTTTAAGGCGGAAGTTATTCTCGTTGCCGATCCTGGTTCGATTATGCCAGTAAAACCGTAGTATGCAGTTTTCTTCTCAGGCATCCGAGCGCGCCCCGCTTCCCAATCCATTGTCAGCGATCATCTTGACGGGAGACTGAGTGAGAATTAGGATTCAATCCTCGCCGCGTCGCCGTCTAAGCTTTTCGCGGTTACAGAACCCGAGGAAGTTTGGCGCTTCCTCGGGTTCATCCTTTTCAGACTAAATCTTGTATGGGCCCTTTGTCAATCGGGGTACATTTTGGGGGTGTCACGTGATGCCCAATCAGCCTCCCGCCGCGCAGACCATGACCCGGTAAGAAATGCGGCTCTAGGTGTTGGGAATATGCGGGCCGAGGCGCACCGGGTCGAGGGAAGCGGCCAGTCCGCCGGGGCCGGTCTCGAGCAGGACGCCGCAGACCGTCCCCTCCCCTTCCGCCGGCTCCAGGCGCTCGGTGGGGAGCTTGGTGACGAAGCGGGCGGTGGCGGCCTCCTTCTTCATGCCGATGACCGAATCGTAGTCGCCGCACATGCCGAGATCGGTCTGGTAGGCCGTGCCGCCGGGCAGCAGCCGCGCATCCGCCGTCGGCACGTGGGAATGGGTGCCGGCGACCAGGCTCACCCGGCCGTCGAGATGGACGCCCATGGCCGCCTTCTCGGATGTCGCGTCGGCATGGATGTCGACGACGATGGCGTCCACGGTCTCGCCGAGCACGCAGCCCGCCAGGGCCGCGTCGACGGCTTGGAACGGATCGTCGAGGGGGTCCATGAACAGCCGGCCCATCACCTGGGCGACCAGCACGCTCGCGCCGCTCCGGGCGTCGAAGATGCCGGCGCCGCGCCCGGGCGTGCCGGGCGGGTAGTTCAGCGGGCGGAGGACCTTGGGATCGCCGTCGATATAGGACAGCATCTCCCGCTGGTCCCAGGCGTGGTTGCCGGTGGTGATGACGTCGGCGCCGAGGTCGTAGAAGTCGCGGCAGATCTTCTCGGTGAGGCCGAAGCCGTGGGCGGCGTTCTCGCCGTTGACGATCACCAGGTCGACCCCGCGGTCCCCGATCAGGCCGGGAAGTTCCCGGGCCAGCGCATCGCGGCCCGCGCGGCCAACCACGTCGCCGCAATAGAGGATGCGCATCACCGGCCTCCTATCCGGTCCAAGGGGGACTGGTCCGATTCGGGTCTACGAAAAAAGGGTGACGCCATCCTCGGTCACCACCCCGTCGAGGGGCTGATCAAATCGGTCGTGGGGCAGGCTGTCAACAACCTGGGCGGCATAGGCGAGGCCGATGAAACGGGGCGGATGCAGGGCGGCGCGGAATACGCTCATGGTGCGGTCGTAAAACCCGCCCCCCTGCCCCAGCCGGTTGCCGGCATGATCGACGGCGATCAGCGGGGTGAGCACGATCGCCGGGGTGAGGATTTCCATCTCGGGCCCCGGCTCCCGAACGCCGAAGGCGGCGACGGCGAGGGGGTCGCCCGGCGCATAGGCGCGGAAGGCCAACGGCTTGCCGGGGCCTCCCGTCTGTTTCGGCATGGCGGGAAGACACAGCGGGTGGCCGTTTTCGTGGAGGACCTGCATCAACGGGATGGGATCGATCTCGCCTGGCAGCGGCAGGGTGCCGGCGACGGCGCACTTGGCCTTCATCTCGATGCCGCCGAGGAAGTGATCGCGGACGGCCAGCGCCGCGCTCGCCGCGTCATCGGCGGAAATGGCGCGGCGGGCGGCGCGGTACTGCTCGCGGAGGCGCATTTTTTCGGACGGGGTCGCTGTCATGTCAGACCCGGCTTGTTCGGTTGGACGGGACGCCGCAAAGACCGTCGAGAAATGAATCCACCTAGGCCCAAAGGTCCAGGTGGGCGCCGTGTGCCGGACCCAAGAGTCCGCCAGGGACAGCTCCCGATAGTCGTATATTGGCCCCGGGGATCCGTGTCTGCTAACGCGTCCTGCAGCGCCACGTCCGCGCCTAAAATAGGCCGAAAGTCAGCTTTGTTCCAGCTTCTCGGCGATCGCCTCGATCCGGTCGGCGAGGCGCTCGAGTTCGGGGACCGCCGCCGCCGCGGCCGCGGGCTCCCTGCCGTCGCCGCGGAGCGCTTCCAGCTCCGCATGAGCCTCGGAGAGTTCATCGGCGACCAGCAGGCTCGCCATCACCAGCAGGAGCGAATCGCCGATCTGGCCGATCGACGCGGTCAGCTCCTCCACCCGCTTGTCGAGAGATTGGGCGAGGCGCGTCAGGTGCGCCTCCTGGCCGTCGTCGCAGGCGATGTCGTAGCGGCGGTTGTTGATGATGACGGTGACCTGGGCCATGACGAACGCCGGCTCCTATTCGCCCAACACGGATTTCATGCGGCCGATGGCCTTGTCGAGCTTGTCCGAGACCTGACGGTTGCGGTCCTTGAGCCCGGCGATCTCCCGGTGCGCGGCAGCCAGCTTCTCGGCAATTTCGGGGTCGGCCTCGGCCGGTTTCGCGCCTTCGGCGAGCTTGTCGTCGAGGGCCGCTTCCAGCCGGTCGAGCGCGCGTTCGATACGGTTCCGGGCGGCTTCGGCGCCGGTGGAGGATGGGGAGGAATCGTCGGCCAAGGACGGGGGTCACCTTCCGTGAAGGGTTGAAAAACCGGGTGGAGATTACGCGCCGGGCCGCTTCGCCGTCAACCGAATCAATTTGCGAAGTTATCCACACAAAACCCTCAAATTGCCGGTTGACGGCGGCTCCCGAACCAACGATCTTGCGCCCGCGAACCACCCCCGAATCCATCCCGCCAAACGGAGGTATTGATGGCGTTACGTGTCGCGATTAACGGGTTCGGCCGCATCGGCCGGCTGGTCTTCCGCTCCTTGATCGAATCCCAGCGCAACGACGTGGAGGTGGTCTGCATCAACGATTTGGGCGATCCGGAGTCCAACGCCCATCTGCTCAAATACGATACGGTCCACGGCACCCTGCCCGGCGACGTCTCGGTCGACGGGGACACCATCGACGCCGGTACCGGCCCGATCAAGGTGACCGCGGAGCGGGATCCCAAGGCGCTGCCCTGGGGCGACCTGGGCGTCGACATCGCCCTCGAGTGCACCGGCATATTCGCCGGCCGCGACGCCGCCGCCCAGCACCTGGAAGCGGGCGCCAAGCGGGTGCTGGTCTCGGCCCCGGCATCCGGCGCCGACCTCACCGTGGTCTTCGGCGTCAACCACGAGCAGCTCACCCCCGACCATCAGGTGGTCTCCAACGCGTCCTGCACCACCAACTGCCTGGCGCCGGTCGCCAAGGTGCTGAACGACGCCATCGGCATCGAGCGCGGCTTCATGACCACCATCCACTCCTATACCGGCGATCAGCGGACCGTCGATACGCTGCACAGGGATCTCCGGCGGGCCCGCGCCGCGGCGTCCTCGCTGATCCCGACCTCGACAGGGGCGGCCCGCGCCGTCGGCCTCGTGCTGCCGGAGCTGAACGGCAAGCTCGACGGCACCTCGATCCGGGTGCCGACCGCCAACGTGTCGGTGATCGACTTCAAGTTCGTGCCCTCCAAGTCCACCTCGGTGGACGAAGTCAACGACGCCGTCCGGGCGGCCGCCTCGTCCGGGCCGCTGGAAGGCATCCTCACCACCAACGAGGCGCCGCTGGTCTCCGCCGACTTCAACCACAACCCGGCGAGTTCGGTGTTCGACCTCCCGGAAACCCAGGTCATCGAGGGCGAGTTCGTCCGGGTGCTCTCCTGGTATGACAACGAATGGGGCTTCTCCAACCGCATGGTCGATACGGCGACGGAGATCGGCCGCAAGATCTGAGGCCATGGACGGCCAGCTCCTCGAGGCGATCGAGGCCGCGCAAGCGGACCTGCGGCGGCGGGGCGATCCCGTCAAGGCCGAGGGGCGAAAGCGGTACCTGAAATCCCGGCTCGAAGTCCTGGGCTGCGGCGTGCCGGATGTCCGCCGCGCCGCAAAATCGGTCAAGCGCAGGGTTCCCGAAGCGGACGCCGGATTGCTCATCGGCGGCCTGGCGGCGCTTCGGTCGTCGCCGTGTCACGATGACCGGCTGCTTGCCATCTTCATCGCCCAGCAGTTTGCCGGCGGTTTCAGCCATACCCATTTGACGGATGTGTTCCACGGCTGGCTCGGCGAGCTTTCCAACTGGGACACGGTGGACGCGCTCTCCATCTTCGTCATCGGCCGGGTGGCGCTCGACGACGCCGAGAGCTGGCCGGCGATCGCCGCCTGGACCCGTGATCCGTGGATGTGGCGGCGGCGCGCATCGCTCTTGGCGCATATCCCCTCGATCCGCGCGGCGGGTTTCCGCGAAGCCCAGTTGGCCGATAGCTGCCGGGCGCTCCTTGACGAGACGGAGTTCTTCATCCGCAAGGCGGTCGGCTGGGTGATCCGGGAAATCTCCGACCGGGACCCGGCGCGGGCGGAAAGACTGATTCTCGAACTGGGCCCGGGCCTCTCCGCCCTGTCGTTCAAGGAAGCAAGCCGCAAGCTTCCCGGCGAGACCCAATTGCGGCTTCGCAGGGCGTTGAACCGATGAGCCGGGCGCCGCGCGTCGTCGCCCGCGACCTGGCCGAGGCCGAGGCCGTTTTGGCCGCCGCCGCCGAGCTTGGCGTCCCGGTGATCCTGATGAGCCCGCCCGATGCCTCGGCGACCCACGGGGCGGCCTACTTCCGCGAGCTCTGGGCGGCGGCCGCCGAGGCCCGGCCCGCGGCAAACTTCGAAGGGATTTTGGATTGCGGCGGCGCGGCGGGCCATGCCATGGCCGCGCTGGCCGAGGGGATCACCGGGCTCCGGCTGGATGCGCCGGAGGACGTTCTCGACCGGATCCGGGACATGGCGGCGAAATCGGGCGCCCGCCTGGACGAGAGCGACGACGCGGCACTGGAATTCTCCGCGTCAACCGACGCGGCGCTCCGCGACTGGCTGAGGGGGGGCTAGTTCTCGTTCTCGTAGATGGTCAGGCCGGGGATTTCGTCATAGTTCTCGGCCCGGCCCCGGAGTTCGAGCACGTTGCGGTCGGGATCGCGGACGAAAATGGAAACGTGGCCGTCGCGGCCGAACGACACCGGCCCCTGGGTAATCCGGACCCCGTTCTCTTCCAGGCTCTTCAAAGTGTCGAGCACCGATGAAATCGTGAGCGCCACATGGGTGAAGCCCGAATACTTTTCGCCCACGTCCATCAGAATATTCTTGCCGTCGTTCTCGGTGGTGGAATTGTAGATGAGGTTGAGTTCCACCTGTTGCGCGTTCTTGACCACGACCACCGGGTCATTGCCCGCCCGCGCGGTCTCCTCGAAACCGAAGATCCTGTAAAAGTCCAGTGCCCGGTCGAGATCCTTCACCCGGATTCCGATATGGTCTACCTGCTCTATGTCGATCATCAGACTCTCCTCCACTGGTTCCACATGTAGCGCGCGGAGAGGCAAGTGCAAGCAATCCAGCGATTGCGCGGCCGCCATGCGGGGGGTATCTGTCCCCCTATGAACCAGGAGACTATATCAGATACCTGCCGGCTTTATCTGATAACGCCGCCGAAATTCGAGCTTTCCCGCTTCGCCGATGACCTCGAGGCGGCCCTCGACGCCGGCGATGTGGCGTGCGTTCAGCTCCGCCTGAAGGACGCGGGCGACGACGACGTGCGCCGAGCCGCGGAGGCACTGGCGCCGATCGCTCAATCGCGGGATGTGGCGTTCATCATGAATGACCGGCCGGACCTTGCCGCCGAGACGGGATGCGACGGGGTCCATGTCGGCCAGGACGATGCAAGCTATGAGGCGGCGCGCGGTCTGCTGGGAACCGACGCCATCGTCGGCGTAACCTGTCACCACTCGAAACATCTGGCGATGATCGCCGCCGACGCAGGCGCCGATTATGTCGCATTCGGCGCGTTCTTTCCGACCGCCACCAAGGATGCCAAAACCGCGGCGGAGCCGGAACTGCTTACCGGCTGGTCCGAGACCACGACCGTACCCTGTGTCGCCATTGGCGGCATTACCCCGGAGAACAGCCCGCCGCTGATCCGCGCCGGCGCCGATTTTCTCGCTGTCGTTTCGGCGGTCTGGACTCACCCGGATGGCCCCGGCGCAGGGGTCGAGGCGTTCAACCGCGTGATCGCCGAAATCGCCGGCGCCTAGAGCCGATCTAGCCCGCCGTTGCCTGCCCGGCCCCCCGGTGATAGGTTCCGCGCCACTCGCCGGAGGCGACCCGGCGGTCATAATCCCAAGACGTGAGATCAGAGCCAAGGCCATGAGAATCAACGGTAACGCCGTCCGCCCGGGGATGGTCATCGAACATCAGGGCCGCCTGTGGCGGGCGGTAAAAATCCAGCACACCCAGCCCGGCAAGGGGGGCGCGTATCTGCAGGTTGAGCTGAAGGACATCCGTGACGGCACCAAGCTCAATGAGCGGTTCCGGTCATCGGAAAACGTCGAGCGGGTCCGGCTGGATCAGAAGGAGTTTCAGTTCCTCTACGGCGACGGGGATATGTTCACCTTCATGGATACCGAGACCTATGATCAGGTCTCGCTCAACAAGGACCTCATCGGCGAGGACCAGCTGGCATTTCTCCAGGACGGAATGAATGTCCAGGTGGAGAGCTTCGAGAACGAGCCGATCAGCGTTCAGCTGCCCGAGACAGTGACCCTCGAGGTCACCGAGGCCGACGCCGTCATCAAGGGCCAAACCGCCGCCGCCTCCTACAAGCCCGCGATGCTGGAAAACGGTGTCCGGGTTATGGTTCCGCCTCACATCGAAATGGGCACCCGGATCGTAATCAGTACGGCCGATCTGAGCTACGTGGAGCGGGCGAAGGACTAGCCGCACCACCGGAGGGCGCGGCGATGGCCAGCTACTCGGCAAACATGAACGTGATGATGGGCGCGGCGCGCAAGGCCGCCGTCCGCCTCAAGCGCGACTACGGCGAGGTTGATCAGCTTCAGGTCTCGCGGAAGGGCCCCGCTGACTTCGTCACCGCCGCCGACATTCGCACCGAGAGAATCCTGCGCGAGGAACTGGGCCGGGCGCGGCCCGACTTCGGATTTCTGATGGAAGAGAGCGGCGAGGAAACGGGTTCCGATGCCGCCAAGCGGTGGATTGTCGACCCGGTGGACGGGACGACCAATTTCGTGCACGGGATCGCGCATTTCGCCATTTCCATTGCCCTTGAAGAAGACGGCGAGCTGACGGCCGGCGTCGTCTTCGACCCCATCAACGAGCTGATGTTTTCGGCCGAGAAGGGCGCCGGCGCCATGCTCAACGACCGGCGCATCCGCGTCTCCGCCCGCCAGAGCCTCGCCGAGTCCCTGTTTGCCACCGGCATTCCCTTCAAAGGGCGCAAGGGACAGGACAATTTCCTGCCGGCGATGGAAGCGGTCATGAACCATTCGGCCGGCATCCGGCGTTTTGGCTCCGCGGCGCTCGACCTCGCCTATGTCGCCGCGGGCCGATACGAGGGATATTGGGAGAACGGCCTGCAAGCCTGGGATATCGCGGCCGGCATTGTTCTGGTCAGGGAGGCCGGAGGCCTGGTGTCCGAGGTGAATGGCGGCTCCGGGATGCTGTCGTCCGGAAGCATCCTGGCGGCAACACCCGCCCTGCACGGCCCGTTGGGAAATCTGGTTCGCCGCGGCGAGCCATAATTTCGACACAAATTCGATTTACCAGGATTGGCGCGGCGCCCTCTGACGGCCCGACGGTTGTATGGATTCGCCCTCTTGGGTATCTTGGGATGTTGGCCAGCCGATCGCCTCCCGGCCTCAGGGCCGAGGCACAAAGACGAATTGATGTAGGGGATCTCAGGGATGATTGACGTCACACGCCCGTTTCGCCGGTCCATCGGCCGGATGGTTGCGCTCGCGGTTGTCGGTGCCGTTGGTTTGGGCTCGGCCGTGATTCCTGGTGAAGCCTCGGCACAACCCGCGTCCGGGGGCGGCAACGACAAAGTCTTGGTTGATAAGAGCGCAACCGGCAACGTATTGCCGCCGCCGCCGACCATGCCGCGGTCCAAACTGCTGACACCGCGGCCGCCGACCGGCGCGCCGGTTGTCGAACAACCGCTTCCGAAAGATTCGCTGACGCCGCCGTCTCGACGTCAGGCGCGCCGAACGCCACCGGCGCGGCCCGCGGCGCGGCCGGCAACACCTGAGGCGCCGAAAGGACCGCCGACTCCTCTCGCCAAGCCGAAACCGGCTCCCGCAGCCCAGCCGGCGCCGATGGCGGCCAAGCCGGCACCCGCGCCGAAAGCCCCTGCCCCGGTCGCGATGCCGAAAACCCCTGCCGGGGTCGCGATGCCGAAAGCCCCTGCCCCGGTCGCGATGCCGAAAGCCCCTGCCCCGGTCGCGATGCCGAAACCCTCTCTCCAAGTCACGTTGCCGAATCCCCCTGCCCCAGACGCGGCCCCGAAACCGCCGGTGCT
>CAZUGT010000098.1:0-24448 GCA_964620095.1 uncultured Rhodospirillaceae bacterium | reverse complement strand
CAAGTTCAACGACGTGACCCGCTGGGGACGGCTGGACGACGTCATGCGCGGGCTGGAGGCCGCCAAATCGGCGGGCCTCGAGATCAAGATCAATGCCGTCGCCCTGAAGGGTTTCAACGACGACGAGTTGGGCGATCTCGTGGCGTGGGCGGGCCGCGAGGACTTCGATCTCACCTTCATCGAAACCATGCCGCTCGGCGAAATCGACGAGGACCGCACGGACCGGTACCTGCCCCTGAGCGCCGTCCGCGAGCACCTCGCGCGGAGATGGACCCTCGAAGAGACCGATTACCGGACCGGCGGGCCGGCCAGATATGTGACGGTCAGGGAAACCGGGAAACGGCTCGGCTTCATCACCCCGCTGACCCACAACTTCTGTGAAAACTGCAACCGGGTGCGGCTGACCTGCACGGGAACGCTCTACATGTGCCTGGGCCAGGAGGATGCCGCCGACCTGAGGACGCCCCTCAGGATGAGCGAGGGGGACGGCCGCCTGATGGACGCCATCGATGAGGCCATCGGGCGCAAGCCGAAGGGCCATGACTTCGTCATCGACCGGGCCGGCGCCGATCCCGCGGTCGGCCGGCACATGAGCGTGACGGGCGGGTAGCGGCGGCCCGCGCACCGGATCACCCGCCATGGACTTCAATTCACTATCGATTGTCGCGGACGACCACGCCGAGGCGGCCCGGGCGCTGGAACGCCTTTCCGAGCGATATCCGGCCGCCGATGCCGAGCAGGCCGACCTGATCGTCGCCATCGGCGGCGACGGCTTCATGCTCTCGACCCTTCATCGCTTCATGGAAAAGCAAGTTCCCATATTCGGGATGAACCTGGGCTCCGTCGGATTCCTGATGAACGAGTACCGGGAGGAGGGCCTGCTGGAGCGGCTGCGGAAGGCGGAAGCGATCGAGCTTCAGCCCCTTCACATGTCGGCGACCACCGCCGACGGGGAGAAGCACGAAGCGCTGGCCATCAACGAAGTGTCGCTGCTGAGGGAAACCCGGCTCGCCGCCAAGGTCCGCATAAAGCTGGATGGCGTGGTGCGGCTGGAGGAACTCATTTGCGACGGCGTCCTGGTCTGCACGCCGGCCGGCAGCACCGCCTACAATCTCTCCGCCCGCGGCCCGATCATCCCCCTCGGCGCGGGGCTGCTCGGCTTGACGCCCATCAGCGCGTTTCGGCCCCGGCATTGGCGGGGGGCGCTGCTGCCGCAGAACGCGGTCGTTACCTTCGAGATTCTCGACCACGAGCTCCGGCCGGCCAGCGCCGTTGCGGATTTCACCGAAATTCGCGATGTGGTTTCCGTCGAAGTCAGGGCGACGACCAGCCCGGCCCCGACCCTGGTGTTCGATCCGGAGCACAATCTGGAGGAACGAATCCTGACCGAGCAGTTCGTTTCGGTCTAGGAATCGATCCCGACCGCCAAGCGTGGATGCCCGTGTCAAGCACGGGCATGACGAATGGAGTATGCCCCAAATGGAGTGCGTCATACCCCGGCGCAAGTCCGGGGTATCCAGATTTTCAATTCTTGAACCACAGAGGCGGTGAGACGGTGAGGAGTTAATCATTCCTCCTCTGTGTCTCTGTGGTGAGATTCCTGTTTCCTGGATGCCCCGCGCTACCGGCGGGGCATGACGGGTGATGCTGAAGCAAAGAAGCGCGTCAGGGCCCGGCCATCCATGTGTACGCCGCGCAGACCATGACCCTGGCGGGAAATGCTGGCTGGCCGCCCTATTCGGTATCGATCCCGACCGCCTGTTCCAATCCGGTGAAACCGTCTGCCCGAAGCAGCCGCGCGAGGTCACGCGAGATTTCGGACACGATGCCCGGCCCGTGGAAGATCAGCGCGGAGTAAATCTGCACCAGCGACGCCCCTGCCCTGATTTTTCGATAGGCGTCCCGGGCGGATGCAATTCCGCCGACGCCGACGATGGGTATGGCGCCGCCGGTCCGGCGGTAGATGTCCGCCAGGACTTCGGTCGAACGCTCGAAGAGAGGCGCGCCCGAAAGGCCGCCCGCCTCCGAGCGGTGCCGGCTCACCAGACCTGCCGGCCGCTCGATGGTCGTATTGGTGGCGATTATCCCTTCCACCGACCGGTCCACCGCGAAGTCGCAGATGGCGTGCAGCTCGTCTTGATCGAGGTCCGGCGCCAGCTTGAGGACGACAGGCACGCCCTCCGCGCCCGCCTCGCGGCGGGCCTCCCGGACACGGTCGAAAATCCGGGTCAAATTGTCCAGCGTCTGCAGCGACCTGAGGCCGGGGGTATTCGGCGAGGAAACATTGACGACGATATAGTCCGCGTGAGGCGCCACCGCCCGCGCGCCGTCCGCATAATCCTCGATGCGATCCGGCGAATCCTTGTTCGCGCCCACATTGGCGCCGATGACAACGCCGCCGTCGCGGGTCCGGGCCGAAAGCCTGGAAACGAATGCCGGGAGACCGTCATTGTTGAAGCCCAGGCGGTTGATGATGGCCCGGTCTTCATCCAGCCGGAACAGTCGGGGCTTCGGATTGCCGGGCTGCGGCCTGGGCGTGACCGTGCCCACCTCGATAAATCCGAAACCGAGAGACATGAGGCCCCGAAGGGCGGCGCAATTCTTGTCGAACCCGGCGGCCAGGCCGATGGGATTCCTGAACACCCGTCCCCATATTCGGGAGGAGAGGATTTCGTCGTCGGCGAACGGCCGGCTTCCCGCCACGCCCCATTTCAGCGCCGCGATTGCGAGATCGTGAGCGGTCTCCGCATCCAATTTGTGGAGCGCCCAAACGCCGGCGCGGTCAATTATCGGCAACATGGATCATCCCGTTGAACTCCGCGCCTTCTTATAGACGCGGAGTTCGACCGGCGCCATGGCGCTGCATCGACACGAAATTCCCCTCACCCGGCTCCGAGTAGGGAACAGGCGGAATGGTCCACCTCCCCCCTGGAGGGGGAGGTCGAGACGGCCGGCAATAGCCGGGCGTCGAGGGTGGGGGGGACCTTGTGCCGCGCCGCTTGCATCCCCCCCTCCCTAGCCCTCCCCCTCGTAGGGGGGAGGGAATAGTTGGACAGGGAGAGAGGTCGGTCATTTCCCACAAGGAATTGACCAAGGTGAGGGGGTTGCGCAAACGGCTTCCAAAACGCCGGATGCGCGTCCCAACAGAATCATCGCACGCTAAACGATCAGCCAGAACGGGAAGGTGTCGGGCAGAATCTCCGGAAGCCAGATCTTCAGATAGGAATGATGGAAGCTCAGGTGCATGATCCGCTCGTAAAAGCCGACCAGGAACACCCAGCCGCCGGCCGCATACAACAGGGCGACGCGCCGGGAATACCCTCCCCAACGGATGAGGTAGGCGGCGATGAATATCGGAATGGCCAGTTTCTGGCCGACCACGAGCATTATCAGCAGCATCAGCACGAGGTAGCCGAAGAATGCCGCCGACTTCGCCAGAACCGCCTGCTCGGAGCCCACGGCCATTGCCCCGCCAAGGCCTCCGTTCATCGATGTCGCCGCTCGAAGGTCCCGAGTATCGAACCAGAAGGTGAAGGCCGCGAATATCGCCCCCGGTATGGCGATTGTGATGGGAAATGCCTGAACCGAATCCGGCCATTGCAGGGAGTGAAAGCCCGCACCCACGAAGATGATCAGCAACGCCAGCGAGAAAGGCCAGGAAATGATCGGGTTCTTTGCCCGGCCTTCGCCGGCATCGGGCTCGCTTCCCTCCTCGTCGGAACGTTTCGCCTTGATGACGCCCCGCGCGGCAAAAACGATGGTGAGGACGATCAGTACAAAAATGATGATAACGATCGGCCGCCCCATCCAACCGATGCCGTCGTAGGCGCGCATGCTGATCTGGAAGGCATTTTCCATTATGGAGCCGAGGATGAGGGCGAGGATGAGCGGCGGCCGCGGCCACCCGCCCTTCTTCATGGTGTAGCCCACGATCCCCATGATGATGCAGGTCACCCAGTCACCGAGCGAGGAGCCGCCAAGCCACGCACCCATGAAGACGAAGAGGATCACGCCCGGGACGATCAGATGGCCCGGGAGGAAAGCAACCCGGGCGATCTGGCGGCTCCAGACCATCAGGAGCGCGGTCGCCATGAGATTGGCCACGACGATCATCCACACCATTCCAAAGGTCAGGTGCAATTCGGAGGTCAGCATATCCGGACCGGGCTTCAGGCCCTGGATCAGCAGCGCTCCCAACAGGATGGCCGCGCCCAGGCTCCCGGGGATGCCGAACGCCACGGTCGGAACCAATGAGCCCCCCTTGGTCGCGTTGTTGGCCGCTTCCGGCGCGATCACGCCGCGAATGTCGCCCTGGCCGAACTGCGATTTGTCCTTTGCGCTCTGAACCGCATGACCGTACGCGACCCAGTCGACGATTGCCGCGCCCAGGCCCGGCAGCATGCCGATATAGGTCCCGATCGCCGCGCACCGCGTCGCGAGCCACCAATGACGAAAAGCGTCCTTGATGCCCTCGATCATCCCGCCGCCGCCGGCCTGCTCCTTGGGAACGCGGGAGATGGAGATATTGCGGGTCGCCAGCTCCATGAGTTCGGGAATCGCGAAGAGCCCCAGAACCACGGGGATGAGAGGCAAATTGTCGATGAGGTAGTCGGTGCCGAAATAGTAACGCGGAATGGCGACCGTCTCGGCATACCCGATCGTCGACATCAGCAGCCCGAGCGCCGCAACCGCGAGGCCCTTCATGATCGATCCGCCGCTGAGGGAACCGACCATGGCGAGGCCCAGAACACCCAGCATGAAGAGCTCCGGGGACCCGAACGCGAGGATGATGGGCAGGATGAGCGGCAGCGATACGGCGAGGATCAAGGCGCCGAATACCCCGCCGAACGCGGAGACGGTAAAGGCGGCGCCGAATGCCCGCGACGCATGCCCCTTTTGGGCCAGCGGGTAACCATCCAATATGGTTGCCTGGGAGGCGGCGGTGCCGGGAATTCCAAGCATCACCGATGCGATGGTGTCACTGGTCGTGGTGACGGCGAACATCCCCAACAGGAGAGCGAAGGCCGGCACCGGATCCATGCCGAAGGTGAACGGCAACAGGAGAACCAGCCCGATGATGCCGCCGAGACCCGGAATGGCGCCAAGCCAAATCCCGATGAAAACGCCGAGAAACAGGAAGCCGATCGACGGCCACTCGAATACCTGGGTTAGCCCCAGTAAGAATGCATCAAGCATGTTGCGCTTCGCTCCCCGTCAACCCAAACCGCAACATGCCGGAGCCGGTCAAACCGGAACGCTCCGGAGAGGAGTGACTCCGGGTTCCAGCCGGTACCAATCGGCCTGCGACGATCCCCATCCCGAAATTATGCGATGGAAAACCCACCTGTTTCACAATAGTGGGCAAATCGGATCATGATCGCAATGCTCGATTTGCAACACCGGTCAAGACCTTTGACCGGCCTTCAGTCGGCCGAAGCTGACTTTCGGACGGCGCTACACGTGGATGGCCGGGCCACTTTGCCGGCTGGCCCGGCCATGACGCGTGATGCTCAATCAAAGAAGCTCGTCATGCCCCGGCTTGTCCGGGGCATCCACGCTTGGCGGACGGCGCTACACGTGGATGGCCGGGTCCGGGCCCGGCCATGACGATCTTCATTTGGCACCGGGTGAGGGGGATTTCGTGTCGTCGCAAGGACAAGGAACCGGCGCAAGCCAACCAAGGCACCGCCTCCTTCGTTTCACAATCGGGTCGTCATGCTCTAACGGTTCTTGAAACCCGGCGGCATCAATGCCCGGTCGCCGAACCACCAGACGGTCGCCGTCGAAGCGGAGAAGAATACGGTGTAGACCATATAGCGAATCAGCCCGGTCAGTTCGGCGGCCGAAATCCAGCCGGCAAGCCGGCCCGAGACGACGGCGAAAAACAGCATCGATGCAATCATCCAGAGGCACAGGGTCAGGCCCGGCCGAAACAGAGCCCTGAGATCGTTCACCCAGGTGTGGACATCCCGGACCGTCATTTCCGCATCGGTCGAACGGGCCAGCCCGTCCCAGGCGCCCTGCTGGGAGACGATTGCCAGCTCCCGTTCCGTCTCCAGCGCCCTGGCCTCCATTTGCAGTTTCAACAGCTCCGTTTCATAAGCCCATTTCTGCCGCTGCCACGCCTGGCGCTGTCTCTCCTGGAGATACTTGGATCCGGCGCCAATGATCGACCCCAGCAGGCCGAACAATCCGCCCGAGGCGACGGATGCGCCAATCCCGAAAATTTCGGCTAGAAATCCCATAGCTTTTCGGCTCCCTGCCCGAACCAGCGGCGACTAGGCCTGAGGTCGGCATGAATGAAGGTTTGGTAAAACCCGAAGGTCGAGAAGCCGGCGCCTCGAAGCGCCGACAGAAGGTCCTTCCGATCCTGTCCGAGGACGGAAATATCGAAAGCGAGTTTCTTGTGCTGCGAGGCCGGCGCACCGCCGATCCGGGCGTTGTGAATGCCGCATCGATGCGCCGAGTTGAGGACGATGGGTCGGTTCAGCCGGTCCCTGGCCGATTGAATGGCATCGACGGACGGCGAATCCCAATATATTTCGCCGCAACACCTGCAAGCGAGCTCGACCGGCGTGAAGTCCGCCCACGGCCAATCCTCATCGCGGATCAACGAGTAGTGATCGACGATCATTGGGTTTCGCCGAGTTTCATCTCGATCCGGGTCAGACTTTGCCGAATGAAGTCAGCCTGAACTTCCAGGCGCTCCAACCGGTTTTGAATCAGCTTGTTGTCGTCGATCCATCGCTCGACGACGTCCATGCGGTTGGTGAGCGTCGCGTAGGACCAGATGAATCCGGCGCCGTAGACGACCAGCGTAACGATGAGCGCCAGCGGCACCCGGCGGTCGAGGTGCCAGTGCTCGTCCCAATGTTCCCTGCGCCCATCCATATCGCTCATGGCCGTTCTCCCTGATCAAGGCCGGCGGGCATCACGAAGCGGGCCGGGGCCAATTGATGGCATCGACTATCGTGCGTGCGGCGCCGACGGTCGCAGCGGCGTCAAGGTCATTGGCGGCCTGCAGGCGAAGAGTGTTGATGGCGGCTTCGGCCGTTTTCCAGGCGAGGAAGGTCGCGTTTACCAGTTCGGCTACCTTCCACGGGTTTGCGCCCTTGATGCCCACTTCGCTTTCCAGTAGCGGATAGGTCCCGGCGGGCGGGTTTGCGGCCGTAAAGGCCTGCTCCGTCGCGTAAGTCCCCAGGCAGGCCTTCGCCTCATCCAGTTTCTCCCGGTAGCTCATCGCCTGGCCGTCGCCGGGGGTGATGTATTGGAGCCGCGCGGTCTCGGCCTGGTCGTTCACCTGGCGCTTGAAATCGACTTTCAGGTCGTCCGTCATTGCCGGATCGGTAAGCGTTCTGGTGATGGTGAAATCGTCGGTGCTCGGATCGTAGACCGGCCCGGAGTCGCTCGCCTGGCCGCCGGTGCCGGTTGTCGCGATATCGATCTCGTAAATCTTCTCGTCTCCGTGAGCGGAGCCGGAGCTGCCGTTGAATCCCCGGTCTCCATTCAGCCAATCGAAAACGCGGAGATTTTCAAGAACAGGGCTGACCCTGCCGGTATTCGTGTCACGTATGATGAACATTCAGTCTCTCCTACGGCAAATTGAACCCTGATCGCGCGGCCTTTATGTCGGCGTAGATGTTGTCGAAGTCGGCCTTGGACAGAACAGCGCCTTCAACGCAGAAAACCATAGCTAATCGCGAGCCGCTGCGTAGTTCCGTTGAACCAGGGCCTCCCATCAAAGCAAGTCTATATCCCGACCCGGAAGGGCTCGAATACGCAGCATTGAACGTATCCGAACTGCCCACTTGAAGGTAATCACCGTCCAGATAGAAAAACCCTCCGCCGGCACCCGCCGCCTCGTCGATGGTCAGCCCCACGAAATGCCATGCTGAGAGACTAAAGGTACCGGTTGTCGGGAAACTGAAAGATTGAGAGGTGTTCGACCGCCTGCCAAACCAGCGAAATCTGTTTCCCGATAGAATATGCAGTTCCCCTCCAGCGTTAGAGGAACTCGCTCCGCCAGTGCCAAAGAGTGAACCCAGGACAGTTACTGCGGCGGGCTGGTAATAGACTAAGCCGACTGAAAATTTGGCATTGTTCAAGCTCAGATTGTTCATCCAGGATTCGTTGGCGGAGTCGTACTGGAAATAATCCCCACCATCCGTGGACATGTATTCCGACGCCGACTTTCCTCCCGCCACGCCGTTGAACGTCGGATCAAAACCCTGGACCGCTGCGCTGTTTCCGAAGAAAAAGTCGTGGCCGTTGCCGGAGGTGTCCAGCCACTTTTGACCGGTGCCGGGATAGGAGTCAGCGTCCCCCGCATCCAGGCAGAGACGGAGGTTGCCGGTCAGTTTTCTGCCCTTCAGGAAGCCTATGAGGGTGTCGGGCTGGCGGGCGCGAACCGGGCCGATAGGAAAAACCATCTAAGCCGCCTGCACGATATCGATATAGGTGTTGGTGTTGTGTTTGACCATGCGCAGCACGTTGACCTTGCCCGCCGTGTTGTCGAACTCGCCGGAGACCGTGTTGAAACCGGACAGCGTCAGCGTGTAGCCGCCGGTCCCGTCGACGGTCAGTTCCAGCTCCATCCAACCTTCGTCCGAATCGTTCGGAGCCGTCAGGGTTATGGAACCTCCGAGCGTCCCGTGTTGAAGATTGCCGTTGGCGATGGAGAGAGTGGTGTTGGTGTTGAGGTTGCCCAGGTTGTGAGAGTTCGCGAGCATCCCCTTGGTGAGCGTGTCCGATGTGTCGGATTTTAGGGTATCGGCGTCATAGGCCTGAACATCGGAACCAATAGCGACGCCCAATGTCGACCGGGCTGCCGCTGCATCCGCATCGTCCAGAAGCGTCTCCGCGAACGAACTGACGACCGTGACCAGCGAAAGATCGGCCGGCACCGCATTCTGCAGGTCCGTTCCGGCCGCATTCCACGTCAGAATTTTGTTGGCCTCCGGGTCAGGCAGGGTGGCCGACGCGGTCGAGGTCTCGGAAAAACCTATCTTCCGGTCGACTTCTTCCTTGAGTTGCTGATCCCGCATCGCCGACCGGTCCAATGCATCCTCGTGCGCGCTTGCCGGGAACTGTCCGCCCTCCGGGTAGTCGGTTTCCTGAGTTAGATCGAGATTCCGTTTGATGGTCAGCGTCTCGCCGGCGGCCGGCGTGTAATCCGCCGGACTGGTCGACACCGTGACGGTGCCGCCCGATTGAGCGCCGGCGCCGGTCAGCGCGTACTGCGAGCCTTCCGTCCAAGTGGTCTCGTTGCCGCCGGCGTCCCGGTGAATCACTTTGACGTCCGACGTATCGAGAAAATAGAAGGTCACTGAGAACGACGACGTCGACCCGTCACCGTTGTAGGTGACCTTCGCTGTCTCCGAGCTTACGGTCATTGATGGGATTCCATTCAGTTGTCGGTTGAGATTGGCTGGAGAGTGATGCGTCTATTGGGAAGCGTATCCACCGTTTTGTCCGCCCCCTCACACAGCTTCGGCTAAGGCTCGCGAGCTCGCCAAGCCTCCGCATCCCTCTCCCCCTGAAGAAGGGGGAGAGGGGACACGATGCGGCGATGGCGGCTGCTCCCTCTCCCCCTGAAGAAGGGGGAGAGGGTCGGGGTGAGGGGGTGCAGCCGGATGCTTGGAGATTCGCGCTGAAACCTTCGGTGAGGCTAAAAATCTATTTTTGACAGACCCGACAGAAGACGAGTCCCGGCGCTGAAGGAACTTTCCCTCGCCGCACTGGAGGCGCGAAGCCGCGCAAGGTTGGAATTGGCCAGGAGATCATTGGCCCGGGCGGCGCCCGAGGCCTTGATCATCCGCGTTTCCAATTCGGCCTGCGACGCCGCGTCCTGCTGTGAGAGCAGCGCCGAGCCGCTGCTCAGATCCGCGCCCGACGCAGCCAATATCGCCCGTTGGCGCGCGAGAAGCGCGCTGTTCCGCCGGTTGCCCTCCCGAGCCTGACTGGCAAAGAGCTGTTTCTGATAGTCGGCTTGCCGTGCCGCGATCGCCGCTTGTTGGGCCGTTTGGGCCGCCGCGGCCCGGCCCGCGGAGACGGCGCCAATCGCACCAGCAGCGGACCCGAGCGTCGAAAACGCGATACCCGGCGAGCCAAACAATCCCATGGTGGCGGCCTTCGCGCCCCCGGCTGCCGTTCCAAGAAGAATTCCCTCAGCCATACATATAGACTCCATCTATCTCTACAAATCCGAGGCGCGCGAGAAATTCCCGCCCGACATCCGTACGCCCCTCCGCGCCGATGCGCTGGACTCCCTGGTCCCCAAGCGCCTCTATTCCGCGGCGGACGGCCCGCATGAACGCCACCGGCCGGCGGCGAATATCGTCGCTCAGCAGGAACGAAACGGCCGCACTTCCGCCGGCCTCGACAATGGCGACGAACCCGAGCGTATTGCCGTTCTCCCTTATCGAGTAGGCGATTTCCTCCCATCGGTTTGCGGCCGCGACGCCGGCCAGATCCCGATCGCCGATAGCCTCTTTTTCCGATTCGCCCGGCTCGAATCCGGACAGGTGACGGAATTCAAAGGGCTCCAGCCTCATCGGGTGTTCACCTTGATCCGCGGGCTGACGGCGAGGAGCGTAAAGGGCACCGGGTCCTCGCCCTGGATGCAGACCCGCGTGTCGGTGTCGTAGTCGCCGTCGAACTCCGCATATTTTTCGCCGGAGAACAGCGGAACGGCGGAATCCATGTCATCGGAAACGTCCCGGAACGGCACGGTCTGCAAATTGCTCTCCGTGGGGCCGACCCGGGCGTTCAGCGAGTTCATGAGCATGAGCGTGACGCCGTCGATCCGCTTGGTCTGACCCTGCGCCGTTCCCTGCGGCGAGCCGGCTTCCCATTTCAGGCTTTCGTAGCTGTGGCGATAGCCGAGTCCGCATTGGACCCGGGCCGCCGGCGCGTCCAGTGAAATCCGCCCCGAGCCGACGATCTTGTCCGCGTGGACGGCCCCATCGGCGAGCACCTTGACGGTTTGACCCTCGAGGTGATCAAGGCCCGAAATCGTCGATACTTTCTTCCTGACCTGCCCGCCGGACCCGTAGGCCGTGAAAGACGTGCCGTCGACGTTGCCGCCCCCGGCCGTTTGCAATTCGAAGGTGTCCGCCGTGGCGTTGGCGACGACGTAACCGTTTGTATTGAGTTCAGCCATGCCGACGACGTTGTCGATGCGGACGGCATCACCGTTCGAGTACCCGTGAGCGGGTGCGGTAATGACCACCGGATCGGCCCGGGTTGCGCCGGTTATGCCGATCGGCTGGTCGAAACTGAGGCCGGCATCGACGTAAAAGGCGTCGCTCTGGTCGTCGCCTGTTTCGTAGGCCGCCTCGAAGAATTCGACGTACCGGCACGTTCCGCCGTTTATCGTCCGCTTGCAGACGATCCATGTCTCATCCCGATTGGTGCCGGGAACAACGGTCACGGACTCGGCTGCCGCGTTCGAGCCCCGGAACGCTCCTCCCAGGATGTGCCGGGACCAGCCGATAACGTTCTGGTCGGGCTGGTATGTGAAAGCCGGCATCACGCCGTCGCACCGGACCGTCCACAACGTACTATCCAACTCCTGCTGGTACGCCATGCTTTCCAGCCCGCCGATGGAGACGTGATCGGAGAGCAGCGTCATGTCGAGGGACTGCACGCCGTCGAGTTCCACGTCGTGAGCCAGTTCGAGGATCTTGCGCCGCGCCTTTTGAAGGTACATCAGGCGCCCCCGCATCAGGGCAGGGTCGTTTCTGGACGATCCGTAGGCCGTCTGGCGCTTCACGTCGATGTCGGCGGGCGTCAGCACCGGGCCGGATGACCTGACGGTCCATTCGCCGCCGGCCGTGCCGATGAGCAGGTCGCCCTGATAGGCCAGCATCCAGCGGATCACGTTCACCTGGTCGGCGGAGATCGTGTAATCGATGGCGTCGTCGTCCTCGACGGTACCGTCGTTGGCGTCGTCCCGGTTGTCGGGCGTCATGTTTTCGAAGTCGGCGGATTGGCTGAGCCAAAAGGTCTGCGGCTGACCGGTGGTGCCGGCGAAGCCGAGGCGCTGCTCGAAGAAGTAGACGATGCCGGGATAGCCGGATGTTTCCGACCAGGCGCCCAATCGCCAGGTGGTCTTCGCCGTCGGCGATGTTTCGAATTTATGAATGACATCCGCCGTGGCCGAAGTCGCTGACGCGACCGCGGTAATCACCGCCGTCCCCCATTTGGACGACTTCTTGTAGCGCACCAGCCGCCCGATATCCGTCGCGAGGAACCCCTGCCCCTTGTTGATGCCGTCGGCCGCCGACGCGGTGATGGTGATCCCGGTGTCGGAATTGGCGGACGGCCGCAGCGTGGTCGGCGTCGTGTTCTCTTTCAGATACGGCCCATCGTCGAATTCGACCTCGGTCAACGACCAGCTTGCATGGCCGGAACGCTCCAGTTTGCGTACACCATGGCCATGGTGGCAGATGTAAAGCACGTCGGCGCTCTGGGCGAAGTTGAGCTGCGGGAGATCGGTCTCGAGATAGGGCGTTCCGATTTCGACCGCCGCATCGTCGATGAACGATACATCGTCGAGGCCGGGTGCTCCCGACGACTGGGTAAACCGGACGTGAAAGGTGGTGTTCGGCGCGCCCGGCGTGAAGGCATAACAGTGGTAACCGGTGCCGAACTCCACATCGGAGAGAATCTCCTCGCCGCCGGCGGTGGCGCCGACCCGAAGCTCGAGCCTGGCGCCGGCGATCCCCCGCACTCGGAACATCAGGACATGTTCCTTGGTCTCGTTTCCCGATGTGACGGTGACGCTTTGGGTCAGGTGCCCGCCGGACGCGAACAGCGCCGTGCCGGTCGAGTGGCTGACGCTGGATGCGGTCCAACCGGAAAGATCGCTGTCGAACGCGCCGTTGACGATGGCGGCATCCGTGCCCGCGGCGACGATCTGCCCCCGGTCCTTGTAGAAACGGAGATATCCCTCGCCGGCCTCCAGGACATAGGCCTGCTGCTCGGAGAACTCGAAGGGCAGCAGCCGGGGCTTCCTGGACGAATCCTTCACCGCGGCCACGTACCGGGTGCCGGGCCGCCGCGCCGCGCCTCCTTGGGGGATCGGCAGCATGTTTTCGAGCTTGGCGCAGGCCAGCGGATATTTTTGGAAATCGGTCCGCGCCGCCATGCGGGGCGAGAACTCGCCGGCGTTGAGGCTCGGCTGCAGGGGTGTGACCTTGGGCATTCTAGTACCGCGCCGAAACCCAGCCGGAGGAGCCTTCGGCCTCCGGGTAGTCCTCGATGGCGTCGACGGATTTCGCCTTCGAGAGTTGGTCCTTGAGGCCCTCCAGCATCTGCCGGCGGGTTGTCGAGGACTGGGTGATGGGGATCGCGAGGTCCGCCGCCAGGCCCCACGCCAGGACCTCGCGGAACTGGGCGTCCATACCGTTGGGGTCGGTCACCTGCCGGATGTAGCGGAGAAAAATGCCGCTCGCATCCGCCAGCAGCGTCCGCCCTTCGAGCTTGTAGGCGGGCTGGTCGGCGCCGGCGTCGCTCGAATGCGCGCTGACCAGCCGCAGGTAGTCGGTCGGCAGCTGGTAGGCGTAGGAAAATCCGAAGGTGGGCGCCTCGGAGAGCTGCGCCAGCTTCACCCGTTTCACGGCGAAGTTCCAGATGTGCGAACGCAGCATGTCGTCCCGCACCTTCTCGTACTGCTCGGCGCACAGGTTGGCGTTCTTGGAGCCCTCGGTGAGCGATAGAATCCGCTGGGCGCCCAGCTTCACCAGCGCCGAGTTGCAAATACCGACAACGGACGCCATGCCTAGGCCGCCTCCGCGCCGCGCCCGCGCTTCGCGGGTCCCGCTTCATCGGGCTTCGATGGGCCGGCAACCGGCAGCAGCCGAAAAGCGTGACCGCCGAAGCGCAGGATCTCGAGGCCCGCGAAATCGGCGACCCGCACCAGGTTTCGTTTCGCATCGGTCTCGGTGACGACGAACAGCCCGATCGCGGGCACGTCCTCCATGCCCGCATAGACCACGATCACGTCCCGCCGCTTGAGCAGGCCGGCCGCGGGCCGGAAGTAGCCCGTTGCCGCGACCCGCTCCAGGCCGTCCTCGGTCTCGTAGCTGAACAGGGAAAAGAACTGGGTCTCCCGGGAGAGGGGCACCAGGGATTGTTCGGAAAAGGCCATATCCGGCTCCTATGATCCGTTGCGGTTTCAATCGGGTTGGCTGGAAAAGCGGCGGGGCGGCTCCCCAACCCAAGGGAGCCGCCCCACCCGGACCATCGGACTGCGATGGACGATCTTCTGTTTCGATCAGTCCGTATCGGTCAGGTCGATGGCCGTGCCGTCCGACACGTCCACGGCGGAGCCGTCGTTCGACAGCACCACCATGAGGGTGACGGTCGGCGTCTTGGTGTCGTAGGAGATGACGACGTCGCCCACATTCAGCATGTTGGCGGCGTCGTTGAAGTACCCCGACGTGTCCACGGCCGCTTTCGCGTCCGCGGTCTTGTAGTGCCAGAGGGAAAACCCGTTGGCACCGCCGAGGCGGGCCAGTCCACTTGCTGCATAAGCCATGTCCCGGCCCTCCTACGATTCGACGCAGACGATTTCGACGGCCCCATTGCCGTCGATCAGACAGGCGCCCTGGCTCATCATGTTGTTGACGAACCACGACGCCCGGTCGCCGTGCCAGGTGATGTCGCTGGTCACGTTGGAGCCCGCCGCGTGGCCGACCGAGTCCTGGTGGTACCAGAACACCGAGCGGTCGTTGGCGGCCTTGGGAAGCGACGAATGGGTCATCCAGACGGTGCCCATCCAGCGCTTGACCTCGGCCCCCGCGGGCGCCTTGAACGGCAGTTCGCCGGCGCCGACGTAATCGGCCGATGCGAACTCCGTCAGGTCGAGCAGCTCGGTCCACTGCTCATAGCCGACCACCGCGTACATGCGGCCGGCCTCGAACACGCTGTTCTCGCCGAGGGTCTCGTAGGCCGAGTAGATCTTGGCCTTGGTGAGACCCGCCGCCGAGGCAGCGACGGTGTTGGACGTGCCCTTGAGGGCGGTGATGATCTGCTCGTCGGTCTTGCGCCCGAGGGCCCAAGCGCCGGCGTTGATCACGACACGGCGTTCGTCGTGCCCGGCCTTCATCTCGTCCAACGCGTCCACCCAATCGCCCGCGTACCAGTCCGACAGCGTGCACTCGACCGGCGTATGGTCCAGGTTCATGGGCGTGATGGTCCCGTGCCGCGCCTTGGTGGTGGCGCTGCCGGTCCCGATCTTCTGGAACGTGGTGGAGGAACCCTCCACCCCGTCCCGAAAGCGGACCGTGCTCCGAAGCTTGGAGCCCTGCCGCTGGTAGGCTTCGTGGACTTCAATCTCGTATTTTTTCACGAAACTGGAGTCGATGGTTGGTACAGCCATATAAATCCTCCGATGTGGCTGAAGGGAAGCCCGCGCAAAATGCGCGCGGACGGCTCAACCGCGCCGGTGGTTCTCCCCGATGGATCGCGCCGACCGCTTGCCCTGAGAAGGGGCGGCCTTGCGGCCCGGGGGGCCATGGCTTGGTGGTATTCCCGGGGGCTCACCCCGTGAGTTGTCCCCGGGGAATTGAAATTACGTTTCCCGATGCTCCGGCATGCCGGGGATGGGATGGCGGCCGGCGAGCCTCTCGGCGAGTTCCGACATGCGCCGCTGCTTGGTCTCGTTGGTCCAGTAGTCGTCGGACCCGGCGAGCTCGTGCATCTCCTTTTCCATGTTCCCGCGCCGGGTCTCGCCGGCCGCGCCGCCGGTCATGCCCCCGGTCATGCCCATGGCGCCGGCCTCGCCCATCCGGCGGCCGATGCGGGCGAACATGCGGAGCAGCCCCGCATCGCCGATGACGCCGCCCAGCTTGTCGGTCAGGTCCGGATCGGCGAACGCCCGGAAGGCCCGCTCGCCGTATTGCACGTTCTTCTCGTAGTCCGAGCCCCATTCCCGGCGGAGATCGGCCTCCAGGCCGGCCGTATCCGCGGGTTCGGCGGCGCCCGCGACCTCGCCGTAGTAGAAGTCGATCACCGCCTGGGCCTGATCCTGGGTGAGGCCCGCGCCATGGGCGGCGTTCAGGAACCGGTTCCGCACCTCCACGTTGGCCGGGTTGTCGTGAACCTCCTCCGGCACGCCCTCGAAGGGCTTGATGTCGTAGCCCTCGGCGGTGTCGGGGCGCCCGATGCGCCGGTAGAAGGCGCTCATCTCGTCCTCGCTGGCGCCGTCGCCGGGCGGCGTCACCGAGCCCCCCAGCTTGCGCTCCAGCTCGGCGTAGGACTTCACCACGTCGGCGGGAGAGGTGAACTTCTCGGCGACGGAGCGGTATTGGTCGGCGATGCCGGTCCGCCAGGACGCGGGATCGGTCCCGTTCGCACTGGTCTCGGTGGTCTCGGTGGTCTCGGTCGTCGGATTGCCCGTGTCGGTCGGATCCATCTCTTACTCCTCTGTCGGGTCTTCGGTTTCGGCCTCGCCCGCAGCGTCGGCGGGCTCGGCGTTGATCACGGCGAGCACCTTGAGGCCCACATTGCGCATGCCGTCGTTGTAATGGGTGCCGCAGGCGTCCCCCGGCATGTAGGCGGGCTGGAACACCCGCGCCCAGGTGAGGATTTCATAGAGCACCCGCTTCCCCCGCCCGTCCGAGAGAAAGACCGCCCGGAAATCCCGGTAGCGCTCCAGGTCCGAATACGCGGCGCCCGTGTGGGTCAGGGACAGATCGGCGAACAGGGCCTCCGGGTCGGGTCGGCCCGGACGGCGGCGGCGCCCGGCCGGCAGTCTCTTGAGCCAGCTCATCGGTTCGATACCTCGTACTCGGCCTCGCAATGGGCCGGATCGGGCGCGCGGGACCGGGAGGCCATGGAGGCCTGGATGGCCTGCGCCTGGGCCCGTGTCCGTTCGGTGAGGTAACGCTCCAAACGCAGGGCTTCGTCCGCGCCCCGTTCGGTCTCGCTCATGTGGTTCTCCATTGGTTGTGGTGCGGCTTACCCTCACCCCGACCCTCTCCCAGAGGGAGAGGGAGCTTGCCGTGCGTCCCCTCTCCCCCCTTCTTCAGGGGGAGAGGGTCAGGGTGAGGGGGTAATCAGGAGAGGGACTCCACTATCGGCGACACCATGCCGGCCACCTGCTCCGGATCGGCGTCCTTGAGCTTGACCGCGCCGTCGAGAAGGCGTTCGGCGTCCCGGGCGCCCTGTTCGGCGGCGTCCGCCCGGCCCCGTTCCTCGCGGGCGCCCTCGACGGCGTCCTCGCCGGCGAGCCAGTCGAGCGGCAGGCCGTTGGCCGCCGCCACGTCCCGGGCGATGCGGTCATGGTCGAAGTTGTCGACGACGTTCGGCCTGGCCTTGACCACGGGCTCGAGGTCGGCGGCGGTCTTGGCGAGCGCCCCCACCTGCACCTGCTTGTGGGCCTTGGTGACCGGCGAGGCGTATTCGAACTCGACGCCGCCGCCCCTGAGCGCCTCCGGCGCCGGGCCGAATTCGCCGGCCCGCTTGAGGATCATGAACGCCCGCTCGACCAGGGGGCCCGTATAGTCCGCTTCCAGCCGCCCGAAGACCGGGCCGATGACCCGGATGAACTCCTGGCGGCGCTCGATCACCTCGGTGGCGGTCATCTGCGGGCCCTGCTGGGGCAGGTTGAGGACGTTGCGGAAGAAGGCGCTCCAGATCTGTTCGCGGACGTCGTTCTGCATGTCGCGGCCCAGGGGAAGATTGCCCGCGGTCACCAGCGGCTGGATGGGGACGCGCCCGCCCGACTGGGCCAGCACCTGCGCGTCGTAGTAGGAAATGCCGCCGGGCCAGGTGCGGACCGCGGACTTGAAGCTGTCCGACGGGGCCAGGATCGGCGGGTCCACCGCCTTGTGCCCGGCCTTCAGGAGCGTCTTCCCCATCTGGTTCAGGGTCTTGGCGTCGGGAAGCGCCAGCATGGCGGGCCCCCGCCCGTAGATTTCGTCGGTGGAGGTCTCCCACCTGGGCACCACGTAGGGGAATTCGTGAAATCCGCTCTCGCCGATCTTGTGGGCGCCGTCGAGATCGATGTCGATGGCCGCGTAGGGCATGTTCTCCGCGCTCCCGAGCCGCCGGTCCCGCTGGGCGCGGGGCATGCAGACCCGGAGGAAGGTGAACTCCCGGTCCGGATCGCCGTCCTTTTCGAGCGCATCCCTGGTCTTCTCGCCCAGGTTCTCGACGCCGTAGCGGGCGGCGGCCTGGGCGGCGGTGAGCTTCACGGCGAGGAAGACGGTATCCACGTTGCCGCCCTCGTCGACGCCGATGAGCGCATTCTTCAGGTGATGGGAGCGGAACTGCAGCCTCCCCTGCCCCACCTGTTCGCCCACATAGAGGACGCCGGTGCCGAACACCACCAGGTCGAGATCGACCTCGGAGGAGTACTGGACGAACCGGGCGCGGGGGTCGTAGAGCGCGGCGGCGAGCCGGTCCTCGGCCCGCTGCAGCCATTCGCGCACCGCGCCGTCCCTGGCGAGGGCCTCGTCGGCCGGCTTCACCGAGAACCAGCGCCCGTCCTTGGGCTTCAGCAGCCCGTCGACGGCGGCGGCAAGGTTGCGGGCCGCCATCATGGGCGTGCCGTCGAACTGCTTCCCGGTCCGCTTCTCGCCCGGCATCCGCTCGCCGGTGAAGTCGGCGCGGCGCGGCAGGAAATACTCGGCGAGCTCCTGCCAATGGCCGAGCCACGCGGCGCGGCCCGACTTCAGGCGCTCGTAGCGCTCGATCAGGGCCTCGACGTCTCTTTCGTCGGTCATATCGATGCCTCAGGCGCCAAGGGTCGGGCGGCGGACGTTCGCGGGCGAGACGTCGCCGACCCCGGAGGTGAGGATGGTGGTCGCGCGGCCCCGCCGCCGGAGGGCGGCGAGCCGCACCTCCTCCTTCCGCCGCTGGATCTCCGGGTCGTCGGGCGTCGGGACCGGCGGAGGCGGCGGCGGCAGCTGGGGCTTGGGCGGTGAGAATATGGAACCCATGTTGGTCTCCTTATTGATCAGGCGTTGCGAATCGAGTGCGCCCGGACCGGCCGGGCCGAGAGGTGCCGGAACAATTGCCCGGGCGTCAGAATGAAGGCGGCGCGCCAGCCCCGGAGGCCGATGACCCGCTTGGCGACGCCGACGCAGCTGGCGATCATCAGGGGCCAGGCGCGGGGGCCCGCGCGGGTCGCGTCGGCGGCCAACACCGTCAGGCGCTGCTTCTCGTAGAACCGGGCGAGATCGAAGGTATCGGCGCACACGGTCTCGATCAGGGGCGTGCCGTCCCGGCTGTCGATGCGCACCCAGTAGCCGGCGCGCTTGACGCAGACGAAGCAGTGGCGGAGCCCGGGCGAGCCGAACAGCCGCGCCCACGGCCCGTGGCCGTGGCCGTGAAACACAACCAGCGCATTCATGACGGTCATCCTTGGTCTTGACGGGTTGGACCGGGCGGGAACCATCCGCCGCGGCCGGCCGCACCCCCTCACCCTTTTTTTGTGACCCCCTCACCCTGACCCTCTCCCCCTGAAGAAGGGGGAGAGGGGACTTGCCGTGCGCTCCCTCTCCCCCAATCATGGGGGAGAGGGTTGCGGAGGCTTGGCGAGCCTGCGAGCCCTAGCCGAAGCTGGGTGAGGGGGAATCAGCTTTAGGTTCAAACCCGGCCATGACGCTTTGGGAGCTCCTAGCATCGACCGCCGGGCAGTTGAATTCGAATTGGTATCGCGCTATTCAATGTTTGCCCGGTCTGTTTCGGACGTTACGAGTCGGGGCCTGAGGGCATTGGCTACCGGGCACTATTCCACCTTTTTCCTGATCCAAACCGATCGGCAACGGCCCGGAGAACCCGATGGACCAAACTGGACGGTCACCAACGGGGCTCCGCATCGAGAATTTTCCCCGTCTCAAGATCGATCATCAGTTCGACCCCGGGCGTACCTCCCCAAAGCCGGCCCTCCTCGTCCAGACGAATATCGAAGAAGGCGTCAGGCGCTTTGCGTTCACTGCGGCGGCGCAGCCCGTGGTCCTCGACGCGCCACAGTTCGTTGCCATCCTCGTCATACGCCACGATATTGCGGCCGACCATCATGTCGCCCATCTCGTAGAAATCGGAGTTGAACAACACAATCACTCGCCCCTTGTCTTCAACGTGTTCAACAACCGGTTGCTCAAACCGAACCAGATTCTCGCCAAATCTTGCTTCCTTGGCGCCTTCTACGATGTTGATCATCAGTTCCCACTCCCGCCAATCGGCATTGGATCGCCAAACCACGCTCGGTTCAATTCGTTTGGCAGCTCGATCTGGATGCCGCCGCCGCGCCCGAAGCTGTTCGCCGCCGCGGTTCCGATGCGCGCCTCGACGCCGGGGCCGGGTTTCACGGGCGTCACGAACTTCGGCGTTTCAGGCAAGGCGTACCTATCCTTCAGCGCTTCGGCGCCGCCACCAGCCATTATACTCTCGAATTCGGCCCTTGGCATGATAAATTCACCCATTTTACTATCTTTACGTGTATGCACCCGGACGAAGTCACCGTCGCCGACCTCGCCGAACTTTCTGTCGTATATGGCCCGGTTTTCGTCCCATGACGGCTGCTTTCTCAATTGAGAAATTGAGCGGGTCGGATATACTGAAATCGCCCGGTCTGTTTCGGACGTTTACGTCGGGGCTTTGTTGCATCGACCGCCGGGCACTATTCAAATTTGCTCGCTGAACGTGCGGTTCATCTAAATTCTCAATTGAAAAATTGGGCGGGTCGGATATACTGAAATTGCCCGGTCTGTTTCGGACGTTTTTCGAGTCGGGGCCTGAGGGCATTGGCTGCCGGGCACTATTTCTTCTTTTTGATCCACATGCTGTAAAACGAAAGTGTGTTGGCGCTTTGTCGAACCTGTTCAACGACGGCGATTACTCCATTCACATCCTTTTCGAACCTAATTGTATTGCCACCACCCTTTTTGCGCGTTTTTGAAATTCGGTCAGAATTCTCGACCACCTGCACATATGTCGACAACACTTCAGGGCTAAGAGGTTCCTGATCCGACTGGTTTTCGTTTTCGGGTCCGTGCCCCGCATTGGCGTGACGCAATTGCAGAGTGTCTATGGCGTGATCCATACCCGTGAGGTCAATCCCGGTTTCCGCCTCCACGCGGGCTACGAGCTGATCTGATACTCGGCCCAACCTAATTTCAACCACGCGATCGTCAGGGAGGTTCAGTACGTCAGAAAAAACCGCGTCAGCGAGACCTTCTATCGCATCCTCCCCGGATGCACCTGATCGGAATTGCTCCGGCGTTACCGAAATCTTGTTTCTCTCTTTCTTTCCCTCCGCGCGGCGCTCCTCGTTGATCTCATCGAACAGACGCTTGGCGGTGGTGACGATCTCGGCAGCGGGGATCGGATTGGGCTTGGGCAAGTTGCCCTGCTGATCCGGTTTTCGGGTCTGTTGTCGGATCAGGTCGCGGATTTCCCGGCCCCGTTTACGAGCCTGTTCCAGCGCCTTCCCGCCTCCCTTCAGCGTTCCTTTTAGGAGTGCCCTCCCTGCGGCTACGGTCGCGGCCATCGCGACCTGATCTTCATTCTCCGGGCCGCCGGACTTTGCGGGCGCCACCTCATTTTCTTCGGCCGCGCCGGCTTCGCCGCCGCCGCCGCTGTCGAAGAGGGTCCGCTCTATCCGGTCGCCCTCCAATGGTTCGCGGTGCCGGTACGCGTCCCTGAGGCGGGGCCGCGGCAATTCCTCCATGATCTCCTCGGCCGGGTAGCCGGCATCGATGGCGTCGGCGATGGCGACGGCCCGGTCGTACTCGCCCCGCGGCAGCCAGGCCTCGAGTTCCGGCACCAGCTCCGGCATCTCGTCCCGGAGGCGTCCGAGCCACCCGGCGCTGTCGATGACGGCCTCTGGATCGTCCCCGTTGAGGCCCTGGCGAATCTCCCTGATCCGGTCTTCCGGCACCCGGCCCGCCCGGCGGATGATGTCCTGCTCGACGACCTCCCGCGCTTGGGGATCCATGAGCTCGAGGGCCGGCTTCATCACCTCGCGGTACCAGGGGTCGATCCATTCCATGGTTTGAACGGACGGCGCTTCGCCCCGCATCATCGTCTCGGCGATCTCCGCGTAGCGGGCCGCCTGTTCCCTGAGCTCGTCCTTGCGGGCCAGCGCCGCCTGGCGCAGCCGTTCTCCGTCCTCCCGGCCGATGACGCCCGACTTCACCGCCCGGGTGATCTCGGCGCCCGAGACGTCCCCCGAGCGAATGGCCCGCTCCCGCTCGGCCCGGAACATGACCGCGGCGAGGCCCTTCATCCGTTGGTTCTCGAGCTCGCCCCGCTCGCGCTCCCAGGCATCGTCGTCGTCCCGGGTCACGGCGGCCTGGGTCAGGTGCCCCTCCCACGCCTTGCGGCCCTCTTGGTCGCCGGCGTCGAACAGCTCGGCGTAGCCCCCCGACTTGAACGCGTCCAGCGCGCCGCGCGGGTCCATCTCCGATGCGCCGTTCAGAACCGCGTCCCGCAGCTCGGCCTTGAACGCCTTGCGGCGCCCGTCGACGGCGTCTTGCGCCGCGCCCAGGCCCTGGAGCCTGCCCAGGGTATCCTCCGCCTCCCGGAGCGCCGCGGGCGCCAGCGCCGGGTTGGCGGCGGCCAGTTCCCGGTAGCGGGCGAGGGTCCACTCCCCCACCGCCGCCCGCTTCCTCAGCCGCCTCGCGTGCTCCCGGCCGACGATCTCCGGCCGGGTGCGGTCCCAGATCCGGTCGAGATCGCCCTGCAGCGCCTCGCGGGTCTCGGGGTTGGGCGCGCCGTCCAGGTGCACCCGCATGTCCTCGTAGAAGCGGTCCTCGAGGCCGGCCGGGGTCCAGGGGTTGCCGTCCCCGTCGTCGTCCCCGTCGACCAGCTGGCCGAGGTGCGCCTCGGCGGCGAACCCGGCGTCCAGCAGGTAGTCGCCGTTGTCGATGCGCTCCAGGTCGATGGCCGTGTCAGGGGCCGAACCGGCGCCGCCATCGTCCCGGCCGGCGGGCGAGCCCGGCGCCGCGTCGTCCCGCCCCTGCCCCAGGGGCTCGAAATCGTCGTCGTCGAAGAAAATGACCATTCGAAATCCTTTCACCGGCCGCCAAGCGCGGATGCCCGTGTCGAGCACGGCCTACGCCGTCCGAAAGTCGGCTTCGTCCTTCGCCAAGGCTTCGGTCGACAGGTCGGCCGACTGAAGGCCGGGCATGACGGGTTGGTTCGTGTCGTATTCCAATCGTCATCACCGGGCTTGACCCGGTGATCCACGCTTGGCGGGCAGCGGTACACGTGGATGGCCGGGTCCGGGCCCGGCCATGACGCTCTTCATTTGGCGCTGGGTGAGGGGGGATTTTGTGCCGACGCCACGACAAGGAATCAGCTCAAGCCAACCAAGGGAATCCCATTTCGATCCATAATCGAGTCATCTCGCTCTAGCCGCCCGCCCACAGGAACACGAGCGCGGCGGCCAGCACCGCGTTCAACCCGATGGACAGAAAGAAAAGCAGCCGGCGCCGTTCGTGCGCCGCCTTGGGCACGGGCACCTGCCGGGAGACGTCGACCCAGCGCCACATCTGGCTCGGGCGGAAGCGCTCTTCGGGGGGCTGCCAGATATGTTCGGGTGCCGGCTCGCCGAAGATGCGGGCGTAGCTCGCCAGCGTCCCGTCGTACCATTCCCTGAACTTCTCGCCCTCCGCCGCGCCGCCCATGGTCGGTCCGTGGTGCGGCGGCGTTTCGTAATGGGGCGCCAACTCCTCCCAGTAGCTCCTCGAATAGGCGAGGTGCAGGTGCCACGCCCGGTCGACCGGCACGCTCGGCGTTACCGGGTGGCCGGCGCGGCCGAGCAGGTAAAGGAATCGCTTGTACTCGTCGACCACCCGCTGGGCGTACCACTCCTGCCAGCCGTTTTCCCGGGCAAGCCGCCGGGTAAAGGTCAAGTCGTGATCGGAATGGTCGAACGCAAGGCCGTCGATCGCCCGCCAGAGGGGGTCGTTCGTGTAGCCGGCGCTCAACCGCCGCAGCCGCCGCAGCCGCCTCCGCCCATATCACCGCCGCCATCCGCGCCCGCACCGCCGTGGAAATTGGCGGCGGCGCCCATCTCGTTGAAGGCGATCATCATGACGGCGGAGTGGCCGACGAGAGTCGTCGCGTAACGGAGATTGCGGAACTCGTGGTCGGTCACCCCGGCGCGGGTGAAATGTGCGCGGAAGGCCTGTTGCGAGGCGGCCTTGCGCCACTTGTTGAAGCCCCAGAAGGCCGCGTAGGCGCCGACGATCAGCCACGGCGAGATATTGGTGATCCCCCGGGCGTTGGTCCACCACAGCAGCGCCAGCGCGGCGACGATGACGCCCGATCCGATCCAGAAGATCATCCGGCGGCGCCGGTTGGCGTCGGTGAAGGCCTGCTCCGCGGCCTGAAACAGGCCCGGATACCGGCGGTCGAACGCCGCCATGAAGTCGCGGGCGTCGGTCACCGGGCTCTGACGGGACATCCGAAAGTCCGACAAGGCACG
>CAZUGT010000097.1:0-10238 GCA_964620095.1 uncultured Rhodospirillaceae bacterium | reverse complement strand
TTCAAGAAGTACAAGGGCCTCAAGGGCGCCGATTGGACCTGGACGGAAGCGGAACTGGACGCCTACCTGACGGATCCGAAGAAGTATCTGCGGGCGAAAAACCGCAAGCGGGGCACCATGGTGCTGAAGCTCAAGAAGGCGACGGACCGCGCGAACGTGATCTCCTACATCAAATCAATCGAATAGGCGCGGGCCGTAACCCTGGCGGGAAATGCGGGCTAGCCCCGGACCACCATCACCGAGCAGTCGGAGTGGCGGACGACCCGCGCCGCATTGGGACCGAGCAAGTAGTCGCTGAGGTCCGGCCGGTGCGACGCCATGACGATGAGGTCTATCCCCAACCGTTCCGCCGCCTCGATAATCTCCTTGTAAATCGTGCCGCTTGCCAGATGGAGTTCCGGGGTAATTTCATCGGGAACGTTCTCGCCGGCAACCCTCTCGAGCGCTTCGGTGGCGTCGACCCTGGCTTTGTCGTGAAAATCGTCCGGAAAGTAGTTTTGAACCACCCCGTAACCGAGGTCGGGCAACACGCTCAGAATATGCAGCCCGGCGCCGAATTGCCGGCACAGGGCGACGGCCGTCGGAAACGCCTTGCGATAGGACGCCGGCTCGTTGAGGTCGACGGTGATCATGATATTGCCGTACATGGCGCCCCCTTTCGCGTCCTAGCCGGCTGTCTGTTCGGTTGACGGTTGCCGCCCCCGGCGCATCCATTGCCAGCCGAGAAGCGCGGCCAGAACGGCAAGAGCGATGGGATAGACGACCTCCTTGGGCGGCCGTCCGGTTTGTTCCACGTCAACCAGCGTCACGATATCCCCGAATTCGACCTTGGCCTTCTCGGCCATGCCGTTGAATGCCAGGTTGGCCACGTTGAACCCCTCGCCCTCCTTCTCGAGTTCGAGGCCCAAGGCCTTCTGCCCCGCGGCCCCGCCGGGAGCCTCCAAGACGAATAGCTTGAACCGGTCTCCATAGTCGGTTTGCCGGGTGACGTGGACCCTGACCTTCAGCCCCTTTTCCACCTCGACCTTCTCGGCGACGAAATCGTCCATGGATACGGGCGCGAATGCCGGCGATACCTGGTTGAGGATGAAATCGGGCCGGAACAGAGCCACCATGACGACCAGCAGGATGACGCGATCGAGAATGTTGGTGCGTGTCAGAAGCCAGCCCTGCACCGCCGACGTGAAACAGAACATGGCTATCAACGAGACGACGAATACCATCACTCCCTGCAGGAAACTATCGACGCCGATCAGCAGCAGTTCCGTGTTGAAAATGAACACGAACGGCAAAATGGCCGTCCGAATGTCGTACATGAACGATTGGACGCCGGTCTTGAGCGGATCGGCCCGCGAGATCGCAGAGGCCGCGAATGCCGCCAGGCACACCGGCGGCGTACTGTCCGCCATCAGGCCAAAGTAGAACACGAACAGATGCACCGCGATCAGCGGCAAGGTCAGTCCGGCGGCGCTTCCGAGTTCGACCAGGACGCCGGCCAGCAACGAGGCGACCACGAGATAATTGGCCGTCGTCGGCAGACCCATGCCCAGAATCAGGCTCAGGACCGCGGTCAAGGCGAGCAGGATGAAGACGTTGCCGCCGGAAATGGCTTCGACCACTCCGACCATCGCGTTGTTGAGCCCGGTCGAGGAAACCGCGCCGACGATAATTCCCGCTGTCGCAACCGCAACGGCGATGCCGACCATGTTGCGGGCGCCGGCGATGAGGCCGCCAACGATTTCGTTGGCCGCTTCGGAAACCCGGGCGTTCACGTCCCCGTCGCGCCGCCCGCGAAGAATTGCCAAGACGACGACGATCACGACCGCCGCCCCAAGCCCCCAAAACAAGGCCGGCTGCGCCTTTTCACCGCTGAGCCGGAACCCCGAGGCCACCACGATCGGGATGAGGTAAAGCACCGTCATCGTGATCCGCGAAAGCTGCGACGGCGAAAGCCGGGTCGCGACCATGATCAGGAACATCACCAGGATCGTGTAGAACACGGAGCTCGATGCGGTCCAGCGCTCGATCATCAGCAGATAGACCAAAATCACGATCGGGATGATGAAGTGGACACCCGACAGGAACGTTTTCCCCAGAACGGGTATTTCCGCCTTCGGCAGACCGGTCAGGCCCAGCTTCATCGCCTCCAGGTGCGAGACATAAAGGAGTCCCATGTAGCTGATGATCGCCGGGATGAAGGCGGCTGTTATGACCTCGAAATAGGAAATGCCTATCAACTCGGCCATGATGAACGCGGCCGCGCCCATGATCGGCGGCATCATCTGCCCGTTGGTGGATGCGGCGACTTCGATGGCGCCCGCCTTGACCGCCGGCAGGCCGGTGCGGCGCATGACGGGGATGGTGAAGACGCCGGTGGTCACCACGTTGGCGATCGACGATCCGGAGATCAGACCGGTCATACCCGATGCGAGGATGGCCGCCTTGGCGGGACCGCCCCGGTATTTGCCTACCATGGCGAACGCCAGATCGAGGAAATACTTGCCGGCGCCCGCCCGGTCGAGGAGCGCGCCGAACAGCACGAACAGAAATACGAAGCTAACCGAAACGTCGATGGGAATGCCGAAAATGGCTTCGCCGCCCATCCACTGATAGCCGATCAGACGTTCCGGCGAGACACCCCGGTGCGAGATGATCTCAGGCATCGACTGGCCGAACACCGAATAAAACAGGAAGATGCCGGCAACGATAACCAGGGGGATGCCGATGGCGCGGCGGGTCGCCTCCAGAAGCAGCACTATGCCGGCGAACCCGATCAAAAACTCGACCGGGATGGTGAGACCCGCGAACTCCACCTCCAGCAGGGAACCGAGCCGCCGGGTGATGCCCTCCTGATCGATCATCACCCAAAGGGCGGCAAAGGCGCCGATCAGCGCAAGGGCGATATCGAGGGGCGAAATCCTCTTGTGCGCCGACGCTTTGGCGAACGGGAACATGAGGAAGACCAGCAGCAACCCGAATGCGAGGTGAATGCCGCGGGCGGGAACGTCGACGATAATTCCAAAATCGAGCAGGAACGGCAGAGGCGACGCAATCCACAACTGAAACAGCGACCAGACGGCCGCGACCACGCCAATGATCAATCCCAGGGTCGGACCCGCTTTGCGGCCGGTGTATTCGACCTCTTCTATTTTTGCCTGAATTTCCTCATCGGAAATGTTTGCGCTCGGCACATCGGCCACGGCTGCCCCCTGTGACACGCCCCTGTTTCAGTTCCGCGGACATCCCCCGGGAACATATGGGAATAGGGAGGGCCTTCCGGCCCTCCCTCCCGGCTTCGAGACCTACATCAGGCCCTTTTCTTTGTAGTACTTGGCGGCGCCCGGATGCAGCGGGGCCGACAGACCGTCCTTGACCATCACTTTCGGATCAAGGTTGCGAAAGGCCGGATGCAGCTTCCGGAAGTCGTCGATATTCTCGAAAACCGCGCGGGTCACTTCGTAGACTACATCCGCGGGAACGTCGGCGGAGGTCACGAAGGTGGCCTTGACGCCCCAGGTGGTGACATCTTTGGCGGTGGTCTTGTAGGTGCCCTTCGGAATGGTCGCCCAAGCGTAATAAGGCTTGTCGGAGGTGACATTGCTCTTGGCAAGAGCGTTGTTGAAGTTGGCGATCATGGCGCCGCAGCCGTCGGTGGCGATGGCCACGCCGGCGTTGGGCACGCCAACCGTATAGACATAGGCATCGATCTTGCCGTCACACAGCGCCTTGGACTGCTCGGTGGACGTCAGCTCGGTCGCGAGCTTGAAGTCCTTCTTGGTCCAGCCGGCCTGTTGCATCAGCAGTTCCATGGTGCCCCGTTGTCCGGAGCCCGGGTTGCCGATGTTGACCCGCTTGCCCTTGAGATCATCCCAGCCCATGATGCCGGAATCGCCGCGAACGATGATCTGCAGCGGTTCCGGATGAACGGAAAAGACTGCCCGGACCTTCTTGTAGGCTTTGCCTTTCCACGGACCACCGGAGCCGTTGTAGGCATGGTATTGCCAGTCGGACTGAGCGACGCCGAAGTCCAACTCGCCGTCGCGAATCTGGCCGATGTTGTAGTTTGACCCGCCCGTGGACGGCGCCGAGCAGCGAATGCCGTGCTTGCGGCCGGACTTGCGTCCTTCGGCCGCTTCCTTGTGGACCAGCCGGCAAATGGCGTTACCCGTAGCGAAGTAGACGCCGGTCGGGCCGCCGGTGCCGATTGCGATGAACTTCCGTTTGCTCTGGGCGTCGGCGTCGTTGGCGGACAGCATGAAGGCGCCCGCCGCCAAACCGAAGGCCAGAGTTGAGACTGTTACTTTCTTTAACATTTTTTTACTCCTGGTTTATCAAAAGACGTAGTCGTTGAATCACAGTGTCGCGCCGGACGACGACCGCTAAACCGCCGCGCCCCCCGTCAGGCAACAGACCGATCGCGGAACACGAAGGTACGCGCCAAAGCCGGGACAAAACCGGAAATCGATGCTCCCGGGAGCCGGCGCTCGATCAAAACTGCCTACCCGCGGACCTTGGCCACTGCGGCCAAAAATACTGTCTGGCGCCACGGCAAATTTAGCCTAGCCCAGCGTTTCCGCCGGGAACACCCCTTAAATTCTCGGATCGCGCCCGGAGAGAGGCGATGGCGATGTCCACGGCCTCACCGAGCCTCCCGACGATCTCGGCAATATCATTGGCCTGAGCATTGGCCTGAGCAATATAGGGGGGGCCGGCAGGGCCTGGTCGCCCCGGTCCCCATCGGCCGTGCCGCCCGTTGGTCACTCGGAAATTTCTCCGAAGGCACGTTGCCGCTGGAATTCGCGCAGTCTAGGATGCGCCCTAATTTCGCCCCGAAATTGGGCGGCGGCAAACCTAAGGGATCAAGCATGAATATCAAGGATCATATTCGCGAAATTCCCGATTTTCCCAAGCCCGGCATCCTTTTCTACGACATCTCGACCCTGTTGGCCGACGCCGACGCCTGGCAGGTGACGATGGGGCGCCTGGCCAAGGAGGTAAGCCGCCATCAACCGGACGTCCTGGCCGGAATCGAGTCTCGCGGCTTCCTTGTTGCCGCCCCGCTCGCCCTCAAGCTGGGGATGGGATTCATCATGGTTCGGAAGGAAGGCAAGCTCCCGGGCGAGAAAATCAGCTACGAGTACGATCTCGAATATGGGACGGACACGGTCGAGATTCAGGCCGACGCGGTCGAACCGGGTCAGCGGGTCGTGCTGGTCGACGATCTGTTGGCTACCGGCGGGACCATGGCGGCCGCCACGACGCTGCTTCGCAAGGTCGGCGCCGACGTGGTCGGCGCCGCCTGCATCCTCGAACTGACTTTCTTGAACGGCCGGTCCAAATTGGACATCCCCTGCTCGACCCTGGTCGCCTACGACGAATAGCGGCATCTGATGGCGCCCGCGCGGCGTCCCTGACGGCAATCGAGACAAATTCCGCCATGGATTTGCCCCAATCGTGATTTAATCTGGGGACCATGATGGAAGACCCGTATACGCCGCTCAGGCAAATGATGGTCGATCTGATCGCCTCCCATACCGAGGCGACCAAGGACCTGACGGGCGTTGCGCGGATGAGCGCGCGGACCCTGAGCGCCATGGTCGAGGTCCCCCGCCATGAATTCGTACCGGCGGAAATCCGCGCCTACGCCCACGCCGACGGGCCGCTGCCCATCGGCCACGACAAGACCATCTCCCAGCCATTCATCACGGCGTTGATGACCGAGTTGCTGGAGATCGACAGCGGCCACACGGTGCTGGAGATCGGCACCGGCCTCGGCTACCACACCGCTGTCCTGGCACGGCTGGCGGCGCATGTCTACACCGTCGAATATGTCGCGGAGCTCGCCGAACAGGCGGCGCAGCGGCTGAACGGGTCCGGGTGCGGCAACATAAGCATGCGGACCGGCAACGGCTATAACGGCTGGCCCGACCATGCGCCCTATGACCGGATCATGGTCGCCGCCGCGCCGGAACTCATTCCGCCGGCACTGATCCAGCAGCTCGAACCCGGCGGCCGGATGGTGATCCCCGCGGGTCTCGACGAAGCCCAGCAGCTGATGGTCGTCGACAAGGACATGGACGGAAAGATCACCAGCAGGGAAATCCTCGCCGTACGCTTCGCTGCCATGGAAGGCGCGGCGTTTTAGGCCGGGCCTACTCCAGCGCGACGCATTCTATTTCGATATCGAAGGCCATGGGCCACGACGCAACGGTGACGAAGGTCCGGGCCGGCGGGTCGTCGGGGAAGAACTCGCGGTACACGTCGTTGACCTGCTGGTAGTAGCCGGAGTTGGCGCAATACACCGTCGTTTTCACCACCTTGTCGAGGGAGGAGCCCGCCGCCTCCAGAACCGCCTGGACGTTTTCGAGACTTTTCCGCGTCTGCGCCTGGATGTCGCCGGAGACGAACCCGCCATTTTCATGATCGACGGGCGGCATTCCGGAAACGAATACGAAGCCGTTGGCCTTCACGCCCGACGATATGGGCGCCAAGGGCTTTCCGTCTTCCCGCTTCAGCTCCCTGAAGCTTGGGACATGAACGATTTCCTTGGACATCTCTTCCTCCCTGAATGGGCCGATTGATACGGTTGGAGGAGATGTTAGCCGGTGGGCCCGGGAATTACAGGACGATTTCGGCCTTCCAGAAATTCACCACCGGCGGCTCGTCCCAGTGGCGGGTCTCCCAATCGTCGTCCATCCGGTCCATGTCGGAGAAGTACTCGATCTCGCCGCCCAGGGGACAGGCGAAGTACCAGTGCAGGTTCGATCCCAGATTGTGGCGGCCCGGACTGCGTGACGTGTCCCAGCCGCGGTCCCGCATCCACTTGCCGCCGATGACGATTTCCTCGAAATCGCGAACCTCGTAGGCGACATGATTGAAGGCGATCCTTGCCGGCGCTCCGTCCCGGTCGCGATGAGCAAGAAACAGCACATGATGATAGGTCGAGCCGTCGGGCCGCATGAAATCTCCCATGCCGGTCACCGCGTCGGTGATCCGGAAGCCCAGCCGGCCGGTGTAGAATGAAACCGCCTTCTCGCGGATGTTGACCGGAATATTGAACACCACGTGGCCGATCCGCATGGGGCGGGGCCGATCGATCTGGTCGATGCGCGCATTGAGCCGCGGCACGTGCTCCTTGAAATTCTGCACCGGCTCAGAGCCGGCGACGTCGAACTCGTCCTTCAGCCGGAAGCCGATACCCAGGCCAATGTCGTCCGTCGAATGGAAGGTTCCGTTCCCGTCCTCGGCCACGTCCCGGTCCGATGACAACTCGTCGACGATTGCCTTCAGGTGCGCCTCGTCACTGACGCCCCAAACGGTCTCGCGAACCGTGGGCCCCTCCTCGAGGTTGGGCGGCAGGGCCGGATCGTCAATTCCCAACAACACCACGTGCTGGTTTTCCGGCGTCCGGAATGTCGCGCCGTGCACGCCCGCCTCGATACGCTCCAAGCCCCAATCCTCCAGGAACCGGACGCAGGCTTCCATGTCCTCGACGCCATAGACCAGGGATTCGACCCGATCGATGCTCATTCGCACCCCCGATTTGTTTGGGCCCAATTTGTTCAGCCGTGCCGGCATTCTATCCGCCGGGACGAGGCGGGGAACAGCAAAATCGGCCCGGGTAAGACCATATGGGCATCCCTGTCTTGACCTTGATCGTGCAGGCGGCGCAAAGTCCCTTCAAAGAGCGGCACCAATCCAGGGAGGACCAAATGCCGGCACGGGAAATCCATTTATGCGGCAGCATTCCGTTGGCCGATGCTCGCGAAGTGTTCGAGACCGTCGCCGAGAAGCTTGGCGGCGCCTGTAAGCGAATTCCCGACGGCGAGACGGGCGAGCGCCTCGCCTGGATCAGGTGGCAGGATCATGTCTTCGCCGATCACCCCCAGTTGGTTGCGGTCGAGTCCGAGGGAGACTACCGCAATGCAACGGCGGTGACCGGCACCGGGCAGGCCATGGCGCATACCACCTGGTTCCGGATCAAGGAAAACGTCTCGCCCAAGGATCTGGAGATGCGGCCGCTCGGTTACGCGGACTGCGCCATCGAGAGCTATGCCGAATTCGAAAAACTGAAGGAGGCGGGCAAGATCGGCGAGGACATCAAGTTCCTGATCGCCGTGCCGTCACCCTTCAACGTGATCAATTCGGCCATCGCGCCCGACCATCGGATCCTGGTGGAACCCGCATACGAGTCCCGCATGCTGCGGGAAATAGAACGGGTTGCCGACGCCTTGCCCCGCGACCAGATCGCCTGGCAGTGGGACAACGCACATGACATGCAGGCCTTCGACGGCGCGCGCCAGACCTACTTCCCGTTCCATAAGGACGGAATCGCCGAGCGGCTGATCAAATGCGGCGACGCCGTCCCGGCGGACATCGAGATGGGCTATCACTTCTGCTACGGATCGTTCGGCGGCAAGCATTTCATCGAGCCCCGCGACATGGCGCCCATGGTGGATCTCGCCAACCGCCTGTCCGCCGGCGTGGGCCGCAACATCGACTGGATTCACATGCCGGTTCCGGTCGAACGGGACGACGAGGCGTACTTCGAAGCGCTCGCCAACCTGTCATTGAAGCCGGAGACCCAGCTGTTCCTCGGTCTCATCCACGACACCGACGGGGTCGAGGGCACGCGGAGACGGATGACAACCGCCGACAAGTATGTGTCCGGCTACGGTGTCGCGACGGAATGCGGTTTTGGACGGCGGCCCGCCGAAACCGTTGGTCCGCTGCTCAACATCCATGCCGAAGTGGCGGCGGGATAAGGTCCGGGCTCCGAACCGGTAGCGACCGGGGAACGCCCCGGTCCCGGCCGGCATCCGAGGGGTGTCAACTCCGATGGAGGCACGGCGATCAGGCTGCGCCCGGTTGACCGGCGCCAACGGACAACTCTCTGTATTTGATCCAAACCGGCGCACCTGACCAGTTGGCACCGCCATCCGTACCCCGCTATTCCGGTGCTTGACGTTCCAGCCGGCCAGCGGGACATCATCCGCTCGAATACTTCCGAAAAACCGTGATTTACGTGACTGTCACTTTTCTCTTGACGTGACTGTCACTTTCCTCTATATATGTGACAGTCACTCGTGACAAGTCACATTCTGGCGGTTGAGAAACGTGAAAGAACTCGATGTCCGTAAGCCGCGCATGACGGTTGCCGAGCGCAAGCGGCGACAGCGCCAAAGGATGAGAGACGAAGGATTGGCTCCCGTCGAGGTGTGGATTCCGCTGGAACACCGGACGGCTTTGAGACGAATCGAGCGGCTGCTGCGCGACGGGATCGTTCCGGACATACCGCCGGCGGTTCAAGTGAACACCAACGAGGAAGTCATGAATTTCGATTTATTGCGTGAAATCCTGAACGACCATACTTCGGCCAACGGCTATGGGCTCGCCGTCACGAATTTGGACGGTGAGGACGCGTTGGAGGTCGTCGTCGAGGATCGGGTGGAATTCCCGATTATAGTCTGGTTCGACGGCGAACAGCTGCTCGCGGTGACTTACCTCTGGGACGAGTCCCAGGTTCGTCCCGACTCCCGGACCGAGATGCTGGCAGCCCTGTTGGAACTGAACGTTCCGCTCCAGCTCTCCTCCTTCGGGAAGATACGCGACCGGTATGTCTTGTTTGGCGCCTTGGCGGCCAACTCGACCCTCGACCACATCACCACGGAACTCGAAGTACTCAGCGACAACACATTGGAGGCAATCGAGATCATCGCCCCCTACCTGACCTCGGATGCAGAAGGAGGATGAAATGACCGTACTGACCAAACTTTTCACCGCCATGAAAGGCGCCGCCAATGAGGCGGGCGAGGCGATTGTCGATCATCAGGCGCTCAGGATTCTGGATCAGGAAATGCGCGACGCGCGGAAGGAGCTGGCAAAAGCGAAAGAGCAGCTCACCAAGGTCATGGCCGAGCACGCCGGGGTCGCGCGTGACGTTCAGCGATTGCGGGGCGCGATCGCCGAGCATGAGGAATATGCCAACAAGGCGCTCGATAAAGGCGAAGCGGAGTTGGCGGAGGACATTTGCGCACGGATCGCCGAGTTCGAGGAGGAACTGAAGCTGCAGGAGCAAGCCGAGAGCGAATATGTGACGGGCGTGAACCGCCTGAAGCGCCAGGTCAAGTCGACGGAGCGCAACATACTCTCCATGTCCCGGCAGGTCGGACTGATCAAGGCGACCGAGCGGATTCAAAAAGCCAACGCGGCCGCGGGCAGCAAATTCTCGGGCTCGC
>CAZUGT010000096.1:0-7642 GCA_964620095.1 uncultured Rhodospirillaceae bacterium | reverse complement strand
CGACGCCTTCCTGCGCAAGGTCGCCCGCACCGACGGCACCATCTCCATCATCTTCCTCGGCTTCGCCATTCAGGTGCCGCTCCTGCTGCCGCTGGCGATCATGCATTGGACCACACCGGCATTGTCCGACTGGCCATGGATCTTGGCGATGGCGGTCTTGTCCTTCGGGGCGCAGTTCTCCCTCTCCAAGGCCTATATCAACGCCGAGGCGAGCATCGTCTCGCCGGTGCTGTTCATCCGGATACCCATGGTCGCGGTGATCGGGTTCATGTTCTTCGGCCAGGTCCCGGATAGGTGGGTGTGGATCGGCGCCGCGGTTATTTTCGCCAGCACTGTCTATGCGGCCCGGCGGGACACTCTCGCCCACCGCCGGGGTTAGCGGGACTAGGCTTTCGCGGGCACGCCTGCCGGGAGGGGCAGCCGGTTCCAGGTGCATTTCACTTCGATGCCGCCGTCGCCCAGCAGTGTGCCGACCGGGCAGCGATCCTCGGCCAGGACCGCCAGCCGCTCCAGTTTGGCATCCGGCTCTTCGGTTTCGATGTCGATGGTCATTTCCGCTTCGGTGAAGCGCAGAAGCAGGTTTTTCTCCTCGTCGCGGATCACCATGTTGGTGCCGATATCGGCGGTGATCCTTATGGCGCCGTGCTTGAAGCGCATGGCCTCGGCGACCTTTACCACCTGAACCATCTGACACGACGCCAACGAGGCGGTGAAGTGCTCAAGGGGAGCGGCCCCTTCATCCCGGCCGCCCCGGGACGGCGGCTCGTCGATGATCCAGGAGTGACCGGTCGAGGTGGTGATCCTGCTTTGAACGCCGCCGTCGCTCTCGGCGACGGCTGTGCGGGTGGAAGCGGTAACCACTTCCTTCAATCGGGCTTGAGCCATTTCCCCTCCAGGGACTTCGTTTGCGCAACGGCCGGCACTGTAGGCGGCTCGTGCGGATTATCAAGCCGCCCGGCGGACATCCGGGAGAGCCGCATTTCGGGGGAGGCGCGCGGCCTCTATAAGCGAAGCCGATGCACTACGGGAGAACGGGAAGATGCCGTTGAGCGACGAGATGATCGAGCGCCTTGCGATCCGCGAGCTGGTCGAGAACTGGGCCTTATGGCGGGATTCGGGCGATTGGGAGCGGTTCCGCACGGTCTGGCACGATGACGGGCGGATGATGGCGACCTGGCTTCAGGCCGATCGCGATACCTTCATCGCCGGTTCCAGGAAGGTGTTCGAGAGCGACGTCAGCATCATCCACTTTCTGGGCGGTACCACATCGGATATCGCCGGCAACCGGGCCATCGCGCAGACCAAGATGACCATCAACCAGCGGGCCGAGGTCGAGGGGGTGTGGTGCGACGTGGTCTGTCTCGGCCGGTTCTACGATTTCCTGGAAAAGCGGGACGGCAGGTGGGGGTTCGTGGTGCGCCAGCCGATCTACGAAAAGGACTGGATCGCGGCGCTCGACCCCAACGCGACGCTCACGCTGGATCAATCCATTCTCGACGGCTATCCCGTCGGCTACCGGCATCTGGCCTATTTGCAGGCCGGCCTCGGCTACGACGTCAAGCGGGACATGCCCGGCCTCAAGGGGCCCGAAGTCGAGGCGCTTTACGCGCACGGCAAGGCGTGGCTGGAGGGCAAGCCGCTGGGAATGTGACTAGCGTTTCGAAAACGCCAGCCACACGCCGCCGGCGATCAGGAACGTCTTGAATTATGTTTGGTATTCGATTTTCCCAACCGATACGTCCGTATTTGACGCACCCACCAATTAGGCTCTCCCAACAATTGGATGGAGAGCCTCATGTTAACCGCCTACGAACGCCATCTCATCGTCTTTTACCTCGCCAACGCCGCGGGACGGCTACACCACCGGGACCGAGAGGCTTCCGCCCTGGCTGGTTGGCTCGCCAGCTCAGCATACAACCAAATAAAGAATTTGTACTCACGCTTGATCCGCAACGACATCGAACTCGACGAGCCGATAACCGCGCGGCAACTGCGTCGCCTGAAACAGGCCCTGCGCGACGAATGCGCATCCACGAAGGCCACAAAACCTGATCGGACCGCCCAACGCCTCCAATGCCTTGGCAAGGCCACAGGCCTCGAAGCGATCGATGTCGACATCCTGGAGGTCTTGTTGCGCTATCGGACACAGCCTGCCATCGAGTCCATGGTCGATGACATTTTCGGGTACGTCAGCCAACACATGAAGCGCGCGACGCATTTCTATGTCCACGGTGCCGCCATCCCGACCCTTCTCGGCGTATCGCCGGGCTCCGTTCAACGCCGCTTCGCCAATGGAGCGCCGCTGGTGAGTTCGGGCCTCGTCGTCATCAACACAGATGGCGGGATGAGGCCCGTCGACCGTTTGCAGCGCTTGGCCACCGTTCACGGCAGGGCGGGGCTCGACGTGAACCGTCTGTTGCTGGACGCCGCGCCCGGGAGCGAGCTCGAGTGGGCGGACTTCGATCACATTGCCGAGGGACGGGGTCATATTGAGCGGTTGATCCGGGGCGCGTTGCGGACCGGAGCGCCAGGCGTCAACGTTCTCCTCTACGGCCCGCCTGGGACCGGGAAGACGGAGTTCTGCAAGGTGCTGGCCGAGCGGCTCGGTGCGACCCTCTACAGCGTCGGCGAAGCCAACGACTACGGCGAGGAGCCCGACCGCTACGAGCGGCTGCAGGACCTCCGCCTCGCCCAGCACCTTCTCAAGCGGAATGGCGCCTCGTTGTTGCTGTTCGACGAGATGGAGGACCTACTCGGTAGCGGTATGTTCCATCTTTGGCAGCCGCTCTTCGCCGGCACCCGCGGCGGTAGCTCCAAGGTATACATGCACCGCCTGCTGGAACGAGCGCCAGCGCCGACGCTCTGGACAATGAACAATGCCCGTTCTGTCAGCCGCGCGCTGCTGAGGCGCATGATGTTCGCGCTTGAACTGCGCCCGCCCACGGCGGCGGTCAGGGCGCGCATCTGGACCCGGCAGCTCGAGCATCACGGCATCAAGGCCGGACCGGACGAGGCGGACGCGCTTGCGCGTGAGTTTGCCGCAGCCCCCGGCGTGACGGCCGGCGCTGTGGCCGCAGCCAGGATCGGCGGCGGCGGCATCGAGACGGTGCGCCGCGGGGTGCGCGAACTCTCGCGGGTGCTCTCCTGTGACGCACCGCCGCAGGGAAAGCCGCCGCTCTTCGACCCCTCGCTGATCCAGGCCGATATCGACCCTGTCGCGCTCGCCGATAGCCTCGTCGCCGGCGGGAGCCTACACTTCTCGCTTTGCCTTCAGGGACCGCCCGGCACCGGCAAGAGCGCCTTCGTCCGCTACCTCGCCGAGCGCATGGGTATCGAGGTGATGCAAAAGCGCGCCTCCGACCTGATATCGATGTGGGTCGGGGAGACGGAGAAGGAAATCGCCGCCGCCTTCGCAGAGGCGCGCGACACCGGCTCCTTCCTGGTCTTCGACGAGGCCGATTCGCTGCTCGCCGACCGCCGCTTCGCCCAGCGGAGCTGGGAGGTCAGCCGGGTAAACGAGATGCTGACCTGGATGGAAAGCCATCCGCTTCCCTTCGCCTGCACCACCAACTTCGGCGAGCACCTGGATGCGGCGACCCTCAGGCGCTTCGTCTTCAAGGTGGCGCTCGATTACCTCTCGGCGGAGCAGGTGGAGACGGCGTTCCGGGCGTATTTCGGGATGGCGCCGCCGGCGCGGGCGGCGACGCTCACCGCCCTGACACCAGGCGATTTCGCCGTGGTGCGGAAGAAGGCCGCGCTCCTCCGCCAACTCGACGAACCCGAGGCGCTCTCGGCCATGTTGAGCGCGGAATGCGCCGCCAAGCCCGACCGGCCCCGGCCGATCAGTTTCATTGGTTCGACTTAGCAGGCGGGCCGGTATAGGGTTCCGCGTCCGCTTGTTCCCGATTTGGTTGAGAGACGCGGACCCGCGGGCTCGGGTGAGGAGGCATGATGCGCTACGAAGGGTTGACCAACATCGTGAATCTGGCCATCCGGATGCAGGGCCTGCACAGCGGCATGACGCTCGACGACATCCGGGCGGAGTTCGGCGTCAGCCGGCGCACGGCCGAGCGCATGCGCGACGCGGTCGAGTGGGCCTTCGGGCCGCTGGACATCGCAGAAAGCGATGACAACAGGCGTCACTGGCGGCTGCGCTCGGACGCGCTCCGCCGTCTCGTGCGGATTTCGGCCGCCGAGCTAGGCGACCTCTCCGTCGCGGCCGGCATACTCGACAACAGTGGGTTCGGACCGCACGCGTCGGCGCTGCGGGAACTGGATACCAAGCTTCGGGCTACCCTGCACACGGGGTCGCCGGCGCGCATCGAGGCCGACATGGAGGCGCTCGCGCAGGCGGAAGGGCTCGCCATGCGTCCGGGTCCCCGGCCGCGGCTCGACAGTGACCTGCTCGCGCTCCTGCGCGAGGCCATCACCACCTGCCGCATTGTTGAGGTCCGCTATCTGGCACGGTCCACGGGCCGGCGAAGCCGCCAGCGCATCGAACCCTACGGCTTGCTCTACGGCAACCGGGCCTTCCTGGTAGGGAGGACGGACTGGACCGACGGCATGCGGCTCTGGCGGCTGGCAAACATGAGCGAACCGCGCGTGACGGTTGAGAGCTTCGTGCGGGACCCGGACTTCGACCTGGAGGCCTATGCGCGGCGCTCCTTCGGCACCTTTCAGGAGGAGCCGGTGGATGTGGTGTTGCGCTTCGCGGAGGAGGCGAAGCGCGACGCATCGGAGTTCCTGTTCCACCCCGGCCAGTCCGTCGAGGAGAATGCCGACGGCACGCTCACGGTGCGCTTTACCGCGGGCGGAATCGACGAGATGTGCTGGCACCTCGTCACCTGGGGCGAAAGCGTCACGGTCGAAGATCCCGCCCGCCTCCGCCAGCGCCTCGCCGCGATGTGCTCCGAACTTGGAGCGCATCACGGAACCCAATAACAGGAAGGACCCATCATGGCCTGGCGGAATATGCCGACAACTGCATCCGACGATCAAGACAATGGAAAGCCCAACATCTTCGAGTATGCAACCAAGGAGCTTTCGCAAGATGCAATGATTTGCTGGCTAATCAAATGGTCGGAAGTACGCGCCGACACGGACGAGGAACGTGCTTTGAAGAGTCTCGGACGATCTTTCGTAAATGCGATGCTATCCAAGCACAAATCCAATCACAATATGGCGGTATTTGGAGAAATCGAGACCGTCGAAATCCATCAACAGGACAACGGCATCGACGTGTTGGCCCGGGTTAAGGGAGAAGAGGAACACGTACTCCTGATCGAAGACAAGACCGGCACCAAGGATCACGGCGACCAGTTGGAACGGTATTACAAGGCCGTCCTAAACGGCAAAACCGCGTTGGAAGAGGTATCGAACTGCTGTCCGATATACCTGAAGACGGGAAACCATTCCCTCCACCACGCGCGCGACATCAAATGCAAGACCCGTTACAAGGTGTTTAACCGCCAGGACTTTCTCACTGTCTTGGATTCCTATGAGGGTGATTATCCTCTTGTAAGCCAATTCCGATCATGGCTTCGAAAGCTCGAAAACGAGTTTAATGCTTGGTGTAACTGGAAATCGGAAGAACGGGAAAAATGGCTGCGGGGATCGTGGGAGGGCTTTTTTCGGGCGCTAGAGAACGAGTTTTCTCAGTCCAGCGAGAGTGGAACGCCGGGGTCGCCGGATTGGGATTATGTTCCCAATGCACAGGGTGGTTTTCTGGGCTTCTGGTGGTCTCCCTTTGACAAGGATGACAACTACCCCCTGTACCTTCAATTGGAAGTTGTTCCGTACAACCCGTTTGTTCCGGACAACCCGTCGAGGCAAAGACTATGTTTCAAAGTCGCCCGTGATGACAATGACAAACGGACGGCAGAATATTACCACCAACTGGTCTGTCGGGCGGCTGAAAGGGAGAATGAAATGACAATTGATCGACCGCGGCGGATGCGAACCGGAGCGACCATGACTGTCGGGGGGGGGCCGGATGACTGGCTTGTGTTCGCCGACGGTCGCCCCGACCCGTTGGAGACCGCCCGCATCCTGTGGCGTGCGAATCGGATTCTCGAGGCGGCAAGGAATCTCGAGGCGGAAAGGAAAATGGACGCCGCGCCGTAGGACAACCCGGAATCAACTCTTGATCGGGGCCTGATGTGGAAGCGTCTCGAACACGGGGATCCGGCGACGTTTCGAAGGGTCGGCGGACGTGGCCGCCAAGCTGGACCGGCGGCGAACTCGATACCCGGCATGGAGCCTAAGCCAGCGCGCCCGACTGGTAATCCCGCACGGCCTGCTCCAGTTCCTGATGGGTGTTCATGACGAACGGTCCGTAACGGGCCACCGGCTCGTTTATCGGCCTGCCCTCGCAATAGAGGATTTGCGCGCCGTCGGGTCCCGCCGTGACGCCGGCCTCTCCTTCGCCGTGAAACACCGCCACCGAGGGCGCCGGCGCATGCCGGTCGCGTCCCAAATTGTCGGCGGCGGTGATGGATCCCTCATGAACGCACATGAAGAGACCGTTGCCGGTATCGGTCATGGCCGCCCAATCGGCGTTCGGCTCCAGGGTTACGTCCAGCAGACGGATCGGTGTATGCGCCCGGGCCGGACCGGCGATGCCGTCATACTCGCCGGCGAACACCCGGACCACGCCGCCTTCGACATCGACGGACGGCACGTCGCCCGCCGGGATATCCTGATAGCGGGGCTCGGTCATCTTGAGTTCCGCCGGCAGATTGACCCAGAGCTGGAAGCCCCGCAGCCGGCCCTCGACCATCTCCGGCATCTCGGAATGGATGATTCCCCTGCCCGCGGTCATCCACTGGATGTCGCCCGGGCCCAGCACGCCCTCGTTGCCCACCGAGTCCCTGTGCCGCACCAGCCCCTCGAACATGATGGTCACGGTCTCGAACCCCCGGTGGGGATGATCCGGAAACCCCGCCATATAGGTATCCGGGTCGTCATTGTTCATCCTGTCGAGCATGAGAAACGGGTCGACCATGTCGAGGGACGGGGTGCCGATCATACGGGTCAGCTGGACGCCGGCGCCATCGGACGTGGGCATGCCGGCGTGAACCTGGGTCAGCGTACGCTTTTCGGACATTTCCTGGATTCCCTGTCCCCTCGCTGATCAATGTGGCCGATCAAGCTGGCCGATCAGACTGGCCGATCAGACTGGCGTGATTGATATTGTGAGACTATCTGCTCAGGAGGTAGTCTTTTCCCCGCGCACACGCAAGAAGGAACGGAAGATGCTCGACCAGCCGGAAACCATCACGGGTACGCTCACCTTCGCCGTCGATATCGGCGAAAAGCCGGTCACCTACCCGGAAAAGGACGTCGACGACCCGACCCGCACCACCGGTAAGTATGAAGACCGGCAGGTGGACCTGCACAACGGCCGCCTGATCCGCGACCGGCTCAGCCTCGACAAGGAAGGTTTCATACTGCTCGACAGCGAGACGGCGACCACCGATTTCTACGACGAAGCGGCCGTCAAGGGCGCCTATTACGACGAATGCATGGCCATCGTGAAGGAACACATAGGCGCCGACGAGATCGTGGTCATCGACCACACCATCCGGGTCCAGGACGAGGCAAAGCGCAAGGAGATGGATGTCCGCGCGCCGGTGCCGTCGGT
>CAZUGT010000095.1:0-6427 GCA_964620095.1 uncultured Rhodospirillaceae bacterium | reverse complement strand
CATCTCGCCCAGGTTTTCCCAGATCGCCTTGGTCATCTTGTAGACCATGTCCTCGGGCAGGCTCTTGGCGATGCCGAGATTGAACGTGCCGCCGGTGGTCGTCACCGTCTGGTCGTTGTTGGCCTGGGATTTGTAGGTGCCGGGGGGAATCTTGACCACGAACCGGTGCGGCGGGGCGGTGTACTTCTTCAGTCCCGCCGGATTTCCCGTGGCGGCGTCCAGGATGATGAACTTCTTTTTCAGGCCGATCTGCTCGACCGATGCCGCGCCGAGGCCCGCTGGGCGGAAGAACAGGTCCAGCTTGCCGTCGAGCATGGCTTGCAAGCCCGCGCCCCAGGGCATGCGGATGGCCTTGTAGTCCTTGTTGGGCTCGTACCCGGTCAGGGCCCGGATCAGGCCTTCCGATGCCACGGACGCGCCGCCGGAGGGCGGGCCGGTGAATACCCGCTTGCCCTTGATGTCGGCATATTTCTCGATGCCGGAATCGACGAAGGTGATGGGATGGCTGGTCACCGCGAGCCAACCGAGGATGGAGGCGACGTTCTTCGATGCCTCGATCGCTTCCTTCTTGAATTTCTTGGCATACATGCGGGAGCCCTTTTGCAGGAACCCGGCGACCGTCGTCGGCAGCGGCATGACTTCGAGCTTCCCGCTGCCCAGTTTCAGCGCCGACCGGGTCAGGGTCTGGCTGTCGTTGACCTGAACGGAAATGCCGACCTCCCGTTTCCAGATCTTACTGGCGACGATGACCATGGTGTGGCCGGGCGCGCCCTGGGCGTCGGTGTCGGCGCGTAAGATCTTGCCCTGCGCCTGAACGGCGGACGGCGCGGCGATCAGCATGCCGGTGAGCAGCAGACCTCCGATAAAGCCTCTCTTTGTCAAATCTCGCATTGCACTACTCCTGTCAAATTCGATTCTTCAATTTCCCGGACCGCCGGCTGGTGACGGCGATCCGCAACGCGCCAAAGGCGCGCGTCCAATCATCCGATATTCGTTCCCTATGGAATCGAAGAGTACGGTCACGGCTATTCGGCGTCCAATACCGTTTACGCACTCTCCCCATAACCAGGGGTTATTACGCTCTTCATCAGAAGGGGAAATTTCTCTAAGATGGTTCACAATTATAACAATGAGTTATGAGGCCAATGGCGTACCAGGGTATCGACAGGCTTGTCGCCCACTTCCTGGCGGTTGCCGACGAGGGCGGGGTAACCAAGGCCGCGGCCGAGCTCAATATATCTCAGCCCGCGCTCTCCCGCAGCATCCGAATGCTCGAAGACCGCATCGGCGTCCCCCTCTTCCATCGCCGGTCCTCCGGCGTCGAGTTGACCGCGTACGGCCGGCTGCTCGCCCGCCGGGCGCGCGCCATGCAGCTCGAGTATGAGCACGCGCTCACCGAGATCGACGCGCTGCTGCACGGGCGGGAGGGAATCATCCGGATCGGCGCCATTCCGGCGTGGGAAACCATCTACATCCCGCGGGCGCTCACCGCGGCCCGGGACAAGCTGGAAGGCATAAACTTCACCGTCGTCGGCGGGGCCACCCGCCCCCTGCTCGCCCAGTTGCGGGAAGGCGCGATCGATTTGGCCTGCATCGCCCTGGAGGAACTGACCCCGCCGGACATCGCCACAGAGGTCCTGATGGATATGGAGCGGGTCGTCGTCAGCAGCGCGGCCCACCCCCTGGCCCGGCAGAAGACCGTCACCGCGGAGGATTTGTTGAAATATCCGTGGAGCCAGCTCAAGGGCGACGAGATTACGCCGTCCAGGCTCGGCGGCTACTTTTCCGCCTACGGGCTGGAGCCGCCGAACATCGAACTGGAGTGCGAATCCAACTCTTCCCTGATTTCGATCATGAAGACATCCGAAATCATCAGCACCGCTCCCAAGCCCTTCGCCGAGCACAGGCGCTCCGAAGGGTTGACCATCCTGCCCATCCAAGGGTCGCTCTGGCACTACAAGACCGGCATTGCATACCGGCGGGAAACCTCGCCGCCGGCGTTCCTGTTGTCGTTTATTTCCCACCTCCGCTCATCCCTCGCGGACGACGCAAAATCCGCCGCCCCATAAAATTATTGCATGACCTCAAGCCCAATGGGCATTAGACGGGCATGGACAATTCGTGACTGAATAGCCGCCGGCACGGGTTCGAGACTGTCCCGCCGGCCGCGCCGGGACCAACGGGAGAGCCCGGCGTTCCGGGAAAATGGGAGGAAAAATGGCCATCAACCAGTATTACGCCGTCCCCGAATTGGAGGAGTACAGCGAACGGTTTAAGGACTTTTTTCAGTTCAGGCGCGAGAACGGCATCCTCGAGGTCAAGATGCACACCAACGGCGGGCCGGTGAAATGGAGCTATCAGTTCCATCATGCGCTCGCCGAGCTTTGGACCGTCATCGGCCACGACAAGGAAAACGAGGTCCTGATCCTCACCTCGACGGACCCGTACTGGATCTACGAATGGGATACGGAGTCGTTCAAGGAGGTCGAGCAGTCGCCCGACGACGACCAGCGCTATGACGTGCAGATCTACGACACCCTGAAAATCGTCGAGAACTTCGTCAACGATATCGAAATCCCGACCATCGCCGCCATCAACGGGCGGGGCATCCATTGGGAAATGGCGCTGATGAGCGACATCACCCTTTGCACCCCCGACTTCATCCTTCGGGACGGGCATTTCAGCATGGACAGCGGCCACGTCCCCGGCGACGGCATGGGACTGTGCCTGCAGCAGGTTCTCGGGATCAAACGGGGCAACTACATGATGCTGACCAGCGGCAGCATGGATGCCGGAGAGTGCCTCGAGCTCGGCGTCGTCAACGAGGTGGTGGAGCGGGACGGCATCGTCGACCGCGCCTGGGAGATTGCCCGCGACATCATGAAGAAGAGCCGGTCGGCCCGGCGGATGACCCACTATATCTGCGTGCGGCCGTGGAAAGCGGTGCTCGAACGGGACTTCCGCATTCACGTCATTTCGGAGATGTATTCGTTCAACCTGTCCGCCTCCGAGCACGACTTCGGGCACCTCAAGCACAAAGACGGCGATTGAGAACGGACGGCGCTCGCCCATGACACAGCTCACCGCACCATCGGATCTCTTCGATCTTCGGGGCAAGTCGGCCCTGGTATCCGGGGCCTCGGGCGCCCTCGGCCAAGCCGCCGCGCGGGCGCTGGCCGGGGCCGGGGCGCACGTGACGCTCGCCGGCGGCAACATGACGAAGCTCGACGCCCTGGCCGGGGAAATCGCCGGCGCGGAGCAAAGCGCATCCACCGTCGAGGGACGGCCCGTGGATGAAGCGGCGGCCGAGAAGCTGGTCGAGGCCACCGCCGAGCCCAACGGCCTGGATATCGTCGTCGCCGCCTCCGGCTTCTCCGTCGTCAAACCGATCCTGGAAATGACCCCCGACGAATTCGGCAGCGTCATGGACGCGAACGTCCGGCAAACCTGGCTCCTGTCCCGGGCGGCGGCGAAGCGCTTCGTCGAGCAGGGACGCGGCGGAAAGATGATCCTGATTTCGTCGGTTCGCGGACAATTCGCCGCGCCGGGCGGCACGTCGGCATACGGAACCTCCAAGGCGGCAATAAATCTGCTCACCCGGTCGCTCGCGGTCGAACTCGGGCCCCACGGGGTTTGCGTGAACGCCATCGCGCCGACGGTGTTTCGGTCCGAGCTCACCGCGTGGCTGTTCGAGGACAAAAACGAAAAAGCCCGCGCCAAGGTGTTGCAGCGCATCCCCCTCGGCCGGTTGGGGGAGCCTGATGATTTCACCGGAATATTCATGTTCCTCGCCTCCGGAGCGTCGGATTTCCTTACCGGCGAAATCATCAACCTGGATGGCGGTTTCTCCGCCAACTAGAGCGTTTTCCGGTTCAAACCAGGGAGCCCTGACATGACGGCGGCAAATTCGGATCAAATCGACACGGTGGCCGTCGCCGGCGCCGGCATCATGGGCGCCGGCATCGGCCTCAACTTCGCCCAGGCCGGCCTCGCGGTCCGGATGGTGGATGTCAGCGCCGAAGCACTCGAGACCTGCCGCAATCAGATCGCGGTCAATCTCGACGCCTTCGACGAATTCGATCTGCTCGCCGAGGACAAGGCGCAGATTGCCGAACGCATTTCGTACCTGGAGAGCGGCGCGCTCCCGGCGGCGACCGATGGCTGCGGCTATGTCGTCGAGGCCATGCCAGAAATCCTGGACCTCAAACGGGAGTTTTTCGCCAAGCTTGATGATCTGCCGGGCGAGGTGATCATCGCCAGCAACACCAGCAGCCTGACGGTGACCGACATGGCCGCCGGCATGCGGACGCCCGAGCGGCTCATCGGTCTCCACTATTTCAATCCCGCCCATATCATTCCGGCCGTCGAGGTACACCGGGGCGACCGGACGGACCAGGCAGCCGTCGACGTCACCATGGCCCTGATGAAACGGGTCGGCAAAAAGCCTGTGCTGGTCAGAAAGGAAGTGCCGGGCTTCATCATCAACCGGCTGACCGGCGCCATGGAGCGGGAAATCGACTATCTGCTGGACGAGGGGATCGTCACCCCGGAAGATCTGGATATCGCGGTCAAGGCGAGCTACGGATTCCGGCTGGCCTGCCTGGGCCCCATGGAAGCGGAGGACATGATCGGCCTGGATACGGCGGCGCGCGCCTCGGGCAACATCTTCCCGAAGCTCAGCAACGCGGCCGACCCCTCGCCCGGCATTTTGGAGAAGGTGGAGCGGGGCGAGTTGGGCATCAAATCGGGGAAGGGCTGGTACGACTACACCGGCCGCACCAGGGAATCGGTGCTCGACGCCAACAACCGGCGCTTGCTGCGCCAGCTTAAGCTGTTCACCGAGAGCGAATAGGAAGCATCCGGCATGAAGCTCGTCACCTTCGAGGTCCCCTCCCCGACCGGCCCGCTGCGGCGCATCGGCGCCCTGTCCGGCGGCCAAGTCGTCGATCTCAATCTGGCCTACGCGGCATATCTCGCGGCGAGCGGACGAACCGATCGGGCCCGGGAGATCGCCGACGCCGTCATTCCCCAGGACATGATCGAGTTCTTCAAGGGCGGAAAGCTCAGCCGGGACGCCGCCGAGCAGGCGCTCGACTTCTCCGCAAGCAACGCGGAGGCGGACATGCCGGCGGCCCACGAACCGGAGGACGTTACCCTCCTCGCCCCGGTGCCGCGGCCCCGGTCGATCCGGGACACCATCAGCTTCGAGACCCATGCCAAGAATTTCGAGAAGCGCTCGGGCAAGCCGACCCCGGACCTCTGGTACGAGCGGCCCATCTACTACAAGGGCAATTGCGACACGGTCATCGGGCCCGGCGAGGACATCGTCTGGCCCGGCCACACGGAGAAACTGGACTACGAACTGGAGTTCGGGATCTACATCGGCAAGACGGGCAAGAACATTCCGGCCGGCGAGGCCGGGGACCATATCGCCGGCTATACCATCTTCAACGACATCAGCGCCCGGGACGCGCTGCAGCGCGAAATCACCATGATGCTGGGCCCGGCCAAGGGCAAGGACATGGACACCGGCAACATCTTCGGGCCCTGCGTGGTCACCCCCGACGAAATCGACCCGGGGAACCTCAAGATGGAGGCGCGCATCAACGGCGAGGTCTGGTCCGAGGGCAACAGCTCCGACATGTATTGGAGCTTTCCCCGGATCATCGAGTTCATCTCGAAGGACGAAACCCTCCATCCCGGCGACTTCATCGGATCGGGCACCATCGCCTTCGGCTGCGGCGACGAGCTGGACAGATGGATTCAGCGGGGCGACGTCATCGAACTCGAGGTCGAAGGCATCGGGGTGCTGCGCAACCGGGTCGCCTGATCCCGCCGCGCGATCGAGGGTTCAGCCTCCTCCCGTGAAAGCGTGGATGCCCGTGTCGAGCACGGGCATGACGAGCATCTTTTATTCAGCATCGCGCGTCATGGCCGGGCGCCAGACCCGGCCATCCACGTGTAGCGACCTCCTCACCCTCCACTTCCTATGACCCCCTCACGCTGACCCTCTCCCCCAAGAAGGGGGAGAGGGGATTCGGTGTGGCTCCCTCTCCCTCCCGGGAGGGAGAGGTCGGTCATTTCCCACAGGGAATTGACCAAGGTGAGGGTGGGTAATCGAAGCCGGACGCTAATCCGAACTCGGCGTTGGCGCGCTTTCGGGCCAGTTGTCGAGCATCGCCTGGAGATAGGTTTTCACCTTTTCCGGATCGAGATGGACCGAGCGTTTGATCTTGTCGACCTCGCCCTGCTCCTCGACCGGGATCTTCAGGGAATCGGTGAGACGGTTGAACAGGTTGAAGTAGCCGCACATCAGGGTGAGCTCGATGACTTCCTCCTCGCTGAACACTTCCCGCACCCGCTCGAAGACGCCGTTGTCTTCCTTGGCGGTGTTGAGCGTCACGTGCTCCGCCCACAGGATCGCCAT
>CAZUGT010000094.1:0-8956 GCA_964620095.1 uncultured Rhodospirillaceae bacterium | reverse complement strand
TCAGCGTACGACGAGCGAGACCGGCAGTCCGTGATCGTTGCAGGCCCGGCTGCGGGTCATCTCCACCGCAACGGGATCGAACTCGCGCCGGCGCTCCTGCTCGGCGAACGCCTGCCTATAGGCCTCCGCCTTGGAATCGTGGACGCCGACGACCTGTTGGGCGACGCCGTTGTCGACAACCGCCCAGTTTTTGGTCCAGGATTGATATTTGACCGAAAAGCGCATCTTTCCGCCGTCTCCTCGTTTGGCCGTTCCCAGCCTCACGGCCACATATTTACAATTGGTAAATCAACCCGGTTTTCTCGGGTAAACTAGTTCCACCTGATGTGAACCCGCCGAAACCCTTGAAAATCGGCTACACCCGCGAGTGATATTCGATGAACCCCGAAGACCTGGCAGCAGTCAGAACAACCAGCGAGTTGATCAAGGCGGCACGGCAAAATCTTGACCGGAACGACTGGGATTACGTAATCGGCGGCGGCGAGAGCGAGACCACGCTGCTGCGAAACCGCCAATCACTGGACGAGATCGCTTTCCGTCCCCGGGTTTTGAACGATGTCGGCAGTATCTCGCTGCGCCGCGATATTTTGGGCGCGGAAGCGCGGCTTCCCATATTCCTCGCACCCATAGGCGGGCTCAACCGGCTGGTTCCCGAAGGGGCGACGGCGCCGCTTCGCGCCGCACAGACCTTTGGCATTCCCGGCATACTGAGCTCCGTCACCCAACCGGAATTCGCCGAGATCAGAAGCCAAATTTCCTCTCCCCTGATCTATCAGATCTATATCCACGGCGACGAGGCATGGGTAAACGACCGGCTCGATGCCGTCACCGAAGCCGGCTATACGGCCTTTTGCGTGACCGTCGATACGGCTCAATACGGGCGCCGGGAGCGGGACCTGATCAAGCACTACAATCCGCGCGCCCACAACCGCGCCGTCCGCCGCGAAGCGTCACACCAGTCGTCGTTCGACTGGTCCTGGCTGGCGCGGCTGCGCGAGCGATGCCGGATCCCTTTCGTCCTGAAAGGTGTCGCGACGGCGGAGGATGCAAGGCTGGCCGTCGATCACGGCGTCGACGTCGTCTATGTCTCCAATCACGGCGGACGGCAGTTGGACCACGGCCGGGGCGCAATCGAGGTGCTGCCCGAGGTCGTCGACGCGGTATCGGGCCGGGCGGCGGTTTATGTGGACGGCGGGTTCATGCGCGGCACCGACGTGCTGAAGGCGATCGCGCTGGGCGCCGACGCGGTCGGGATCGGCAAGCTTTACGCCCTGGCGCTCTCGGGCGCCGGAGAGGATGGCGTGGTCAAATTGCTTGAATTGATCGAGGAAGAAATGCTCAACGCGATGGCCAACCTCGGCGCTTCCGGCCTCGGCCAACTATCGGCCGGCCACCTTCATCCGGCGAATGCCGTCCGGCCCCCGGGGGTATTTTCCGCCTTTCCGCTGATCGACATTGCCGATCCGCCGTACTGACGTCGTTTTACCCGGGTCTTGACCGAAACCCCGGACCGGGAATAAATCACGACGAACGCAACGGGAGTCCTCGAATGTCAGAACCCATGACCGCGCCGAAGGATGCGTCGAACGCCGCCCCTCGAGCCGATTTCGAAATTCTCTACGAAGACGACGAGACGCGCATTACCCGCTGGCGATTCGATCCCGGCGCCCAGACCGGCTGGCATCATCACGCGGTCGACTATGTCACCATCCAGGAATCGGGCGGCGAACTGCGCCTCGAGCGGGATGACGGAAGCGTCACCCACGTCGAATACGAGCCCGGCCGGACGGTCCGCTACGCGGCGCCGATCAAGCACAACGCCACCAACGTCAGCGACGAGGAGGTCCGGGTCACCGAAATCGAATACAAGACCGGTTAGCGCGCGATCTACTGGACTAGGTTCTAGGTTTCCCCGTCGGCCTCCATTCCGACCCGTCCGCGGAGCAGCGGCACGGCCAGCACCGCCAGCACGGCGATGGCGGCGATGCATGACACTCCCAGCGCCCGCTGCAGCCCGATGACTTCGGCCAATGAGCCGATTGCCAGCGATCCGAGGGCAGGCGCGCCCACCGAGAGGGACACCAGAATCGAGATTGCCCGGCCGCGCATCCTGGGATCGGAGATGTGCTGAACCAGGCTGTTCCAGCCCACATTGGCGATGACGATGCCGAATGTCCCGACCGCCAACACCCCGAGCGCCAGATTGAAGGTTTCGACCGAGGCGAAAAACAGAACGAAGGCGGCCGCCAGAAACCCGCCGCCCAGCATGATGACCGTCATGCCCTCGGTGCGGCTCCGCAGCATCATCAGCGCCGCGCCCAGGAGGGCGCCGATGCCCGCCGCCGCGGTCAGGGGCGGCAGCCCGACATCCGGCATGCCGAACACGTCACCGGCGAACCCGGCCAGGAGTTCGTTGTAGGGACGGATCAGCAGACCGATGGTGAAGGCCCCGGCAATGAGCAGCCGCAGCGCCGGGTGGCCGGCGACGTAGATGAACCCTTCCCGCAAATCGCCGAACAAGCTGGTCTCGCCGCGGCCGGACGCGAGCGGATTGGCGTGATGCATCAGCGACAGCATCAGGATCATCCATAGGGATGACGCGCAATAGACCAGTATGACCGCGCCCCAATCGGCGAGGCTGAAAATCAGACCGGCGATGACCGGCCCGATGAAGCCGCCGACGTGAAAGGTGGTTGAATTGAAGGCGACCGCGGCGGCGATGTTCTCCCGTCCGGCCAGTTGGGGGATCAGGGCCTGCCGGGCCGGAAACTCGATTCCGAAAACCGCGCCCTGCAGCGCGCTCAGCATAATCAGCATCGGCACGGTGATGCCGCCGGTCAGCGCCAGGATGCCGATGGCCGCGGTAACGGCCGCGTTGCTGAATCCGGCGAGCGCCGCGACGAGCCGGTGGCCGTAGCGGTCCGCCATGGCGCCGCCGACAGGTCCGACGAACATCACCGGCAGCATGCTGGCGAACCCGACCATGCCGAGCACCTGGGGCGATTCGGAGAGCTGCCAGGACAAGCCGCCCAGCCCGACGCGATTGGCCCACCACCCGTGGGTGTGGGCCACGTGCCCCATTATGTAGAGGCGGTAGTCGCGCTTGGCGAGCGCATTACGAAGTCCGCCGAATGCGTTCCACTCGCCGGCCAAGATCAGCGCGCCCGGCCCGCGGGCGCCATGTTCCGCCTATCCCTCCGGTGCATATTTTCCGGTCAATTGCGGCGTGTGCACCCCGTCCAAATCCTTCTCCGCATGCTCGAGACGGGTATCCGGACCCCAGGTGCGCTCGAGGTTGTCGCGGATATTGATCCTGAGCCGCCCGCACCCCTCGACCTCGAGCTCGACCACGTCGCCGTCCTGAAAGGCATGGAGGCCCCGGTGGTTGGTCCCGGTCGCGAGAATGTCGCCGGGCTCCAGGGTGTGGCAGTGGCTGGCCCACTCGATGCATCGCGGGATCTTGTGCGCCATGTCATCGGTGTTGAAATCCTGCTTGATCACGCCGTTGTTCCAGAGGCGCACACGGAGATTCTGGGGATCGGCGATTTCATCCTTGGTAACGATATAGGGTCCGATGGGCGAGTAGGTTTCCCGGGACTTCATCATGAAGAAGGTGTTCATCCCCGGACCCAGGCCGCGGGCCGAACCGTCGATAAAATTCACATAGCCGAAGACATGGTCCATGGCGTCCGCCTCGCCGACCTCGGTGGCCGTCTTGCCGATCACCAGACCCAGTTCGGCCTCGCCCTCGAAGACGGTCGCCGGGATATCCTGCAACACCATGGTATCGCCGTGCCCGATGATCGAGCTCGGTGATTTATGGAAGCCGTTGATCGGCGCCGGCTCGTCCCGGGTGCCGTCCTCCATGTAGTTGACCGCCATGCAGTCGATATTGAGCGGCCGGGGCAGCGGGGGGCGGATGCGCACGTCATCGGCCGCCGCGCCGCCGCCGGCGGAAGCCGCTTCGGCCAGCTTGCCCCGGTACTCGCCGAAATTCTCGATCAGTCCGCGCATTTGATCCTGCGGCTGGAGATGCGGAATATCGGCCACGGCCTGGGACACATCGACGACGGATCCGTCATCGCCGATTACGCCCATTACAAACTCGTCAAAGAACAGGATTTTCATTTGTTTCTCCCCTGAAGCCCGAACGGGACCCGGAATATCCGCGGCCATTCAAGCATAGGCCCCCGGGGAAGCAATCCCGGGGGCGAAATTGTCCGGAACCGGATCGTCATCACCGATGGCTGGCCGTGATCGGCCCGGGGGTGTCTAATGCCGGGATGCCGAGAGCGCTTTCGATCGCGGCCGCATTTGTCCTGTCGTCCATTCTGTTGTCCGGCCCGGCCCCGGCGCAGACCAAGGTCGACCTGGAGCTGATCCTGCTCGCCGACGGATCGGGCAGCGTCGACGATGTCGAATTTTCGCTGCAGCGGCTGGGCACCGCCCGGGCGCTCCGCCATCCCAGGGTCGTCCGGGCGATACAATCCGGCTTCCTCGGCCGGATCGCGCTCACCTATGTGGAGTGGAGCGGTCCCGATCTGCACATCCCCGTCGTCCCCTGGACCCTGCTCGGGACGCCTGCCGACGTGGAGGCCTTCGCCGCCAAACTGGAAACCCATCCCCGCGAACTGTACGGCGACGGCACGGCCATCGGCGACGCCATCCTCCACGGTGTCGAATCCCTCCAGGGCAACGCCTTCGAGGCGCGGCGCCGGGTCATCGATATTTCGGGCGACGGGCCCGACCGCAACGGCCTCCCCGCCGCCGTCGGCCGGGACGAGGCGGTGAAGCAGGGCATTACGGTAAACGGCCTTCCCATCCTCGAAGGGAGCTTCGGCCTCGACGAGTTTTTCCGCACCAACGTGATCGGCGGGCGGGGCGCCTTCGTCATCCCGGCGCGCACCTTCGCCGACTTCGAAACCGCCATCCGGGTCAAGCTGATCCGGGAGATCGCGTCCCTCCCTCACGCTACCCCCTAGCGTCCTCGAGGATCATGTCGGCGGCCTTCTCGCCGATCATGATGGTCGGCGCGTTGGTATTCCCCGATGTCAGCCTCGGCATGACGGAGGCATCCACGACCCGGAGCCGCTCGATTCCCCTCACCCGCAGGCGCGGGTCGACCACCGCATCGTCGTCGGCGCCCATCCGGCAGGTGCCCACCGGGTGATAGCTGGTCCGGCCGTAATCCCGGAGGTATTGGAGCAATTCATCGTCGCTCCGGCAGCTGGTCCCCGGCAGATGCTCGTTGCGGACGTAGCGCTGAAAGGCCGGCTGTTCGGTAATGGTCAGGCCGCGGCGCAGGCCGCCGATCAGGGTATCGATGTCTTTCCGTGCGGTCAGGTAGCGTCCGTGGATCAGCGGCGCGTCGTAGGGATCGGACGAGGCGATCACCACCTCGCCCCGGCTTTCCGGGCGCATCAGCGTCACCACGTTCATGGCGCCGGGCCAGGGATGCGCGGTGGTGCCCACATAATCGGCGCTGAACATCATCAGCAGAAACTGGATATCCGGCGAGACCGCCGCCGGATCGATGGTGACGAAGCCGCCGGCGAACGCCGCGCCCATGGCGAGGTAGCCCTTTCGGGTGAAGGCGTACTGGATCGCCACGCTCATCTTCTTGACGACGCTGTTGGCGACGTCGTTGGCGCTGTCGTGCCCCTGGAGCCGGTACATGACCGCCGCGTTATAGTGGTCCTGCAAATTTGCCCCGACGCCCGGCCGGTCGAGCGCCACATGGATGCCGTGCCGCTGGAGGAGTCCGCCCGGCCCGATCCCCGACAGTTGGAGGATCTGAGGCGAATTGAAGGCGCCGGCGCACAGGAGAACCTCACCGGCCGCCCGGACCTGTCTGGCCGCGCCGCCCTGGTCGAACTCGACCCCCGCAGCCCGGCCGCTCTCGACCAGAATCCGCCGCACCCGCACCCCGGTCTCGATATTCAGGTTCCGGCGCTGCCTGGCGGGACGCAGATACCCCACCGAGGTGGACGACCGGCGGCCGTTGCGCATGGTCCATTGGTAGGGTCCGATGCCCTCCTGCTCCGCGCCGTTGAAGTCCGGGTTGATCTTGAAGCCGGCGGTCTCGGCCGCCTCCAGGTAGGCGCGCGACAACGGCACCTGGTCATACGGATCGGAGACCGCAATGGGCCCGCCGCTGCCGTGGTAGTCGTCGGCCCCCCGCTCCTGGTCTTCCATCTTGCGGAAATAGGGCAGCACGTCGTCATAGGACCAGCCCACGTTGCCGAGTTGCCGCCACTGATCGTAGTCGGCCTTGTTGCCCCGCACGTAGACCATGCCGTTTATGGAACTGGTGCCGCCCAGGATCTTGCCGCGGGGCTGAATGATCGGCCGGTTGACCTGAGCGGGATCGGGCTCGCTGTTGTAGAGCCAGTTGATGGCCTTGTTGGCGAAATGCCTGCCGTAGCCGAGGGGAATATGGATCCACGGATTGCGGTCCGCGGGCCCGGCTTCCAGCAGCAGCACCTTGTCGCGGCCCGAGGCGGTCAGCCGGTTGGCCAGCACGCACCCGGCGCTGCCCGCGCCGATGACGACGTAGTCGAAGCTATCGGACATGCCGCCTCGTTCCGCTCATTGCGTTACCGCGAAATTGGCGTGCGCCGTCACCATCCACTTGCCGCCGATCTTCCGGAACACGGTCAGGCGCGGGGCCCGTTTGGCCACCGGTTTCCCGTCGATGGCCTCGGTGATACGCAGCATGTAGCGGGCCACCATGATGTCGCCCGACCGGGTGACCACGATTTCCTCAGGCGAGAAATCCCGCTCGATCGAAACCGTCCGGACGCCCCGCGAGATATAGCCGTCCCGGTCGAATCCGACGCCGTTGCCCCGCATGAGCTGATATTCGGGCGCGAGAATTTTCTCGAGCGCCTTCGGCCCGCCGATCACCGCCTCGATGAGTGCCACGATCTGTGCCTTGGCGGTGTCGTGAAGGCTCTGGGCCATTGCACCCGCCGACAAAAGGGCCGACAAATAGATTGCCGCCGTCAGGGTGACGGCCATTTTCGCCAGTTTCATTTCGTGTCTACCCTTTAAGTTCCGGTTATGGTGGCCCGTATCTAAACCATCCAACCGGCCCCCGGCAAACGTATCCTCTCCATGACCTCGCCTTCCCTCGTCTGGTTCCGCCAGGACCTTCGCCTCGCCGACAACCCGGCCCTCCATGCCGCCGCCGCGCGGGGCCCGGTGATCCCGGTCTACATTCTGGACACCGTCCGCACCCGGCCGCCGGGGGGCGCGAGCAGATGGTGGCTGCACCAATCCCTGCGGTCCCTGGAGAACAGCCTCGGCGGCCTGGTCTTCCGGCGCGGCGATCCGGTCCATCTGTTGCCCGAATTGTGCAGGGCGGCGAATGCCGGGGCGGTCTTCTGGAACCGCTGCTACGAGCCGGACGCTGTCGCTCGGGACAACGACGTCAAGGCGGTGCTGACGAAAGCCGGCATCCATGCCGAGAGTTTCAACGGCGCGCTGCTGAACGAACCCTGGGAGGTGCTGACCAGGACCGGCGGCCCCTACAAGGTCTACACCCCCTATTGGCGGGCGGCGGCGGAACGGCCGCCGGCCGATCCCATCCCCGCGCCCGGATTTTGGCTTGCCGATCCCCTGCCGGCCGGAGACCGGCTCGACGGCTGGGCCCTCAGCCCGACGAAGCCGGACTGGGCGGCGGACTGGACGGGTTTCTGGCCGCCGGGCGAGGCCGGGGCGCAGGCGAGGCTCAAGGACTTCATCGAAAGCGGCCTCGACGGATACGCAGAATTGCGCGATCGGCCCGACGGGGAGACCACGTCGCGGCTGTCGCCGCACCTCCACTTCGGGGAAATTTCGCCCCGCCAGATTCGCGCCGCCGTCCGCGCCCGGCCGGACGCCGACGGCGCCGAGAAATTTCTCGCCGAGGTGGGCTGGCGGGAGTTCGCCTATCATTTGCTCTACCACTTCCCCGCCCTGCCGGATGAAAACTGGAAACCGGCTTTCGACGCCTATCCCTGGGCCGAGGACGAGGGCGCCCTTCGCGCCTGGCGGGAGGGCCGGACCGGTTACCCGCTGGTCGATGCCGGTATGCGCGAGCTTTGGCGAACCGGATACATGCACAACCGGGTGCGGATGATCGCCGCCAGCTTCCTGACCAAGCATCTGCGCATCCACTGGAAGCGGGGCGAGGAATGGTTCTGGGATACCCTCGTCGACGCGGACGCGGCAAACAACGCGGCTGGCTGGCAATGGGTCGCCGGCTCGGGCGCCGATGCGGCCCCCTATTTCCGCATCTTCAACCCCGTCATCCAGGGCCGGAAGTTCGATCCCGACGGCGGCTATGTCCGCCGCTGGTGCCCCGAGCTCGCCCGGCTCGAGACAAAGTTCATTCACGCGCCCTTCGAGGCCGCGCCGGCCGAACTCGCCGCGGCCGGTATCACCCTAGGCGAGACCTACCCCGGCCCCATCGTCGATCACGGCGCCGCCCGGGCCGCGGCGCTGGCGGGATACGATGCGGTCAAGGCGGCGGCCGGGGCGGCGAGCTGATTTGCAAGCCACCCATCCGGTGGTTTTCAACCGCACAAAGCAGCCGGGTTGGAATTTGAGAGTTACAAAGCGGATTTTCTGAGCATCATAACGTTCGTATGGTGGCCTCGTGACCATTCCCCTCTGATTCGTCCCGGTTCCTGAAATTCGAGTGTAACTTTCGCGCCACCGCGCAGCACAAAAATTAGGGTATCCTTCTCAGTTGCGGCAATTGTTTGCGACACCCAAGTATTTGGCCGTTTCGGCGGTTTGGGCAGCGCCTTGAACGTAACTGGAACTCCCCTTCCGGGTACCGGTAGACCGATTGCAATGTCCAATTTTCTGCCGGTGACGAAAGCGCCGACCCACCTTCCGGCGTATCTGGCCGCTGCCGCCGGGTCGGTCCGGCCAATTAGAGACGCCACCTTGGAAACTGGATCAACCT
>CAZUGT010000093.1:0-5319 GCA_964620095.1 uncultured Rhodospirillaceae bacterium | reverse complement strand
ATTCATTTGTCTATTCTCCTTGGTGATTTGAAGCGTCAGGCGGGTTTAGTTTATGGCGCCGGTGCCGGGCTGGCTGAACTCGAACCATGAACACGCCGAGGCACTCGGGGATTCGTCAAACCAGATGGCCATCTCTGCCCTATCTCTGCACATGACGACATCCACCTCGCACCGTTCGCCGGCCGGGTTTTCGACCGTGCCCGGATAGCCGGGAAACATGAAATTCTTGTTTGGAGCGATGTATTTCGGAATTACCAGGGTGCGGTCGAGTTCCAGGTAGGGGTGTCCGCCCGGGGTCGTCCGCCGGGTAAAGCCGAACCGACCCAGGCGGCCGAAGATCAGCGCATCGGGGGTGATGGTCAGCGAGCCGAAGCGTTCATGGATACCGTCGATTAAACTGAACCATTCGCCGAGCATGTTGGGCCGGCAGTGGGGCTGGGGCGCCTTGACGTTGGGCAGCGGCGGCCCGGCGGGTTCCTGGGCGGCGGCGGTTTCCGAGACCAGGATTGCCGCGAGGCACGAGGCGGCGAACATGGTTGCCAGGGATGCGCGGAGGGTCATTGCCTGGCGCGGGCGGCGGCGTATTCGAGGGATCGCGAATCGTTGGTGTCCATTTGATTGTTCTCCTTGGTGATGAAGCGTTAGGCGGATTTAGTTGATGGTGCCGGTGCCGGGCTGGCCGAAGGTGAACCATATACACGCCGAGGCCATCGGGACTTCGTCAAGCCAGATGGCGACCTCTGCCCTGTCTCTGCACATGACGACGTCCACCTCGCACCGTTCGCCGGCCGGGTTTCCGACCGTGCCCGGATAGAAGGGAAACATGAAATTCTTGTTTGGAGAGACCCAGTTCGGAACTACGAGGGTGCGTTCGAGCTCCAGGTACGGATGTCCGCCCGGGGTCGTGCGCCGGGTGAAGCCGAACCGTCCCTGGCGGCCGAAGATCAGCGCATCGGGGGTGATGGTCAGCGAGCCGAATAACTCATGGGTGCCGTCATGCAAACTGAACCATTCGCCGAGCATGTTGGGCCGGCAATGGGGCTGGGGCGCCTTGACGTTGGGCAGCGGCGGCTCAACCGGCTGGGCAATGGTCCCGGCACTCCAGACGAACAGCGCGACAATCGATGCCGCGCGCAAGCCAAATGATATTCGCAACATGCCTGGCCACTACTCCCAGCTGTAATTTCGGTGCCGCTTACATCCCGGACTGCCACGGTTCGGTTTCATATGATCAAGAGCACACATCATCGCCTTAAAGCTCCGCGCCTTGAATCCGATCGCGGCGCGCCTCCCGCCGAAATTTGACCCTTTGGATTGGCCGATTCGGTGCGCCAAACTGACCGGCGCCGGTTGTCGGCACCGGACACCTTACCCGAAAAGCCGCGGATGTCAAGTAAATTCCAATTTTATAACTAATTATATCATAATATAGATCAATTTTCCTCCCCGTCGGTGCCTGGTTTCCGGGTGTTTGAGCGGGCCGCCGGACCGTCTAAGGTGGGTGCATGTCCACCAGCGATATTGACCGGCTGATCCAGCTTCTGGCCAAGCTGCCGGGACTGGGACCGCGCTCGGCGCGCCGCGCGTCGCTGCACCTGATCAAGCACCGGGACAGCCTGATGACGCCCCTGGCCCGGGCGCTCGAGGCAGCAGCGGAAAGCATCGTTCCCTGCGGCGCCTGCGGCAATCTCGATACCACGGACCCGTGCGCCGTCTGCGCCGACCCGCGCCGCGACGACTCGGTCATCTGCGTGGTCGAAGAGGTGGCCGATCTCTGGGCGCTGGAGCGCACGGCCGCCTTCAAGGGCCGCTATCACGTGCTGGGCGGCGTGCTGTCTCCCTTGGACGGGGTTGGGCCCGAGGATCTGAACATCGACGGCCTCGTGGGCCGCGCGGGCGCCGAAGACGTGAAGGAGATCATTCTCGCCACCGGCGCCACCGTCGACGGCCAGACCACCGCCCACTACGTCACCGACCGGCTCGCCGGTTGCGAGGTTTCCATCTCGGCTCTGGCGCACGGTATCCCCGTCGGCGGCGAACTGGATTACCTCGACGACGGCACCCTGTCGGCGGCGCTGAAGGCCCGGCGGCAGGTCTAGTGTTGCTCCGGACCGCCGGCCGCGGCGACCTGGAGAGTATTTTCTCCATCCACGAACGGGCCTTCGGCGGCGCCGAGGAAGCCCGGCTGGCCATGGAACTGCTGGCCGATCCGAGCGCCCGGCCGGTTGTTTCCATACTGGCGGAGGAAGAGGGCCGGTCCGTCGGCCATGTCCTATTCACCCGGGTTCGGATTCGGTCCGCCGAGGATGTCGGCGCCGCGATCCTTGCGCCCCTGGCGGTGGTTCCCGATCGCCAGGGCCGGGGAATCGGCGGCGAACTCGTCGAGGCGGGACTGAGCGAACTGGCCGAACGGGGCGTGGCGCTGGCCTTCGTGCTCGGGCATCCGGGCTATTATCCGCGGTTCGGATTTGAGCCCGCTTGCGTCCATGGATTGCAGGCGCCGTATCCGATCCCGGAGGAGCACGCCGGCGCCTGGATGGTCCGGGCCCTCCAGGAAGACGTTTTGGGCGCGGTTGGCGGCCGGGTGACGTGCGCGGATACCCTCGACCGGGAAGAATACTGGGTCGAATAGGCGCTAGGCTCCGCCGGCTTCGTCGATCGCCTTCCACACCCTGGGCGCCGTCGCCGGCATGTCCAGGTGACGGATGCCGAGGGGCGACAGGGCATCGGCGACGGCGTTGGAGACCGAGGCCAGGGCGCCCACCGTGCCGCATTCTCCGGCGCCCTTGACGCCGAGCGGATTGCCGGCGGTCGGCACCGGATGTCCCTTGATCTCATAGCCGGGGAAATCTCCGGCGCGCGGCATGGTGTAGTCGAGAAACGAGCCGGAGAGCAGCTGGCCGCTCCCGTCATAAACCATGTCCTCCATCAGCGCCTGGCCCGCGCCCTGCGCGATGCCGCCCATCACCTGGCCGTTGACCAGCAGCGGGTTGAGCTCGAAGCCCACATCGTGGACCACGGTGTATTTGACGATCTCGATCCCGCCGGTGTCCGGGTCGATCTCCACCTCGGACAAATGGCAGCCGTTGGGAAAATTGGCCTTCTCCGGATCATAGGTGGCGATCTCATACAGGCCGCTCTCCATACCGCCCGGCAGGTTGGCCTTCTGGAAGGCGGCCTTGGCCACATCGATGAACGGCAGGGACTTGTCGGTCCCGGCGACCGCGAAGGCGGCGTTCCCGTAGGTGACGTCGGCGTCGGCCGCTTCCAGCATGTGGGCGGCGATCCTGTGGCACTTGCCGATCACCTTGTCGACCGCGGCGAGAACCGCCGACGTGCCGATGGTCGCCGAGCGCGACCCGCCGGTGCCGGTGCCGAAGCTCACCTTGTCCGTGTCGCCCTCGATCACCCGGATGTCGCCGGGCTCGATCCCCAGCCTGTCGCAGACAAGCTGCTTGTAGATGGTTTCGTGGCCCTGGCCGTGGGGCGTGGTGCCGCACAGCACGGTAACGGTGCCCGAGGGGTCGAACCGTAGTTCGGCGGTCTCTGATTGGGGGGCGGCGGCCTGTTCGATGGTGCATGAGATGCCCAGCCCCCGAAGCTTGCCCTCGGCTCTGGATGCTTCGCGCCGCGCCTCGAACCCGGCCCGGTCGCCGAGTTCCAGCGCCTCGTCCATCACCGCCTCGAATTCACCGCAATCGAAGGTGAAGGTGAGGGGCGTCTTGTAGGGGAAGGCGTCCACGGGAATGAAGTTGCGCCGGCGAAGCTCGATCGGATCGATGCCGGTCTCCGCCGCCGCCAGGTTGATCATCCGCTCGATGATGTAGGCGGCCTCCGGGCGGCCCGCGCCCCGGTAAGGGGATAGCGGGGAGGTGTTGGTGAAGACGCCGGCCACCTGCACGTGGATGATGGGCGTGGTGTAGACCCCGGCAAGCCCGCCGATGTTGCCGGTCGGCGGCCCCATGCCGAGAAACGATACGTAGGCGCCGAGGTTGGCGTTGGTCCGGACCCTGAGGGCGAGGAATTTGCCGTCCTTGTCGATGGCCAGTTCGGCCTCCGAGACATTGTCCCGGGCGTGGTCGTCGGCCATCAGGCCTTCGGATCGCTCGGCGGTCCACTTCACCGGCCGCCCGACCCGCTTGGAGGCCCAGGCGCAAAGGGGAATTTCCGGGTAGATGGAGCCGCGCATTCCGAACGATCCCCCGAGATCGCCGGTAATGAACGAGAGCTGGTTCTCCTGAACGTGGAAGTAGTTTTTGGAGAGATTGGTCCGCCAGGCGAAGGGGCGCTGGCAGCCCGCATACATGGTGTAGCGGTCCTCGAACGGCGTGTAGACGCCGACCGCGCCCCGGGGCTCCATGGTGTTGGCGGTAACCCGATTGATGACGAATTTCTGTTTGATCACGTGGGCGGCGCCCTCGATCGCGGACGCCGCCGCATCGCCGTCGCCCATCTCGAAGAAAAAGCTCTCATTGTCGGGCGCCCCGTCCCAGATGGCCGGCATGCCGTCCCGATTGGCTTCCGCTGTGCCGAGCACAACCGGCAGCGGATCGTAATCGACCGCCACGGCTTCCGCCGCGTCCCTGGCCCGGGCGGGGGACTCGGCGATCACCATGGCCACCGCCTGGCCCATATGCCGCACCCGGTCGCTGGTGAGCGCCGGCCGGGGCGGGCGGAACATGACCGAGCCGTCCCGGCGCTTTCGGGGCGTCGGACCGGTGATTTCACCCATCCCGTCGGCCTCGTGCTCTGTGCCGGTCAGCACGTCGATGACGCCGGGCATGGCTTTGGCGGCGCTTGCATCGATGGCCTTGATGTCGGCGTGGGCATGGGGCGAGCGGACGAACACCGCATAGGCCTGGTGCGGCAGGTTCACGTCATCGGTATATCTGCCGTTGCCGGTCAGCAGCCTCGGATCTTCGGACCGGGGCACCGGTTGGCCGACCGCGTAGCGCATGGGCGTGTCCTCTTCAGGGCGTTGGCGGAAGCGATCTTAGTGGCCGGCGCCGGTCATACAAGCGGGTGACTCGCCCCTGTCCGATCCTTACAATGATCGCGTTCATTTTTTGAAGAGATTATTGGAATGGGAGCGAATTCATGAGCAAGGGAACGTTTCTTGGGCCGGACGACGGCAAGATTTATCTCCGCAACAACCGGATGCGGGTGATCGTGCCGTCCGCGGCGACCGAGGGCCACTACGAGATTTGCGAAGAAATCTGCCCGGCGGGGTTCGAGTCCCGCCGCCACATGCACGGCAACGATTTCGAGACCTTCTACATGGTCGACGGCAGCGCCACCTGGGAAGTGGGCGGCGAGACC
>CAZUGT010000092.1:0-4727 GCA_964620095.1 uncultured Rhodospirillaceae bacterium | reverse complement strand
CCCTAACCCTCTCCCCCAAGGGGGAGAGGGGACTGCTCCCTGACCCTCGCCCCCCGAAGGGGGGAGAGGGATGCGAAGGCTTGGCGGGCGGGAGCCCGCCTTAGCCGTAGCTGGGTGAGGGGGAATATCCTGGACGCCCCGCGCTGAGCTTGTCCTCCGGCCGGCGAAGCCGGTCCGGTGGGGCGGGGCATGACGGCTATGGGGAATTTTCCGGGTGGGCTTGCCCTACCAGTCGTTCCGGAGTTCCCGGAGTTTCAGGAACACGGTCTTCTCGTCGGGCTCGTCGGGGAGGCCGGGGAAGGCTTCCCGCAGCCGGGCGATCACCGTCGGGCTTTGCAGCCGGAAGAAGGTGTTGACCTCTTTCTCCAGCGCCAGCGTCGTCACCATCGCCCGGTTGGTGTCCTGGCCCGCGACCTCTTCCTTGAGGCTGGCGGCGCGCGCATTGTCGGGCTCCCGGTCGAGGGTGAAACCGAGATTGTTCTCGATGTAGTCGTGGCCGGGATAGATCAGCGTGTTGTCCGGGAGGGCCGCCAGCTGCCTGGCGAAGGTCTCGTAGAGCGGCTCCGGGTGGCCGCCGCCCTTGCAGTGTCCGGCGCCCGCATTGAACAGGGTGTCGCCGCAGATCAGCGCCGGCTGATCGGTGCGCGACAGCAGGCAGACGTGGCTCATGGTATGGCCCGGCGTGTCCATGGCCTCGAGCTCGACGGTCCTGCCCACCTTCACCACGTCGCCCGCATCGAGGCCGATATCCATTTCCGGAATGTCGTCCCTGGCCTTGGCGTTGGCGAGGATCTTGGCGCCGGTGGCCTCGACCATGCCGGCATTGCCGCCGGTATGATCGTGGTGGTGGTGGGTGTTGAGGATCTGGGTGATTTCCCAGCCCCTGTCCTTGGCCGCATCCAGGCACTGGCCAAACTCCAGCGGATCGACGGCGAGCGCTTCGCCGGTTTCCGGGCAGGCGATCAGGTAGTTGAAATTGCGGAAATCGTTGTTGGTCCAGATTTGCTCGACAATCACGAGTCATCTCCCTTGCGGATGCGGTCCCCGTGAGTTTAGCTGCCCGGCGTGACGACTAAAATAACCAAATCGGTGATGGCCGAGGCGCTGACCGAACTCGCCCGGCGCGATCCCGACATCAGGCGCGCCTACGAGGCGCTCGGCGCGCCGCCCCTGCGCGGCCGCCGGCCGGGCTTCGATTCCCTGTTCAAGATCATCTGCGCCCAGCAGGTTTCGACCGCGTCGGCCCGGGCCATCCAGGCGCGGCTCAACGAATTTGCCGACCCCATGACCCCGGAAGCCTTCCTGGGCCTCACCGACGGCGATCACCGGAAGGTGGGCCTGAGCCGCCAGAAGGGGACCTATGGCCGCGCCATCGCGAGAGCCCTGGTGGACGGCGAACTGAGCCTCCGCTCGGTGGCCCGCCAGGCCGATGACGACGCCATCGAGGCGATGACCGCGCTGAAAGGCATCGGCCCGTGGACCGCGCAGGTCTACCTGCTGTTCGCCCTGAAGCGGCCCGATTTGTGGCCGGTGGACGACCTCGGCATCGTCGTCGGCTACCAGAAGCTCAAGGGGCTGCCCGAACGCCCGAGCCGCGCCGAGATGCTGGCGGCGGGCGAGATCTACCGCCCCTGGCGCAGCGTCGCCGCCCGGTTCATGTGGCACGTGGTGAATTCGGAACGGGCCGAGAAGGACCGGATGTAGGGCCTACCCGATTTCCGCCGACTGGTCCGAGAAGTTGATTGTGACCTGGAACGACCCCTCGTTCATCTTCCACTTGCGGAGCTCGTAGGAGCGCACCCCTGTGGAATGCATGGGGTCCGACTCGGCGATCTTCCTGGCCTCGCCGAAATCCCCGGCCCGGATGATGATCATCCCGAACGTAGGCGCATCCGCGCCTTCGTCGAACACCGGGCCGGCGCCGTAGAGAATGCCCTCCTTCTCCAGCCGCACCTGATGATCGAGGTGGGCGGACGAAACCTCGAGCACCTTCTCGCGCGGCGCTTCGGGCTTCGAGAAGATGACGTAGAGTTCCTTGCCCAGGTAGCTGGTGAGCCGCTCCTGGAGCGCCTGTTCTTCGGCCATGGTTCCCCCCGGGGAGTTGCGGCGCTACATGGCGCCCGGCTGGTAATAGGGATTGGTGCCGCCCGCATGGTCGGTGACGTCGAGCACCTGGCTGATGGCGGGGACGGCTTCCCTGATTTCCGTTTCGATGCCCTGCTTGAGGGTGGCGTCGGCCATCCCGCAGCCCTGGCAGCCGCCTTCGAGGCGGACATAGGCGATATCGCCCTGCACGTCGATGAGCGAAATATGGCCGCCGTGGCTGGCGACGGCGGGGTTGATCCGCTCGTCCAGCACCGTCTGGATGCTCTTGGCCTCGACCGTATCCAGTCCCGGCTTCGGCAGCGCGTCGCGGTAATCCTTCACCGCGACCACCTCCGGCACGTAGTGCCGCAGCACGTTGGTCATGCCGCCGATCAGCGAGAAGGCCGATCCCTGGAACTCGACCAGCACGTCGCCGTTCTTGAAATCGACGAAATCCACATCGCCGCCGGTCTGCTTGGCGGCCGGCCTGATCCGGGTGTCGATGATTTCCCTGATCTGGGCGATGATGGATTCGTCGGCGGGGGCGTCGGCCGGAACGTTTTCCGGCGCTTCGGCTTCCATGCCGTGCATCACCGGCGCGCCGGAGGTGTAGTGATCCATGATCGCGCCGAGAACCATCGGCTTCATCACCATCCAATCCAGGTCCGGGTCCTTTTCGACCACCACGTGATCGGTGTGGAGGGTAATACCGGCGACGCCGTCGACCCCGAACAGCCGTTCGGCGAGGGGCGAACGCTCCGCCGATTCCTCGTCGGGGAACTCCGCCGAGCCGCCCGGCAGGACGGCCTCGCCGGGGAAGAATTTCAGCCGATCCGGGTCGGGCAGGGCTTCGGTTTGAATAAACATCGCTTACCTCGTTGATGCGCCAGGCGGCGGCGACCGCCGGCGCTTACCATAATCCCGGGGAATATTTATATCGTCCATAAAAAATGTCCAGGTATTCCGGTCGGGTATTGCCCGGTTTTCCCTTTGAAACCGGTGAAATTGTCGTATAACCCGGCTCGGCCCCGGAGGCATCCCAGGAAGCGCTCATGACGCCCAAGATCGACCGATTTCTCGCCGAACAACAGCCGGAAACCCCCTGTCTGGTGGTCGATCTCGACGTGATCTCGGCGAACTTCGCCGCCCTGCGCTCGGCGCTGCCGCAAGCCGAAATCCATTACGCGGTGAAGGCCAATCCGGCCTCGCCGGTGCTTCAGCGGCTGGCCGGGCTCGGGTCCAATTTCGATGCGGCGAGCCTGTCCGAGATCGAGCGGTGCCTGGCCGCCGGCGCGGACCCGTCCGGCATCGCGTTCGGCAACACCGCCAAGAAGCTGGACGATATCGCCGCCGCCTACAGCCGGGGCGTGCGGCTGTTCGCTTTCGACAGCGAACCGGAGCTGGAAAAGCTCGCCGTGGCCGCGCCGGGGTCCGAGGTGTTTTGCCGCATGCTGGTCGCCGGCCAAGGCGCGGCCTGGCCGCTGTCCCACAAATTCGGCTGCTCGGCGGAGATGGCCGTCGATCTGATGGTCAAGGCGCAGGATTCGGGCCTGGTTGCGCGGGGCATCTCCTTCCACGTCGGCTCCCAGCAGACCGAGCTCGGCCCCTGGCAGGCGGCCATCGGCGAGGTGGCGCGGATATTCACCACGCTCTCGGAAAAGGGGATCACCTTGGACTTGGTCAATCTCGGCGGCGGCTTCCCCATCCGCTACCGGGACGACGTTCCCGAACTGCCGGAGGTGGCCGAGGCGATCCGGACCGGGATCGCCCGCGCCTTCGGCAACCGGCCGCCGGCGCTGATGATCGAGCCCGGGCGGATATTGACCGCCAATGCGGGCCTGGTCCGCTCCGAGGTGGTGCTGGTCTCGGCCAAGGGATACGGCGAACGGGTCCGCTGGGTCTATCTGGATGTGGGCAAGTTCGGCGGGCTGGCCGAGACCATGGACGAAGCGATCCAGTATGCGCTGCGTACTGAATATCCGGCCGGATATCCGGATGCCGAGACCGGCCCGGTGGTTCTCGCCGGCCCGACCTGCGACGGCGCCGATATCCTCTACGAGCGCGCCGACTACCGCCTGCCCATGGACCTGAAGGCCGGCGACAAGATCGACATTCTCGATGCCGGCGCCTATACGGCGAGCTATTCGTCGGTGGGCTTCAACGGCTTTCCGCCGCTCAAGGCGTACTACCTCTAGCCGCTCCCGTCCGCCGAATGCGAGATCCGCCGTCATTGCCTGGGTTGGAATATATTTCCAACGAAAATTTCGAATCCGGCCGGATCGTGTCGGCTGCAATGGACATTCATGGACATTAATAGACATTTGATGGCCTGGTTAAATTCCAATTCGGTGCCTTTGAGCGCATTTTTGTGCGCGGGAACCCCTGCGCCGGCGCCCGCGGACGGTGCTTCCCTATCAATATGTGCGATTGGCTGCCCGATGCCAGCCCCCCCACCCTCGACGCCCGGCGATTGCCGGCCGTCTCGATCTCCCCCTCCAGGGGGGAGGTAAACCAACCGACCCATTCCCTCCCCCCTTCGAGGGGGAGGGCTAGGGAGGGGGGGCTGTCGGTCGGATGCGATTCCCCCCTTGCACCCACACCCGCGCGGGCTAAATGAATAGGTCACTGCCGCCCCATCCGGG
>CAZUGT010000091.1:0-2757 GCA_964620095.1 uncultured Rhodospirillaceae bacterium | reverse complement strand
CCTGCTCGGTTCCCTTCAGGCGCGTCACCTGATACTGCTCCGGCGTCAATTGGCTGCGCCATTCCTCTTCGGTCTTGGTTACTTTGTCGGTCATCGGTTCTCGGGTGCCCCATTACAGTCATATGACGATCATAGCCGCCGGCGGCGGCGGTTCCAATTGCAGGGATAGCGGGTTGGCCGTGCACCCGGATGGAGCCGCGATTTCAATCGTTTGGGCTGTGATCCCGGTTACATGAACGGGCCGCTTCTACACCTGTCGGGTTGCCCGGAGAGATGCTACCGTGGCGGAGGTGGATCAAAAGGGGTGGCCGGCGGTCCGGTGCGTCCGGACCCGGCCGAAGCGCAGATGAGCCAGGGCACTCCGGCAACGCGGGTGTTTTTTCAGACCGTCCGGGACCACATGCGGACGACACTTTCCGGGTTGTCGCCGGACGAGCCGTTGCGGGACCTCGTCGGCGTCATGAGCACTCGAAAGCTCTCGGCCGTCGTGCTCGCGGATTCGGAGGGGATGCCCCGGGGCATCGTGACGGAACAGGATGTGGTGCGGCGGATCGCTTTCCGGGCGGATGCCGCGCAGCGGGCGTCGGACATCATGTCCTATCCGCTTCGGACGGTGGCCGAAAGCGATCCCCTGTACGTGGCGCTGGCGCGAATGCGCCGTTTCGGGCACCGTCACCTGCCGGTGGTCGACGGCGACGGCAGACTGTCCGGGGTGCTCGACCTGCATCAGGTGATGGCGACGGCGGCGAGCGATCTTGTCACCCGCGTGGATTCCTTCGCCTACGAACGGACCCGCGAGGGATTGCGGGACACCAAGGCCGCCCAGACCGATCTGGCGGCCGAGCTGCTGGAAGAAGGCGTGGCGGCGCCGGAAATTCAGGCGCTGCTGACCCACATGAACAAAGGGCTCCACCAGGATTTGCTCGCGCTCAATGCGGCGGAGATGGAGAACGAGGGTTTGGGCGCCGCCCCGCTGCAATTTTGCATGGTCATCATGGGCTCCGGGGGACGGGGCGAAAATTACCTGTCGCCGGACCAGGATTACGGCTTCATCATCGCGGATGCCGACGCCGGCGACGTGGAGTCCGCCGATCCGTGGTTCGTCGAGTTGGCCACACGGTTGTCCCGGGACCTCGACGCGGCCGGCCTGCCGTTTTGCAACGGGGACGTCATGGCGACCAATCCCCTCTGGCGTCAGACTCTTTCGGGATGGAAGGCGCAGGTAGACAAATGGAACGCCGCGACGACCAATCAGGCGTTTCTCGATTTCGATATTTTCTTCGATTTTCAGCCGGCGTCGGGCGAGGTGTCGTTGGGTCGGGAGCTGCGCGATTACGTCACTCGTCTTATGGACCACAACGAGACGTTCCTGCGCCGGCTGTTTGCCGCCGACCGCGATCACGGCACGGCGCTCCGGTCCCTCGGCCGCTGGGCGACGAACAGCGATGCGGGGCCCAACAAGGGCAAGATGGATCTCAAGCTTCATGGAACATTTCCCTTGGTTCAGGGCATTCGTCTGCTGTCTCTCCGCGAGGGCGTGACGGCGACCTCGACGCTGGAGCGGATGGACAGCCTCAGGAGCGTCGACATGCTCAACCCGGCGGATCACGAAGACCTGACGGCGGCCTACGTCTATTTGTCCGATTTGATTTTTTCCCGCCAGGTCGCCGAGGCGCAGGCCGGCGGATCGCCCAGCTATCACATTCACCCCAAATCGCTTTCGCGCCGGGTCCGGCGACAGCTAAGGGATGCGCTCAAGACCGTCGAGGACCTTCTGACCCGGATCAAGTTCGAATTCGGCGGCGAACTCTATTGATGGCACACTGCATATGCTGACGGGGCACGGCGTGGGGGGACAAAGGCAAAGGGCATGAAGATATCCCGGCTCAGTACGCGCAGGCTCGCGGGCCTCTGGACGGCGGTCTTGGGCGCCGTCCTCGCCGCCGCCGCCTCCGCTGCCGCATGGCTCGTTCTCGGAACGGATCAGGGCGCGGGTCAGGCGTTGCAACTGGTGGTCTGGATTTTCGCGGTTACGGCGGTAATCTGTGCTTGCGCCTGGATCTGGCTGAACCGCGAACTCCATCGCCGGGAGCTCGACGCCGCCGGCTTGCCCGAGCGGCCCGAGTTTTTCGACTACAGCCTTCTGGATTTGCCCCGGCACATGCAGGAGCTGGATGGCCGGACCCTGCGGTCGCTGGATTTCACGGTCTTCGATACGGAAACCACCGGTCTCAGGCCATCACACGGGGACGAGCTGATTTCCATCGGCGCGGTCGGCGTTCACGGCGGCGAGGTGACCGAATCCCGCTCCTTTGACGAATTCATCAAGCCGGGAATGGATATCCCCAAGGGGTCCATCCGCATCCACGGCATCACCGATGACATGGTTGCCGACAAGCCGGGCGCGAATGTCGTGGTGCCGCGCTTCCGGGAGTTCGTCGGCGACACCGTACTGGTGGCCCACAACGCCGCCTTCGACCTGACGTTCTTGAAACTGAAGGAAGCCGAGACCGGCGCCCGGTTCGACCATGTGGTGCTGGATACGCTGCTGATCTCCGTGTTTCTCGACCGCGACACCGACGATCATAGCCTGGAGACCATTGCCAAACGGCACGGCGTAACCATCGAGAACCGGCATTCGGCCGTGGGCGATGCGGTTGCGACTGCCCAAATCTTCGCCGCCATGCTGGAGCGGCTGGAGGCCCGCGGGGTGTCGACCCTCGATCAGTTGATCCGGGCCTGCGACGAGATGGTCGC
>CAZUGT010000090.1:0-1581 GCA_964620095.1 uncultured Rhodospirillaceae bacterium | reverse complement strand
CATCCAGCAATCGAATCCGGCCTGGGCCCGGGCCGCGGCCCGCGGCTTGAGGAACTTGGAGGTTGCCAAGGCTTGGACGAGGCGGGCCCGCGCCGCCGAAAGTTGGGCGGACATCGATTCCGGAATGCGCCGCTCCGCCATTTGCTGCGGGTCGACCGTACCGCCCAAGGCAACCATCCGCGCACGTTCGTTGAAGAACGTTGTGTCGAACCAGTCCCTTTCCGCATCTTCGAGCGCGGCCAGCCGGACATATTCCTGATGAAGCTGGGCCGCGAATTGACCGCTGTCCGGCTTCATATTCCTGACGGTTTCCAGATCCGCACAGGCCGCCAAAACGACCGTCGCGCCAAGTACAACCCCTATATTTTTGAGTTTCGTCATGTCCCGGTGATCTCCTGTCGGGTTAACTTATGCGCCGATTACGATTATTCGGCGGCCATGTCCAGCCCCCGGCGATCATAATCTTCAGAAACCTTGAGTGGCGTGCCGATGCATCCAAATTCAAGGCCAAACGAATGCCTTGTGGTACCGCAATTCCGACCGCATCTCAATGACGGTGGTCAAGCGAAGCCAGCGGGCTATGCCGCCCGGTTTCAGCGCTCCATGTCGCTTGACCCAACCATCGGCAATCAAGAAAATGCCCGTGCATGCGAAATGCGAATGGGAACGAACCGTGCCGGCAATCGGAACGAACTGTTTTACCTGTCAGGCCCGCCACAGAACCGAATGGTGCGTGTTGTCCGACGATGAGTTGCGGCTTATCGACGATAACCGGGTCGGCCGGGAATTGCTGCCGGGCGAAGTCCTGTTCAACGAAGGCGACGACTGCCGCGGGGTCTATTGCGTCGAGTCCGGCCTGATCGGCATTCGAAAATATGACGCCGAGGGGAACTCCATCCTGCTCCATCTATCCATGCCCGGCGAAACCCTTGGTTATCGGGCGCTTCTGACCGACACGGACTTCAAGGCCAGCGCGGAGGCGCTCGAACCGAGCCGGGTATGTTTCATCGGCAACCGGACGGTCAGGAGCCTGTTGGAACAGAATCCCGCCCTTGGCTTGCGTTTTCTCAAGCGGGCCTCGAACGAACTGGAGGAAGCCGAGGAGAAAATCTTCCACAACGTTACGCTGTCCGTTCGAGCCCGTTTCGCTCATCTGCTTGCCGTACTGATTGACCGCACGTTGAGCGAGACGGATGAGACCGCCGGGGCCGAGATCAGGCTGCCCATCTCCCGAACCGATATGGCGTCGATGATCGGGACCACGCCGGAATCGGTTTCCCGCACCATTCGCAAGCTTGAAGACGAGGGCATCGTCCGTTTCTCCGGTGCGGGCGGGCGGACGCTGACGGTCCCGGACCTCGAGACACTCGCAAACGAATTCGAGCCCCAGGAATACCTCTAAAAGCTGTCAAGGCGGCAGCCCGGAAGCCGGCGACCGGATCAGCGTACGACGAGCGAGACCGGCAGTCCGTGATCGTTGCAGGCCCGGCTGCGGGTCATCTCCACCGCAACGGGATCGAACTCGCGCCGGCGCTCCTGCTCGGCGAACGCCTGCCTATAGGCCTCCGCCTTGGAATCGTG
>CAZUGT010000089.1:0-18024 GCA_964620095.1 uncultured Rhodospirillaceae bacterium | reverse complement strand
TCGGCCGCAAGTTTTGCGGAATCTCATCGAAGACAACCTGAAACTCCAGGAAGCCAAGAACCGCAATGTTTCGGTCTCGCCCGTCGAGATCGGGAAGGCGATGTCGGAAATCGAACGACGGAACGACATGCAGCCGGGCCGGATGCTTCAATTGTTGAAGGAAAACAAGATCGATCGATCGACCCTGGATACCCAATTGAGCGCAAATTTGTCTTGGGCCAAACTCGTAGGCGCGCAAATTCGCCGGTCGGCGATTACCGATGAAATGATCGACGAGCGAATTGGCCGGATCGAGTCGGCAAAGGGCGAGCCCGAGTTTCTGGTCAGCGAGATATTTGTTCCCTTCGACCTCGGCAGTTCAGGCGGCGACGCCAATAGGCTGATTGCCGATCTGATCGGTCAGATCCGGGGGGGCGCGGACTTCGGCTCACTGGCCCGCACCTTTTCGCAGAGCGCTTCGTCGGCCCAAGGAGGAAGTCTCGGATGGGTTCGGGCGGAACAACTGGATCCGGCAATTGGTACGACCCTCCCGGGAATGAAGACCGGGGACATTGCAGGTCCGATCCGGGCGACCGACGGTTTCTATATCCTACAGCTGCGAAATCGGCGCGCATCTCGCGGATTGGCGGCTGGCCCGGTGACCGTTGAGCTTCAACAGGTATTTCTGCCTCTTCCTCCGAACCCGCCCCAATCCGCGATCGACTCGGCCAGGGCTTCGTTGAACCGCATAGGATCCGCCGCGAATTCCTGCACCGAACTGGAGGAGCAAGGTAAGGAACTCGGTGCACCGCAGTCGGGCAGACTGTCGAACGTCAATCTTTCCAGCCTGGGAGCGCAAATTCGCGGTGCGATCGAAGACCTGCAGACAGGCCAGGTCTCGCAACCCGTCCAATCCGGTGGCGGCATGGTTCTGCTGATGGTCTGCGATCGCCAAAGTCCGTCCTCAGAAGAGGAAATACGGCAGCGTGTGGCCACGGAATTAATGCGTGAGCGGGCGGAATTGATTTCCCGCCGCATGTTGAGAAACCTCTGGCGTCAGGCTGTGATCGACCCCCGATGATGAGCAGCGCCTCGTCACCTCCGTTCCTGATCACCATGGGAGAGCCCGCCGGAATCGGCGGCGAAATTCTGCTAAGGGCCTGGGGGCGGCTGCGAAAATCGGGTCGCGCATTTGCCGCCGTCGACAATCCTTCCCGCTTGACCGTACTGGCAAAACTGATTGGCGAGGACACGCCGATCCGGGAAATCGGCCGGCCGGAAGAGGCAGCGTCGGTTTTCTCCGACGTCCTGCCGGTCATTCCGATCGACCTGCCGCGCCCGCCTGTTCCGGGCACAATTGATCCGGAGAACGCCTCCGCGGTACGGGACTCCATCGAACGAGCGGTCGCACTGACGCTTTCGGGCGAGGCAGCCGCCGTGGTGACCAATCCGATCCACAAATTGGCTCAATATCGGGACGGGTTCGAGTTTCCGGGTCATACCGAATTTCTCGCCCACCTTGCCGGAACCGGGACCGAGCCGGTGATGATGCTGGCGAGCGAGCGGTTGCGCGTCGTGCCGGTCACACGGCATGTCGGCCTGAAGGAAGCTCTTGCGAGGCTGAACGAAGACCTGGTGGCCGAGACCATCTCAGTCACCGCAAAGGCGCTCACAACGGATTTCGGCATCAAGCACCCCCGCATCGCCGTCGCCGGCCTCAATCCCCACGCCGGCGAAGGGGGAGCCATGGGGCGAGAAGAAATCGAGCTGCTGAAACCGGTTGTCGACCGGTGCGGCCGCGAAGGGCTGACCGTTCTCGGGCCGCTTTCGCCGGATACGATGTTTCACGATGCCGCCCGGGGGACCTACGACGCGGCGGTCTGCATGTATCACGACCAGGCGCTCATTCCGATAAAGACCCTTGATTTCGACCGGGCGGTCAATGTGACCCTCGGCCTGCCGTTTATTCGAACCTCGCCGGACCACGGAACCGCCTTGGATTTGGCGGGAACCGGCACGGCCAGGGAAACCAGCCTGGTTGCCGCGATAGAGGTAGCCGCCGCCATGGCGGAAAATCGGCAAAAGGCGCCGGCCCTTGCCTGAACCCGCGCTCCCGCCGCTGCGGGATGTCATCAAACGGTATGGACTGTCCGCCCGGAAACAGCTCGGGCAGCACTTTCTTCTCGATCAAAATCTGTCGGACCGGATTGCCCGAACGGCTGGAGACTTGACATGCTGCGACGTGATTGAAATCGGCCCGGGTCCCGGCGGTCTCACACGGTCGCTGCTTGATGCCGGTTCCCGGCGGGTGATCGCCGTCGAAAAGGATCCGCGCTGCGTCGAGGCTCTCAACGAACTGGCGCATGCCTATCCCGATCGATTGGAAATCGTCGCCGCCGACGCTACGAAGCTTGTTTATTCCGAACTCTCGGCCGGTCCACGGAGATTGGTTTCAAACCTGCCCTACAACGTTTCCACGGTCATTCTCGTCGAAGCGCTGAAACAGTCGGCTTCGCTCGAATCGATGACACTGATGTTCCAGCGTGAAGTCGCCGACCGGCTGACCGCTTTGCCGGGCACCAAGGCCTATGGCCGATTGTCGGTGCTGACCCAATGGCTGTGCGATACCGAGTTCGCCTTCAACGTCGATGCACGCGCCTTTACCCCGCCGCCCAAGGTCACCTCGACGGTGGTGACGCTGACACCCCATGCGGAACCCGGCTTTCCGGCCCGGTTCGAGGCGATCGAAAGGATCACCGCGGCGGCCTTCGGCCAGCGGCGGAAGATGCTGCGGGCATCGCTGAAATCTCTTGGGCTGGACCTGGAAGCCCACGGCATTGATCCGACCCGGCGCGGCGAAACCTTGACGGTCGGGGAGTTCTGCCGATTGGCGAACGCGCTAGATGGCTAATCTTCACGGCGCAGTCTGGATACGAAATCCGCCACACCCTTGAGGCGAATCTGTTTGGTGCGCTCCGCGTCGATGATCGACTGGACGGCTTGAACACTCTCGTCAATATCGACGTTGACGATGATGTACTGGTACTCGAAGTAGTGGCTCATTTCGTCGGCCGCCTTGGACATCCTCTGCTGCACGACGTCTTCGGGATCCTGGGCCCGGCGGCGAAGCCGCGCCTCCAGTTCTTCCGTGGAGGGCGGCAGAACGAAGACACTTACCAGATCATTTCCGAGGACCTGATCGCCACCGATCTGCTGGGTGCCCTGCCAATCGATATCGAACAGAATGTCGCGGCCGTCTGCGAGCGCTTCTTCGACGGGAGCCCGGGGCGTTCCATAGAAATGGCCGAAGACATTGGCATGTTCCAGAAACTCGCCTGCCTCGACCATCTTCTCAAATTCGTCCTCGCTGACGAAAAAGTAGTCGTCGCCGTCGGTTTCCGCCGGGCGTTTGGGCCGGGTTGTCGCCGAGATGGAGAGCGACAGCGCCGAATCGCGTTTCAGCAACTCACGGGAGATGGTCGTCTTGCCCGCCCCGGATGGAGACGACAGGACCAGCATCAGGCCGCGCCGTGCGATTTGAACCGGTGTCGCCGAGCTACTCAAGGTTTTGAACCTGTTCTCTGAACTGTTCGACGGCCGCCTTCATCTCCAAGCCGATGTTGGTGAGCTCGATATCGGCCGCCTTTGAACAAATGGTATTGGCCTCGCGGGTGAATTCCTGGCAGAGAAAGTCCAGACGCCTGCCGATGGCGCCGCCGCCGTCCAGTAGCTCGTGCGCCGCATCGACATGGGCCTTCAGCCGGTCGATCTCTTCGCGCACATCGGCCTTGGTCAGCAGGATGGCGACCTCCTGGGCCAGACGCTCGGGCGGGATTTCCCGCGTCCCGCCGTCGAGCAGTTCATCCACCTGTTTCTCGAGTTTCGCCTTCAAGGCCGCCGGTTGCGCCTCGCCCATCTTTTCGGCGGCTTCACAGAGCGTCTCAATGGTTCCCAGCTGACCTTCGAGAGCCGGCAGGATGCGGCTGCCTTCCTCGCCGCGCGTGGTATCGAGCTCGTCCAGAAGTTGCCGCAGCCCGTCAAACATCGCCGTCTTCAACGCCTGCCGCGCCGCATCGTTTTCTTCGACTTCCGCCGCCTCGACCACGCCCCGAACGCCAAGCAGCCGGTCCAGCGCCGGCGGCTCGCCGTTGTTTTGGGCAGCCAGGCCATTGGCGGTTTCCACCAGTTGGTCCAGAAGCTCGCGATTGATGATGTACTGGGCGTCGCCGGAGGTCTGGCGCAGCGTCAGGCCGATACTGATATTGCCGCGCGAAAATTTCTCCCCCGCCATCTTCCTCACCTGAACTTCGAACTCGTCATGGCCCTGCGGCAGGCGGCAGCGGATGTCCAACCCGCGGCCGTTGACGCTTCTCGCTTCCCAGATCCAGGTGTGATTGCCTTCCCCGCCGTCGACCCGGGCGAAGCCGGTCATGCTGGCAATCGTCATGAAGTCTCCATTCGCATCTTGGCTCGTGTTATAGCCGTGCATCGGCGGCGCAACAAGTTGGCGCCGCGAACAGCCCGGCGGGCGGGAAGAATGACCGGACGCTTCCAGTCGATTTTGATTACCGGCGCTTCAAGCGGCATAGGCGCCGCCCTCGCGGTAGCGTATGCCGCGCCCGGCGTCAGCCTGTTCCTGTGCGGCCGCGACCCGGCGCGGCTGGAGGAGATCAAGAAAAATTGCCTGGCGGGCGGAGCGGCGCGGGTGGAGGTTCAAGCGCTCGACGTCACCGACCGGCGGGCGATGGAAGAATGGGTGACCCGAACCGACGGCGACCATCCCCTCGATCTGGTGATTGCCAACGCCGGGGTAAGCGGCGATACCAGCGGCGGCGAGGACGCGCCCGAACGGAACCGGTTGGTTCGCGAGGTGAAGGTGAACGGGGTGCTCAACACCGTTGATCCGCTTGTCCCCCGAATGGTCGCGCGCGGACGGGGACAGATCGCCATCATGAGCTCCCTGGCGAGCTTTCGCGGCATGCCCGGCGCACTTCAGTACGCCGCCGCCAACGCATGGGCCCGCAGCTACGGCGAAGGCTTGAGAGGCCGGCTGGCGGCCGACGGAATCGGCGTCAGCGTCATTTGCCCGGGGTTCGTCGTCAGCCGCATCACCGACGAGAACAGGTTTCACATGCCGTTGCTGATGGATGCGCCCAAGGCGGCCCGCATCATCCGGCGGGGGATTGCCCGCAACCGGCCTCGGATCGCGTTCCCGTGGATGTTCCATGCAATGCTCGTATTGGTCGCCGCCCTGCCCCCCAGGCTGACCGATCGTTTCTTCGCCGCCCTGCCCCGCAAACAAGACTAAACAAAATCTATGCTGCTGATAATAAAGGATAAATTTCGAGAAATCGGAATCCAGCGATCAAGTGATATGCGGATTGCCTCATCCCGCCGGGTTCCGTCCGAGCCCGCGTGACCCTGGGCGGCCGGATCGGGGATGATTTCGCACTCGAGCTCATTGCGGATCGTGCGCGAGGACACGCGGAGGCGAAGGCGGATCTTCTGGATGGCCGGCGACCAGCGCATCGTGCCGGTGCTCAACTACCTCCTCGCCGACACCGTGCCGACCGTACCGATACTTTCCCCGTGCGAGCCCATGATGGCCGGGCAAGGGAGTGATTGGGCGCTCGCCGAAGTCGAACCAAGCAACCTCGCTTAACCGCAATCGTTTTCCCGGGAAAATATGCCCGGAAACAAGCTAGGCCCGGGACTCGTTGATTGAGATAGAAGATGACGGTTGCAGCGATGCAGATCGCGGAGAAGAGGGTGTGTGCGCATCTGTCATATCGGGTTGCGATGCGTCGCCGGTCCTTGAGCTTGGCGAACATATTCTCGATTTTATGGCGGGTCTCGTAGAGGGTTTTATCTGTCCCGTGCACCGGGCTGGAGGGTCGGTAATACGGAAACGCCGCCATATATCCATAAATTAAATTTGTTTGTGTTGCCGGTGTTTTCGGGCGTGTAATGAAGCTGGAAAGTAAGAGAAATCGGGCCGCGCCTGCGAGCCGTATCAGAGACATGGACGGGGCGGGCCGAATGACAGGGGCCCAGACGGACGAACAATGGATAACGCGCCGCGCCGCTATCGCGACCTGAGCGAGCATGTGGCCGCCCTCGACGAGGCGGAACTGCTCTGGACGATCGACGAGCCCGTCAACAAGGATTCGGAGATGCACCCATTGGTGCGCTGGCAGTACCGTGGCGGCATTGCCGACGGCGACCGCCGCGCTTTTTTGTTCACCAACGTCGTCGACGGCAAGGGGCGAAAGTACGATATTCCGGTGGTGGTCGGGGCGCTGGCCGCCAGCGAGGGCGTCTATGCCGTCGGCATGGACGCCAATGTCGAGGATATTGCCGACAAATGGACCCAGGCGATTGCCAATCCGCTGCCGCCGCGGGTGCTCAACAATGCGCCCTGTCAGGAGGTCGTCATCGAGGGCGACGACCTTAAGGGTGACGGCAAGGGGCTCGATGGCCTGCCGATCCCGGTTTCGACGCCGGGCTTCGATGCGGCGCCGACCCTGACGGCGACCAACTGCATTACCAAGGACCCGGACACCGGCATCCACAACATGGGCACCTACCGCTGCGGCCTGAAGGCGTCCGACCGGCTAGTGATGCGCATGGCGACCCGGGTCGGCGGCGCCGGGGGCTACGTCCATTGGAAGAAATGCAAGGAACGGGGCGAGAAGCTGCCCTGCGCCATCGTCCTCGGCTGTCCACCCTATGTGGCCTATACGGGCCCCCAGAAACTACCCATCGACACGGACGAGTTCGCCGTCGCCGGCGGCCTGGCGGGTGAGCCGATAAACGCCGTCCGCGCCCGCACCGTCGATCTGCTGGTGCCGGCCGAGGCCGAAGTCGTGATCGAGGGATTGATCGATCCGACGCTCCTGGAGCCGGAGGGCCCGTTCGGCGAATCCCACGGCCATGTCGCGCTCGAGGAGTTCAACATGCCGATGGAGATTACGGCGATCACCCGCAAGGCCGACGCCATAATTCCGTCCTATATCAGCCAGGTGGCGCCGTCGGAATCCAGCGTCATCAAGCGGGTCGCCTATGAGCCATTGTTCCTCGCCCATCTCCGGAACACCCTCGGCATTCGCGGCGTCAAGAAAGTGTCGCTGCACGAGCCGCTGACCGGACTGTTGCGGCTTTCGATCCTGGTTCTCGAAAAAGGCACCTCGCGGACCGAGGTCTGGCGCGCCCTCTACGGCGCTGCCAATTTCAAGGGCGACATGGGCAAGATCACGATTGCGGTGAGCGAGGACATCGATCCGCAGAATGCCGATTCGCTGCTGTGGGCGCTCGCCTACCGCCATAATCCCAGCGAGGACATGGTGGTCCTGCCCCACCGCGGCCAGGGCCACGGCCCCAAGCGGGAGCATGGCGGCGAGGAGGACGGCACGCTCCTCATCGACGCCACCATGAAGGGCGACATGCCGCCGCTCGCCCTGCCCAGCGAGGAATACATGGAAGGCGCAAGGGCGCTATGGGAAAAGATCGGCTTGCCGCCGCTCCGGCCCGAATCTCCCTGGCACGGCTATTCCCTGGGGGACTGGCACGAGCGTTGGGAAGCGGCCGCCAGGAATGCGGCGAACAGCGAGTACCGCAAAAACGGCGAGGACACCCTGCGCCGCCAGACCGACGAGGAATTGATCCCCGAAACCTCGGTTCGGCACGTCGAAGACGATTGGAATGACGGCGGCTGACACACCATGAAAGCCGCGCCCTTCGAGTACCATAAGTCGCCAACGCTGGATGACGCATTGAAGGCGCTTGCCGACGGCGGCGGGGACGCCATGATCATCGCCGGCGGCCAGACCCTAGTGCCTATGATGGCGATGCGCTTCGCGCGCCCGGCGCTGCTGGTGGATATCCACGGCCTCGCCGAGCTTCAGGGGATCGAGGACATGGGCGATGCGGTGGGAATCGGCGGCACCACACGGCAGGCCGATTGTCTCGCCTCGCCAATAGTCGTCGAGCGGCTGCCGCTGCTCGCCAAGGCTCTGCCCTTTATCGGACATCAGCAGACCCGCAACCGCGGCACGGTCGGCGGCAGTGTCGCCCATGGCGATCCCGCCGCCGAAATCCCCCTGATCGCCGTCGCTCTGAATGCAAGAATCTCGCTCCGCAGCCAAGGTGGCGAACGCAAGGTCGCCGCCGGCGACTTTTACGACGGCCCGATGTCGACCGTCCGGAATTCGGACGAATGCCTGACCGATATCTGCTTCCCAGTCTGGCAAAACGGCGGGCGGGTCGGGTGCGGTTTCGAGGAAGTCAGCGAACGGAAAGGCGATTTCGCCGTCGTCGCGGCCGCCGTCCAGGTAAAACTGAACGATGAGGGCACCTGCGAACGGGCGGCCGTCGCTATCGGCGGCGCGGCGGGCGTGCCGGTCCGCGCCGAAGCGGCGGAGAACATCCTCATCGGGCAAACCATCGTCGAGGATACGGTCGCGGCCGCCGCCGCCGCCGTCGATGACGCCATCGATCCGGCCGGCGATTCCCACGCCAGCGCCGGTTACCGGCGCCGGGTCGCGCAAAAGCTCGCGGCCCGGGCGATCGCCGCCGCCGTGGCTGAAGCGGGAGGACAGGCTTGAAGCCGGTCGACGTCACCCTGATCCTCAACGGCAAGGCGCGGACGGCCGCCGCCGAGCCACGTACCACCCTATTGGATTTCCTGCGCGATTCCTTGGGCGCGACGGGCACCCATATGGGCTGCGAGCACGGGGTCTGCGGCGCCTGTTCGGTCCTCCTCGATGGCGTTCCCGTTCGCGCCTGCCTCATCTTCGCGGTGCAATGCGAGGGCCAGGAAGTCACCACGGTGGAAGGCCTGCTCGGTTCGGATGGGCAGCCGGGCGAACTGCAGGAAGCCTTTCGCGAGGCGCATGGCCTGCAGTGCGGGTATTGCACGCCCGGCATGCTGATTGCCGCCCAGGCGCTTTTGCATCGAGACTCCGATCCGTCGGAAGAGACGATCCGTGAGGCGATCGGCGGCAACCTTTGCCGCTGCACCGGTTATTCCCAGATCATCGACGCCATCCGGCTCGCCGCCGCCAATTTGAGGGCCGCGTCATGAGCGACCACGGCGGCAGCAATTACCATTTCGTCTCCCGCAAGCGGCGGGTGAAGGAAGACAAGCGCTTCGTGATGGGTGCCGGCAATTTCGTCCAGGACGTGGCACTGCCCGGCATCAAGCATTTGGCGGTGCTGGCGAGCCCCTATGCGCGGGCCAATATCGTTTCGATCGACGCCGCGGCCGCCCTGGCAATGGACGGCGTGCATGACGTGCTCACCGGCGACGAAATCGCGGCCGCGACAAATCCGCTTTATGGCGGGTTGAATACGCCCGAAGTGAAGTGGCGGCCGCTGGCCTATGAAATGACCCGCTATGCCGGAGAATGGGTCTGCGCCGTGGTCGCGGACAGCCGCGCCCTGGCCGAGGACGCGCTGGAGTTGATCGAGGTCGCGTACGAGCCATTGCCGGCGATCATCGATCCCGAAGCGGCCATGGCCGCGGATGCGCCGCTCGTTCACCCGGGTCACGGCTCCAACACTCTCTATCAAAACACCTTCACCTGGGGCCCGGTCGATAGGGATTTCGCCGACGCCGACCAAACCGTTTCATTCCGCGCGCGCTGGAGCCGCTCCTCGACGGTGCCTATCGAGACCTTCGGCGTCATGGCCCAATGGCACGAGGGCACCGAGACGATGGAGGTCTGGGCGTCCATTCAGATGCCCAATTACGCCGAACAGCTGGCGAGCGCGCTGCGCCTTCCCCTCAACAACATCAAGGTCAACCAGGATGTCGATGTCGGCGGCAGCTACGGCGTCAAGCGCGGTATCAAGCATACGGTGCTGGTGAGCTATCTGAGCCGCAAGCTCGGCTTTCCGGTACGTTTTGTCGAGGACCGCCTCGACAATATGGCGGGCAGCGACGCCCATGGGCCGGACCGGATATTCGATACCGAGGCCGCATTCACCGGTGACGGCATCATCCGGTCGCTAAAAATCCGCGCCCTCGACGATGCCGGCGCCTATCCCGGGCGCGGCCCCTTCCAGCTCGGCAAGCCCATCGCCGCCATTGTCGGGCCGTACAAAATCAACAGCGTCGAGTACGAGGCGATTTCCGTTACCTCCAACAAGGCGGGTCAGGTGCCGGTGCGGGGCTTCGGCCAGGCGCCGACCAATTTCATGATCGAAACGGCGGTGGACCAGGTCGCCCGCGCCCTCGGTATGGACCGCCTGGAAGTCCGCCGGCGCAATTTCATCGGCGCCGACGAGTTCCCCTACGAGATTCCCAGCGGCACCAAATATGACAGCGGCGATTACGCGACGGTCCTCGACAAGGCGATGGAGCTCGCCGACTACGACGATCTCGTGGCCCGGCGGGATCGCTTGCGCGCCGCGGGCAGGCTGGCCGGCATAGGCATCGGCACCTGCCTGGAGCCCGGCGGCGGCAACAACATGTTCGAGTATCTGATGAACCCGGCGGCCGAGATCACGACCTTCATGGAAGGCTGCATGGTGCGCATCGATGCCCAGGGCCGGATCACCGGCACCATGGGCACCACCACCTCCGGCCAGGGCCACGAAACCATGATGGCGACCATCCTGGGCGAGGAACTGGAGCGGGACCCGGAGGAGATAAGGGTGATCCACGCAGACAGCCTGGCCGGGCTGCCGACCCGGAGCCCGGTGGCGAGCCGGATGGCGATCATGCTTGGCGGCGCGGCCGCCGGCGCCGCGGCCAAGATCAAGGCGCAGCTTCTGGAGATCGCCGCCCACAATCTGGGCGCGCCGGAGAGCGATCTCGAATATGGCGGCGGCGATATCTCGGTGCGGGGCGATCCCGGACGCAAGCTCGCCTGGCGCGAGCTCTGTTTCATCGCCCACAGCCAGTACCACAAGCTGCCGGAAGGCTTCGAACCCGGCCTGCAGGCGATCCACACCTGGCAAGTGCCAGGCGGCGGCCGGCTTCCCGATGACCGGGACAAGGTGCAGCTCTATCCCTGTTTTTCCTTCCAGGCCCACTTGCCGTTGGTCGATATCGATCCCGACACGGGCCGGGTGACGATCCTCGATTACTACATCGCCCATGATTGCGGCACGGTGATCAATCCAGACATCGTGCGCGGCATGATCATCGGCGGTGTCGCCCACGGCATCGGCGCCGCACTCTATGAAAAATTCGATTATGCGTCCGACGGCCAGTTCCTGAGCGGCACCTTCGTCGATTACGTCATGCCCTCGGTCCACGAGGTGCCCTACGTCAAGGATACGGAGCATTGCACCCCCTCGCCGCTGACCTCCCACGGCCAGAAGGGCTCCGGCGAAGGCGGCTATCTCGGCGCCCCGGCCGCCATCGCCAGCGCTGTCAACGACGCGTTGGCGCCCCGCGGCCTCGCCATTCACACCGTTCCCATGCGGATGGCCGATATCGAAGAACTCCTCAACGGAAGGGACTCCTCCTGATCATCGGCAGCCACGCGCCGACTTCACGCCCCAATCCATCCTGGACGCGCTGGGCAAATAGATCAGCGGTTTTCCATCGGTCGAGACGACAAGCGATGAAGGCCATTACCGCCTCGCCTTCGCAGGCCGCGCCACTAATCAGGGAATTCGCCGCCGATCATCAGATAGGCCATGCTGCTGATCTCGTCGGTCTGGTTGGACCAGGAGTGCCAGTTGGCGAGCTGGATGACCACGTCGCCTTTTCGAAGCACATGGTCGGAATCTTCGAGGATCAGCGTCCGCTCGCCGTCGACGCAGAAGGCGTAATCGACGCTGGCAGTGCGGTGCATGTTCCAGTGGGGCCCGTCTTCCCGCCGTTCGGTGACGCCCGAGGCATTATGCTCCTCGCGGTCGCGCTTGGCCGGCTCCCCATCGAGCCCCTCCTTCTTCTCCGGCGGCGTCTGGGCGATGCGGAAGTGAAAGCCGCGGTCGGGCGGCGAGACGGAAAAGTCGCACTCGCTGCCGTCCCGGGTCCCGGTGATCAGCGCGGGCGCCTCCTGAACCGTCCAGAACTCGGTGAACCACGACCCGGTCGGGCGGAAGCTCGCGTTGGGCGCCTCGCTGTCCCACAGGACACCCGACCGGCCCTCGGCGTCATTGCCGGTGACGACACGGCGCAGTTTTCTGGTTTCTCTTGCCATCGCCTCTACTCCTCGTAGGTGCCACCGATCATGACGTAGCCCATGACGCTCTCGCTGTAGGGATTGCTCCAGGCGTGGTAGTTGCCCAATTCGACGACGACATCGCCCTTTTCCAGGTCGTGGCTGGCGCCGTCATCGAGGATCAGGGTCCGCTTGCCCGCCATGAGAAAGCCGTAATCGACCGAACGGGTCATATGGATGCCCGACCGCCCCTTGTTGCGGCCTCCTCGGTCGCCGCGGCCGGTGACCGGTTCGAAAACCGGTTCGTGCTCGGGCGTCGCCGTGGGATCCTCGGCAGGGTCGTAACCGTCGGGCATCTTGGCCGACTCCACATAACGCAGGAAAAGACCGTTTTGCGGCGGCGCATCGGTAAATGGAGGTGCGCCCAGGTCTTCGTCGCCGGAAATCCTCGCCGGCATGTTTTCGAAGCACCAGAACTGGGTCATGCCGGTGCCCGGCACCACCGGGTTGGGGCGGGTGTTGACGGCATCGCTGTCAAACAGCACGCCCGACCGGCCCTCGGCGTCATTGCCTGTGACGACGCGGCGGAAGGGAATCTGCTGCTTGGCCATCTTCAGGCTTCGTCGGTAGCGTCGTGGGAGGAAACGATCACGATGCAGGGCTTTTCCGACCGGTTGGACCAGGCGTGGCTGGTTCCGCGCTGGACGACGGTATCGCCCTCTTTGAGGTCCACCTCTTCCTTGTCGAGTACAAGGGTGATCTCGCCTTCCAGGATGTAGCAGAAATCCAAGGTTTTGGTTCTCTGCATATACGGATGGGGCGCGCCCTTGGCGTAGGTGCCGGCGCCCGGCGAGCCCATGGCGTCGAAATACTCCTCGACCGCGTTCCGGCCCACCTTGCCGATATAGGTGGAGTCCGGGGGAAATTCGTAATAGCGGAAATTCGACCCCATGGCCGGCGGCTCGATGGTATGGGGCAGATCGAGGGTTTCGCGGACCCCCCTGGTACGGGCCGGCGTGCTATCCGTCACCCAGAGCCGGGTCGCGTAGAAGCCGGGGCGGGCGGGATCGGTGTGGACATCAGGAGACGGCCCGTCGCTGAGCGCGACCGCCTTGCCGTTGTCGTCGTTGCCGGCGACGATCCGCCGGACGTTTTGGGCCGTGAATGCCAAGGCATGATCCTCCGTGTCGGAAAAAGGACGACCGAAGCGCCTCCGGTCGTCCTATCCAATCTACAAGAGACGCTGCGAACGTCCTCTATTTCTTCTTGCGTTATTTGGCTTTCTTCCGGGCCGCGCGTGCCGCATCCATGCGCGCCTGCCAGAACGCCTTAATCTTCGGATTCGGATTGGCGATGCTGTCGATTGCGGCCACCGCCTTGTCAAACGGGGTGTAGTCGGGGACGGCACCGCGGAAGACCTTGTGCAAATCGGCTCGCGCTTCCGGATCGGTCGATGCGGCCTGCTTGAACGCCTTGCGCAGGATGGCCGCGGCTTCCTTGTTCATGCCCGGCGGGCCGAACAGGATTTGGCCCATCGTGCCGCGCAGATCCATGAAAAAGGAATAAGCCTCCCATACCTCGCCCGACGGCGCTTTGCCGTGGACCTCCTTGTAGACGTCGAAGAAGGATTTCATGCCCTTATAGACCACTTTGTCCTCGGCGTAGTTGCCCTGGGCATCCCGCGGCGGGTAGTACCAGAGGGGCACCACGGTGCCATTCGTCACGACCCGGTTGAAGGCGCCGTTGTACATGGAGATACCAGCACCGGTGAAATTGGTCTCGTTCTGCTCGATCGATGCGGCAATTTTGCTGCCGCTGCGGTAGCCCGGCACGTAGCGGAATTTGAGGCCCAGGATTTCAGCCGCCATGACCGTCTCGAGATCGAGATTGTGGGTCCTGTTGCGGCCGGTATAGACGAGGTTCTTGGCTTTGACGATATCGGCGCCCCGTTTGATGCCGCCCGGAATTAGATCGCCGCGGGCGACCGCCACCGACGGCTTCGCGGCGACACCGCCGAGCAAGGTGAAGTCCTTGTACGAAAACTGGACACCCGGCGCGTTGGTGAGTTCGGCCATGGCCTGCCATGGATTGTAGGAAACCGTCGTGCCGTCCTTGGGCGCCTTGTCCTTCATGAAGTTTACGGATTTCAAGGACGCGGCGCCGGGCATGCTCCGGACGACGATGGTCGGATTGCCCGGGATATATTTTTTCATATGGCGCGTGTAGATGCGGGCGAAGGTATCGATGCCGCCGGGCCCGAAGCCGATAATGACGTTGATGGTCTTGCCTTTGTAGAACTGCGCGTTTGCAGCAGTTGCGCTGGCCAGAAGGAGGCCGGCCGCCGATAGTACGATTAGTCCGTTTTTTGCGGTGAGCATGATCGCTTCCCCTCTGATGCATTGGTGAGCTTTTTTCCGGATTTCGTGCGGTGAATCCGTTGCTGCACAAGGATGGTCACGCATTTGCGGTAGAGCGTCAAGCATCCGGCCCCTTGAACGGCAGCCATTTGACCAGCCAAAATCTGCGGAATCTTGCCATAATTCCGTGACGAATCGGCCTGATTGGGATTTGATACGGATTAGGAATTTCGAAAATTATTCAGTCAACGGGACACATCGTTATGGACGTCGCAGAAGCCATCGCCGCCACATTGGTCGATGAGGGTGTAACGCTCGCCGCTGGCATGGGCGGCCAGTCGATCGGACCGCTGATGGACGCCGTCGCCGATCGCATGGAAATCTCGCTCATGTATGTGCGCCAGGAACGGGTCGCCTTCGACGTCTGCGACGGTTTTGCCCGCTCCAGCGGCCGGCCGGCTATCTGCTTCACCGACGCCGGTCCCGCCGCCGCCAACCTCATGGGCGGTCTGGTCAACAGTTGGGGTGACTCGGTGCCGGTGATGTTCTTCGCCGGACACAACAAGGCCACCGAGGTCGCCAGCAGGTATTCCAAGGAGCTTCCGTTCCTCGACCTGTTCGGCCCGGTCAGCAAATGGGCGGCTTTGATCGACGATCCCGTCAAGGCGGCCGAGGTCATGCGCCGCGGCTTCATGCATCTCCGCACCGGCCGGCCGGGTCCCGTAATCATCGGCATGCCGGTCGACGTCTCGCAGATGGATGTCGGCAACTACAACTACCAAACCGTCGGGTCGCAGCGCCGCGCCCGAAGCGGCGGCGACCCGGAAGCGCTCAGGGAAGCCGTCGAAATGATCGCCGGTGCCGAGCGGCCCTATGTCTACACCGGCGCCGGCATTCTGCAGTCCGAGGCAACGGACGAACTGGTCAAGTTCGCCGAGCTTTTGTCGCTGCCCGTGGGCACGACGCTGAACGGCAAAAGCGGCATGCCCGAGGACCATCCCCTGGCGCTGGGGATCGGCGGGTTTGCCAAGGCGCTGTACGGTTCGTTGGCGGCCACCAAACTGGGGCGCGAGGCGGACGTGATCCTCACCATCGGCTGCGGCTTCAAGCATCACGCGACCATCGGACGGCCCGAGGACCGGGTGAAGCATATCCAGATCGACGTCGATCCGACGGAACTCAACCGCGATCACATGGCCGATGTCGCCATCCTCGCCGACGCCAGGATCGTGCTGCAGCAGATGTGCGACGTCGCCGGGGAGATACTCCCGAAAAAACGGTTTGCCCGGATCGAAGCGCGCTATGACGAGATCGCCGAGCTCAAGGGCAAATGGGCGGAGGTTTCGGCCCAGGTCCTCGAATCCGACGAAGTGCCGATCAATCCCTTCCGCGTCACGAACGAACTGATCAAGCTCGTCGATCCGGCCCAGACCATCGTAATTCACGACGCCGGGACGGTGCGCGGCTCGACCTGTCAGCATTATCTCGCGACGACGCCGCGCGGATTCCTGGGGTTCGGGGTCGAAAGCGCCATGGGCTGGTCGATCGGCGCGGCCATGGGCGCCAAAAAAGCCAATCCCGACAAACTGGTGATTGCCGTCATCGGCGAGGAAGCCATGTGCGAGACCGCCCTGGATATCGAAACCTCGATCCGCAACGAGGCGCCGATCCTGGTGATCGTCAAGAACAACCGGCGCAAGTTCGATCACGACATGACGGAAAGCGAGCGGCTCGCCTATCACCGCTTCCACCAGGGCATCAGCCCGAGCGGGCTGGCCACGGCACTGGGCGCCGGCGCCTATCTCGCCGAGCAACCGGACGAGATTGCCGGCCAGCTTGCCGCCGCCATCGAGGAAGTCCAAGGCGGCCACACCGCGGTGTTCGAGGCCATGACCAACCGCATCAACACCAGCCTGCACGGCCTTTGGGACAGTTGACCCGGGCGGCTATTCGCCGTCGGTTGCCGCGTGCTTGCCGACCTGCCAGCCATGGGGAGCGAGAAAGGTCTCGCCGGCTTCGACGGCGGCGGGTTCGAGCGTCGTCGCCATGGTGTCGTTGAAGCGGTTGAGGAAGCCGAATAGCGCGATGACCGCGACGATCTCGACGATCGCCGCGTCGCTATAATGCTCTTTCAGTTCGGCGAAATCCGCGTCGGTAACGGCATTGGGCACTTGGGCCGCGGCCTGAGCAACCCGCAGCGCCGCCCGTTCGGCATCGGTGAAATGGGGCGAGGTCTCGTAGGCCCAGACATCCGCCGCCCGCTCCGGCGCGACACCGCGGCGCCGGGTAAAATTGGCGTTATGAGCGGAGCAATACATGCATCCGGCGGAAAGGCTCGCCACCTGGGCGATCATCTCCTTGACCTCCTCGGAAACCAACCCCGGCCCGACAATGGCATCGCGCAACGCGCGATGGGCTTGGTAGATTTCCGGCCGCCGCGCCAGCGTACGGACGAAGTTCGGCACGAAATGGCCAGCCTCGTCGGCCGCCACGAACAGATGCTCGAACTCCGGCATTTCCGCACGGTCGAGAGGTTTGATACGTGCCATATAGATTTCTCCGGCTATGGGAAGCCAAACTCTACAGCCGACGAGATACAAAGACCACGCAAACCGGTCAAATCATCCGGCCGCAATCCGAATAGGAATTCTCGCTGATGCCCGCTTCGGGCCGACGATCATACGCTGCGACGCAGTGATCCATCCGGAGTCACACCGTTTTCGGTGCGCGCCCTCGCCAACACTGCTTGCAAATTTGAACCCCTCTTGGGCTGAATCCAATCAAGGAACCGTGATGCAAGCTACTTCTTCATGGCGGCGGCGGTGTTGACCATCGAATGGATGCTGCGGGCGTAGTCGAATGCCCCCTGTTCATCCATGCGCGGCGCGCTATGCAGGTACTCCTTCAGCCCGAGGATTGCCGGTCGCGGGCGGCTGGTCAAAAGATCACAGAACCGGTCAACCTCGGCGTCCAGCCTGTCGGCGTCGACGACATTGCTGACCAAGCCGTAATCGAGCGCGCGTTCGGCATCGATGAAGTCGGTCGAGTAGGCCATCCAGAGGATCGCGTTCCGGTTCATCCGGTCATACAGCGCCGACATGACCATGGTCGGCATCACGTTGTGGCCAACCTCGGGGATGTTGAACGTAGCGGTGCTGCTGGCAAACGACACATCGCTGACCGCGGTCACCGCCGTGCCAAATCCCATGCAGCGCCCTTCGATAACGGTCACTACGGGAACCTGCGCATCCTTGATCGACCGGTAACAGCCGAAGATCGCGTCATATTCCGGACGGCGGCTATACGCTTCGGGCGAAGGCGGGCCCGCGCTGTCATCCCGGACGCGGCCGGTACAAAAATCGGGGCCGGTGCTGCGCAAAAGAACCATGTCCGAATTTTCGTGGGCGTGGAGGATGGCTTCGGAGAACTGTCTGGCCATGCTATCGGAGACGCCGTTATCCGGCGTCCTGTTGAACGTCGCCCGCAGGATGCGTCCGTCCTGTTCAAGCAGAATATCGTCACTCATGTCTTTCTCCCTGTATCCTCCCAACTGTCCAAATGTTTGTGAT
>CAZUGT010000088.1:0-5648 GCA_964620095.1 uncultured Rhodospirillaceae bacterium | reverse complement strand
TGGACGAGGCGGACGTCATCGTCGTCGGCGTTTCGAGAACGTCGAAGACCCCGACCTGCATCTATCTGGCCAACCGGGGCATCAAGGCGGCGAACATCCCCATCGTCCTCGGTATCGAGCTGCCCAAGGAATTGTTCGAGGTCAGCGGGCCGATGATCGTCGGCCTGACCAAGGAGCCCAGAAGCCTGGTCCAGGTGCGGCGGAACCGGCTCAGGATGCTCAACGAGGAGAGCGAAACCGGCTACACCGATCCGGAGACGGTGAACGAGGAGGTCAAGTTCGCCAAGCGCCTCTACAGCTCTCAGGGCTGGCCCGAAATCGACGTGACCCGGCGGTCCATCGAGGAGACCGCCGCGGCGATCATGGCGCTTCGCGCCCAGCGCCAGGAAGACGGCGGGGCGTGATGCCGGCGGCCGAACTCATCCTGGCCTCGGGCAGCGCCGTCCGGGCGCGGCTGCTGGCCGATGCCGGGGTCCGTTTCCGGATCGAAACCTCCGGCGTCGACGAGAGCGCCGTCAAAGCCGCCGCCGGGGACGGCGTCCCGCCGGAGGAACTCGCCCTGGGGCTCGCTGCCGCCAAGGCGCGCGCCGTATCGGAGAAACGCGCGGGCGCGCTGGTCGTCGGCGCCGATCAGATGCTCGAATGCGGCGGCGAACTCTTCGACAAGCCCGCGAACATGGCCGCCGCCGCAGCGAATTTGCGGCAATTCAGCGGGCGCACCCATCGGCTGATAACCGCCTGCTGCCTGATGCGGGACGGCGGAATTGTCTGGGAATCCGTGGAAACCGCGCGTCTCGCCATGCGGGACCTGAGCGATAAGGATATCGACGCCTATTTGTCCGCCGCTGGCGAGGATGTGCTGGGCTCCGTAGGCTGCTACCGCCTCGAAGGACTGGGGGTTCAGTTGTTCTCCGACATCGACGGGGATTTTTTCGTCATTCTGGGCCTGCCGCTGCTGGCGCTCCTGGCGCGGCTCCGCGAGCAGGGGGTTTTGGGATTATGATCCGGGCGGGCGTCGTCGGCTGGCCGGTGGACCACAGCCTGTCTCCGAAACTCCACGGCTACTGGCTGGAGAAATATTCCATCGACGGGGAATATTTGAAAATCCCCATCGACCCCGGAGACTTCGAGGCCGGCATCCGGGCGCTGGCCGGCCGGGGATTTTCCGGCTTCAACGTCACCGTGCCCCACAAGGAGGCGGCGTTCCGGCTGATGGACGAGGTGGACCCGGCCGCCCGGCAGCTTCGCGCGGTCAATACGGTCACCATCGGGCCCGGCGGACGGCTCCAGGGCGCCAACACGGACGGTTTCGGATTTCTCGAAAACCTCAAGGCCGGGCTGGGGCGGCCTTCCCTTCCGGACGGTGCGGCCATGGTGATCGGCGCCGGCGGCGCCGCGCGCGCCATCGTCGGCGCGCTGCTGGACGCTGGCGTGGGCGATATCCGCCTCGCCAACCGGACCGCGAAGCGCGCCGAGCGCCTGGCGGCCGATTTGGGCGGTCCGATCTCCCTCGTCGATTGGGACATGCGGGACCAAAATCTTGCCGGCGTGGCCCTTCTCGTCAACGCCACGTCCCTCGGGATGGCCGGCTCGCCAACCCTGGAATTTTCCCTCTCGGGCCTGGCGCCGGACGCGGTGGTGACGGACATCGTCTACGCCCCGCTGGAGACGCCGCTGCTGGCGGCGGCGCGGGCCCGCGGCCACCGGACCGTCGACGGGCTGGGCATGCTGCTGCACCAGGGGCGGCCGGGGTTCGAGCGCTGGTTCGGCGTCGCGCCCGAAGTGGACGGCCGCTTGAGATCCCGGATGCTCGAGGCGCTCGGCCAATGATCGTCCTCGGCCTGACCGGCTCCATCGGCATGGGCAAGACCACGGCGGCCCGCGCGTTCCGGCGCCTGGGCATCCCGACCCACGATGCGGACGCGGCGGTCCACGCCGTCACCCAAGCGGGGGGCGAGGCCGTGCCCCTGGTCCGGGCGCGATTTCCGGACGCGGTCGCCGGGGAGGCCGTCGACCGGGCGCGCCTCGGCGAGGCCGTGTTCGACGACGCGGCCGCGCTCGCCGACCTGGAAGCCATCCTTCATCCCATCGTCCGCCGCCGCCGGGACCGGTTTCTCAAATTCAACAGCGCCGCCGGGCGGCGGCTCGTGGTGCTCGACATCCCGCTGCTGTTCGAAACCGGCGGAGACCGGCATTGCGACGCGGTGGCGGTGGTCTCCGCGCCCGCCTTCCTGCAGCGCATCCGGGTGATGTCGCGGCCCGGCATGACCGAGGAGAAATTCGCCGGCATCCTGGCCCGCCAGATGCCCGATTTGGAGAAGCGCCGGCGGGCGGATTTCATCATTTCCACCGGGCTCGGGCGCGAATTCAGCTTGCGCCGGATTCGGAACATTGTCAGATTGGCGGCGGACCTCACGCCTGGGAAGTGGCCGCCGAAATAAACGTGAAAGAAAGGCAACGGCGTTGCGGGAAATCGTCCTCGATACGGAAACCACCGGCCTCAGTCCCCGCGACGGGGACCGGATCGTCGAAATCGGCTGCATCGAACTGGTCAATCACGTGGCCACCGGCGAAACCTACCACCAGTACGTCAACCCCGAGCGTCCCATGCCCGAGGAGGCCTTCGCCATTCACGGCCTGTCGGACGAATTCCTGAGCGGCCAGCCGGTGATGGCGGACGTGATGGACGGGTTCCTCGAATTCATCGGCGATGCTGCCCTGGTGATCCATAACGCCGAATTCGACATGCGGTTCATCAATGCGGAGCTCGACCGGCTGGGCAGGGACGAGCTTCCCATGAGCCGCGCCGTGGATACGGTGCGCATGGCGCGGGAGAAATTTCCCGGCGCGCCGGCCAGCCTCGATGCCCTCTGCCGCCGCTTCAATATCGACAATTCGGCCCGGTCGCTCCACGGCGCCCTGCTGGATGCCCAGCTTCTGGCCGAGGTGTATCTGGAGCTGATCGGCGGCCGCCAGCCGGATCTCGAACTCAAGGCCGACAGGGCGAAATCGCAAACCCGGGCCGGATCGGCGGAGCGCCGCGAACCCCGCCCCCACGGGGCGGGCAAAGAGGAACTCGCCGCCCATCAGGCGTTCCTGGATAAAATCGAAGACCCGGTCTGGCGCCGCTGAGTCCAGGGTTCGGCCGCCCCCCTCACCCAGCTACGGCTAAGTTCAGCTGCCGCTTCGCAAAGCCTTCGCAACCCTCTCCCTCAAGGGAGAGGGAATAGGGAGGCGAGGGAGCATTTGTTCCCTCTCCCCCTTTTTCAGGGGGAGAGGTCGGTCATTTCCCACAGGGAATTGACCAGGGTGAGGGGGTCATAAGAAGGGTGAGTGGGACCCGCCCGGCCCCTACGCCTCGCCGCCGCCGTCTTCGCCGCCGGCCTGGGCTGTCCCCTGGACCATCCCCTGGGCCATCCGCTGCTGGTAGAGGCCGGCGAAATCGATCGGCGACAGCATCAGCGGGGCGAAGCCGCCGTCGCTGGTGGCATCGGCGACGATGCGCCGGAGGAACGGGAAGATGATCAGCGGGCACTCGACCAGGAGAACCGGCGCGAGCGCCTCCTCGGGCACATTGACCATGAACAGGCCCGCATACTCCATTTCCAGGATATAGCACAGCTGATCCTGAACCTTCGCCTCGGCGCGGACCTTCAGGACAACCTCGTAGAAATTCTCGCCGACGCCGTTGGCCGCGACATCCACCTCGATGGGGATGTTGGGCATCTCGTTCTGCAGCGCCTCGAAGACTTGCGGCGTGTTCGGGGCTTCGAAGGACAGATCCTTGATGTACTGGCCGCTGATGGCGATCGTCGCCGTCTGTTCCCCGCCGTTCCCCCCGGCGGTGCCGGTCGCGCCGGTCGCGCCGGTCGTGTCGGGCCCGGGGGTGAGCCGTTCCGCCGGGATCGGGCCGTCCCCGCCCCCGTTGTCGTCGTCTTTGTCGGCCATGCAAGCAGATCCTTCTCGAAGTGTGGTTTGGTTCAGCGCTCGTTGGAAAGCGCGGGATGAATGTCCGTCCCCCTGCGCGGGGGATCGCCGTCATCTTCGTCTACGTCGATGACGGTGAAGTCCCCGTCGATGGTCTTGCCCCCGGGGGACGCGGGACCGCCGGGGCCGCCGGGGCCGCCGCCGCCGGCCTCGTGCGTGTGGAAGGTGCGGATCGTGCCCCGCGCCGCGAGCGAGCCCAGGCCGCGGCGGATCGCGGCCCGGAACGGCGGCAGGAACAACAAGAGGCCGACACCGTCCGTGATGAAGCCCGGCGTCAGCAGCAGCGCGCCGGCGAACACTAGGCAGACCCCGTCGAACAGTTCCTTGACCGGCAATTCGCCCCGCTCCATGTGTTCCCGGGCCCGGTACAGGGTCGAGAGGCCCTGAACCCTGAGAAGCACGGACCCGGCGAGCGCCGTCGCGACCACCGCGCCCAGGGTCGGCCACAGGCCGATTTCGCCGCCGACGGCGACGAAAACGGCTATTTCCAGCAGGGGAACGCCGACGAAAAGGGCGAAAAGAATGTAACCCATCCAGAATCGCTTTACCGTGACTTGCCCTTTGGAGACAAAAGGCATATGTAAACCGGGTAGGCTGGCGGAGATTTAGGCTCCGCGACTGAACCGGTTCCTGGGATCGTGCGTATCGATCCAGGAGTTTCTACCCCGCCGGCTGGACAGGGTCCAGCGGCAGATTGCGGGCCTGGACATGGAACGATGGGCGAAGGCTTCCAGTTCATTGACATAATTCTGTTCGCGATGATCGCGGCGTTCCTGATTCTCAGGCTGCGCAGCGTGCTCGGCCGCCGGCAGGACAATGGCGGCCCGCCATCGAACCCGTTCTCCCGCGAATCCCGGCAGGGACCCCAGGAGGACAACGTCGTTCAGCTGCCCGATCAGTCCGAGCCGCTCGATCCCGACGCCGAACCGGAGAAGCGGGAACCGGCGACGCCCCTGGAGGCCGGGTTCACGCAAATCGGGATCGCCGATCCCACCTTCGATCACGAGGAATTCCTGGTCGGCGCCCGCACGGCGTTCGAGTTCATCATTCAGGCGTTCGCCGAAGGCGATACCGAAACCCTGGAATCCCTCCTCAACGACGAGGTGTACCAGAACTTCCTGTCGGCCATCCGCTCCCGCGAGGCGGCCAACGAGACCCTGGAAAACACCCTGGTCCGCATCCGCGCCGCCGACGCCATCGAGGCCTATATGGACGGCGCGGTCGCCTTCGTCACCATGAAGATCGTTTCCGAACAGGTGAACGTCACCCGCGACGCCGCCGGCGAAGCGGTGGACGGCGATCCCGGCCACATCACCGAGATCACCGACATCTGGACCTTCGCCCGCGACACGAACTCCCGCGACCCCAACTGGGAATTGGTGGCCACCCGCTCCCTCGAGTAGCCCCATGGCCGCGAAAAGAGGCCGCGAAAAGAGGCCCCCCGTGAGCCGCGCCCGGTCCTTCGCCGCCCGCCCGTCCGTCCGCATGTCACGCCCATCCATCATCCTGTCACTGGCGCTCGGCCTGGTCCTGGGCCTCGGCGCAGGCGCCGAGGCCCAGGCCGAGCGCCAGGAGCAGGAAGATCGATGGGCGTGACATGCGGACGGCCAACTTGGCGGCGAAGGACCGGGCGCGGCGCACGGGCGGCCTCTTTTCGCGGC
>CAZUGT010000087.1:0-2566 GCA_964620095.1 uncultured Rhodospirillaceae bacterium | reverse complement strand
CATCAAGCCCTCGCGGCCTGACCTGCGTCACTCGCTGAAAGCTCTCGCAGGGCCCACCGGCTGGACCATGGTGCTCTACCAGCTGCGGTACCGCTCGGATGGATACGCGGAACCCGCCGCACCTGGGCGAACTCTTCCGCGAGAGCATGGACGATGTGGGCTGGAACGTGACCGAGACGGCGGCGCATCTCGGCTGCGAGCGCGGAACGCTGTCCCGGCTGCTGAACGGTAAGGCGGGGGTGTCGGCGAACATGGCGCTTGCGCTCGAGGATATCGGCTGGGGCACCGCCGAACACTGGATGCGCATGCAGGCCGCCTACGAGCTTGCACAGGCGCGCCTGTCCGGCCACCGGCGCCGCATCGTAACACCGATCAATACACACAAGGGTTAGGGTGAGGGCGTGCGCCAGGAGAGCCGGGGCATGACGCGTGTTGCTGGAGTCCCCTATTCCGTCATACCCCGGCGCAAGTCCGGGGTATCCAGATTTCCAACTCTTGAACCACGGAGACGGTGAGACAGTGAGATAGCAGGAGTTAATCGTTCCTCCTCGGTGAACTCTGTGTTCTCCGTGGTGAATTTCCTGGATGCCCCGGACGAGCCGGGGCATGACGACTGGAGGATGCCCCAAATGGAGTACGTCATGGCCGGGCCCGGCCATCCACGTGTACCGCCGCCCGCCAAGCGTGGATCACCGGGTTAAGCCCGGTGATGACGACTGGAATGTGCCCCAACTGGAATGTGGCCGGCGCCGGCCGGCGGCCCGAATTGTGCCAGCCATCTCAAGCCCGGCCGGCCGGATTTATTCGTCGTCGAGCCCGTAGGCCGTATGCAGCGCGCGCAATGCGAGCTCGGTGTAGTCGGCGGCGATGAGGACGCTTACCTTGATCTCCGATGTCGAGATCACCTGGATGTTTATGCCCTTCTCGGCAAGCGCCTGGAACATCGTCTGGGCGACGCCGGCGTGCGAGCGCATGCCGACGCCGACGACCGATATCTTGCAGACGTTCGAGTCCGCGTCGATCTTCTCGAAGCCGACTTCCGCCTTTCTGTCCTCGAGCACCCGGACGGCGCTCTCCAGTTCGCCCTCGCCGACGGTAAAGGTGAGGTCGGTCGTCGCGCCGTCCTCGGAGACGTTCTGGACGATCATATCGACGTTGACGTTGGCGTCGGCCAACGGCCCGAAGATTCCGGCCGCCACGCCGGGACGGTCCGCGACGCGAAGGAGCGTGATTTTCGCTTCGTCTCCGCTGTGGGAAATGCCACTGACAACTTGGTGTTCCACGATCTCATCCTCACTGACGACGAAAGTGCCGGGGGCGTCGACGAACGTCGAGCGGACCTGGAGCGGCACCTTCTGGTTCATGGCGAGTTCCACCGACCGGGTGTGCAGGACCCTGGCGCCCAGCGAGGCCATTTCCAGCATTTCCTCGTAGGTGATTCTATCCAGCTTCCTGGCCTTGGCAACGATCCGGGGGTCGGAGGTATAGATACCGTCGACGTCGGTGTAGATATCGCACCGATCCGCTCCCAGCGCGCCCGCGAGCGCCACCGCGGTCGTGTCCGAGCCGCCGCGGCCGATGGTGGTGATCCGGTTGTCCGGTCCCAATCCCTGGAATCCGGCGACCACCGGAACCTCGCCCGCTGCCAGCCGGCGGTCCAATTCCCCGGTTTCGATCTCCTCGATGCGCGCCTTGCCGTGCGCCCCGTCCGTGCGGATGGGGATCTGCCACCCGAGCCATGAGCGCGATTGGATACCGAGATCCTGCAGCGCCAGCGCCATCAGGCCCGCATTGGCCTGCTCGCCGGTGGCCACCACGGCGTCGTACTCGCGGGCATCGAACATGGAGGAAATGTCGGCCGTCAGTTCGACCATGCGGTCGGTCGCGCCGGCCATGGCGGATACGACCACGGCGACCTGGCTGCCGTTGTCGACCTCCTGCTTGACCCGCCGGGCCGCATTCTTGATGCGCTCGACATCGGCGACGGATGTCCCGCCGAATTTTTGAACGATACGCGACATATCGGATGAACCTAATTGAGGCCGCCCGGCCGACGATCCCCGGTGACCGCCAATTACGGCGCCGTTGGTTTGATCGCCCGCCCGAGGGCGCGTATACATACTCGCTCAGCCTGATCGGCGCAAGTTGAGGCGGCCTAAGTGGCTGAAATCCAAGGCCATGCGCGGGAATTGGCGCGGGAATTGGCACAGGAATTGGCACAGGAATTGGCGCAGGAATAGGGGAGTGAACGCCCATGGCCGGGGAAAGACCTCCGGAGACCCGCACCGCCGATAAGGACGAAATCGACCGGTTTGCACAGCAGGCCGGCGATTGGTGGGACGAAGAGGGCGCTTTCGCGCTTCTGCAGCGCTTCAATCCCCTTCGCCGCCGGTTCATTCGCGTCAGTCTTTTCCGGCATTTCGGCCGCGTCTCCTCGTCCCTGCGGCCGTTCGAAAACCTGGACATCCTCGACATCGGCTGCGGGGGCGGCCTGCTGACGGAGCCCATGGCGCGGCTGGGCGCGGCGTCGATCCCGGTCACCGCCGCGCCCAGCCGCGCCATGGGC
>CAZUGT010000086.1:0-5775 GCA_964620095.1 uncultured Rhodospirillaceae bacterium | reverse complement strand
CGTCATCACCGGGCTTGACCCGGTGATCCACGCTTGGCGGTCGGCGCTTACGCTTTTCGGGCCGCTCCTGGCGGCTCGACCGCCTGGACGCGACGCAGGACGTGACCCCGGCGGGGAATGCGCGCTAGGTCCGCATCAGCGCGATCATCTTCTCGAATTCGGCGGTTCCCGGCTGAAACAGATGGTCGATCACCGTGAAGTGGTTCATGCCGGGAACGGAAATGTACTCGGTCTCAAGCCCGTTGTAGGTCCTCAACTCCCCATAGGCGACGGTCTGCTGGTGAAAGCCCTCGGGCTCGTCGCCGCCGACGATCGCCAGCACCGGACACGGGACGGTCGGCGCGCGGGCCAGGGCGCTGTTCCGCCGCGCCATGTCGGCATCCATCCGCACGTCCTCGTTGATGGAGGTGTGCATGATGGGCTCCGGTTCATACACGCCGGACACGCCCACCGCGCTCTTCAGGATATCCTCGGGCAGGCCCAGGGACTTCCAGTCCTGTCGAAGCATCATGCCCGTGAGGTGCCCGCCGGCCGAGTGACCGGCCAGATGCAGACGGTCGGCATCGATCCCGAGTTCATCCGCATGGGTGTAGCAGTAGGCCACGGCGTTTGTTACTTCGTCGACGATGATGTCGAGATCGGCCTCGGGGCAGAGATCGTAATTGACCGAGATGTGGGTCGCCCCGGCGGCGACGATCGGCAACGCAAGATGGCTGTAGTCGCTCTTGTCCATCATCCGCCAGTAGCCGCCGTGGATGAAGATCTGTGCCGGCGGCGGCGTGCCGAGTTCGCCGCTTTGCGCCGGAAATACGTCGATGGTTTCCTTCGGCCGGTCGCCGTACCGGACATCGTAGATCCCTTCCAGGCTCTCCCGCGCCTCCGCCGCGCGGACAGGCAGCGCCTCCAGCAGCGGCATGGGGTTCTCGATCGTTTTCCGGGGGTTCATTTGATATTCGATTTCGGCGTCGTCCGCCTCGCGCCAGTTGAATGTCATGGTTCTCGTCTCCCTTGGTGCCGCTGGAACATGCCGGATGGACATGTAACACTCCGGGCATCATGACCGATAAACTGCTTGAATTCACCTTTCATCGCGACGGCGGGTCCGCCTCGCGCGAGGTCGCCGTTTCCAACCTCGTGATTGCCGGCTGGGCGGGACGCGACCTCGACGCGATCGAAGAACACATCAAGGAAATGGAGGCTATCGGCGTTCCCAGGCCAAGCTCCGTTCCGTGCTTCTACCGCGCCTCGAATACCTTGCTGACCCGGAACGAGAGCATTCAGGTCGTTGGAGAGCACTCCAGCGGAGAAATCGAATATTTCGTCTTGTCCCTCGACGACGGCCTGTGGGTCGGCGTCGGCTCCGACCACACGGACCGGAAGGTCGAGACCTACAACATCGCCGTCTCGAAGCAGATGTGCGCCAAGCCCGTCGCGGCCGACCTCTGGCTCTTCGAGGAAATTTCGGGACATTGGGACCGGCTGCGGCTGAAATCCGAAGCGGTCATCGCCGGGAACAGGGAGCCTTATCAGCAGGGCACGCTCGCCGAAATGCGAACGCCCGATGACCTGATCGGCAGGTACCGGTCCGATGGCCGGCTGCCCGTGGGTACGCTGATGTACTGCGGCACGTTGGTCGTCGACGGCGGTGTCCGGCCCGGACAGGCATTTTCCATCGAGCTGCACGACCCGGTGTTGAACCGGAGGATCTCACACAATTACGCCATTTCGGCGCTTCCAGAGGAAGAGTAGGACGGAGGCTACAGGCCATGGGAAAAGGCAAACCGCATATCGAGTTTCTGAGCATCGACATGGAGGACGGATGGGAGACGCCGCCCGGCTATCCCGACACCTTCAAGCAGAAAATCCTCGCCCAGGATATCGACGAACCCAACAGGACGGGCAGCCGGTCGCGGCTGCTGAAGATCGCTCCGGGCGGCTACTCAACGGAGCCCTTTGTTCACGAGCACTGGGAAGAGGTCTATTTGCTGAACGGCGACCTGATCGTCGGCAACGACGCAAACGGCGAAGGCGGCGAAAAGTTCCATGCCCCCACCTACGCCTGCCGCCCGCCCGGTGTCCATCACGGTCCGTTCAAGACCGATGAGGGGTGCGTCATGTTCGAGATGCACTATTTCTACGACGCCGGCGAGGAGTAAAGCGCCGCCCCATTGACGGCTTCGTGAATTTATGTAAATATTTTATATAAATTCACGAACGGCAGGGAATGGGGCAGACATGCCGCGCAATCGAACCCCGGCAATCAGCCACGAGACGTTTCTCGAAAACGGCCGCGATGACCGGTTTCGGGAGTTCATTTACGCGTTCCTCATCACCTCGGTGCGCATGGAAAAGGTGCGCGAGAAGATCGGCGGCCTGATCGGCCTGAACGGCATCCAGTACCACATTCTCACGGTGATTTCCGAGTTGGCCGCCGACGCGCCGGTTTCCGTCGGCGACGTGGCGCGCGCGCTTCATGCGGGCCGCACCTATGTCACCATGGAGACCGGCCGCCTGGAAAAACAGGGCCTGATTGCCAAGACCCCGAACCCGGAGGACGGCCGGAGCGTTCTCGTAACCCTGACGGCGAAAGGCCGCCGGGCGATGGAGGATTTGGCCCCCTACCGCCGGGAGATCAACGATGACCTGTTCGCCGGGTTCTCCGTCGATGATTTCCAGGCCTTCCACAGCTTGATGACTAGGATGGTTTCGACGACCGAAGACGCCTTGGCCACCGCCGACAGGCTGGCCGGGGCCCGGCGCAATTTGGACGACGCGGCGTAACCGCCGGTCGGCAGGAGGGAGAAAGCCCATGATCAAGACGGGACAAGAGCACCTTGAAGGGCTCCGCGACGGACGGACGGTCTATATCGGTGACGAACGTATCGATGACGTGACCGCCCACCCGGCTTTCGAGAAAGCCGCGGAGACGGTCGCGGCGCTCTACGACGCCAAGCACGACCCCGAATATCAGGACGTTCTCACCTACGAGGAAGACGGGGAACGTCACTCCACGTGGTTTCTGCAGGCAAAATCCCGGGACGATCTTCGCCGCCGTATGGCCGCCCATAAGCTGATCGGCGATTTCACCATGGGCATGATGGGCCGCTCGCCGGACCACGTATCCTCGTTCGTCACCGGCATGGCGACCGCGCCCGGGGTCTTCGACAGCGAGGAGTACAAGTTCGGTGAGAACATCACGGCGTACTACGAGCACATGAAGAAGAACGATACCTTCGCCACCTATGCCGTAATCCCCCCGCAAGCCGCTCGCAACCCGGAGTTCTACGAACGGCAGAACCTCCCGATCCCGACCCTCAGGGTGGTGCGGGAAGAGGACGACGGCGTGGTCATCTCCGGAATGAAGATGCTGGCGACGTCGGCCGTGTTCTGTGATGAGATCTGGATCGGCAACCTTATCCCCCTCGCCCCGAGCCAGGTGAAGGAGGCAGTGACGTGCGCGGTCCCGTGCAACGCGGCCCGCCTCACCATGTGGATGCGCCAGCCGATTTCGCTCAACGCAAAGAACCAGTTCGACCAGCCGCTCACCTGGGCATTCGACGAGACCGACGTGCTGGTGATGTGTGACGAGGTCAAGGTGCCGTGGGAGAAAGTGTTCGTCATGGACGACCCGATCCGCGCCCGCGAAATCTACATCAAGACCCCGGCCCACTGTTACGGCAACCACCAGTCCAACGTCCGGTTCTGGTCAAAAATGGGCCTGATCCTGGGCCTTTGCAAGAAAGTGACCGAGGCGACGGGGGCCAGCGAGGTGCCGGCCGTCCGCGAGGTGCTCGGCCGCATGTCGGCGCTGGAGGCCACGCTGTCGGGCATCATCCACGGACAGATCGAGGCCGCCGAGGATTGGCCCGACGGTTTCAAGACCTTCAACCGCCGAATGATGTATGCCGGGCTCAACTGGTGCACCGAGAACCACTCGGCAATCGTCGACATTCTGAGGGAGCTCTCGGGCGGCGGGGTGTTCCAGATGCCGGCCAGCGTGACCGTCGTGCACGACGAGGATCTCAAGCAACAGTTCGACACCTATTTCCAGACGCCGCAGATGAATGCCCTGGACCGCATGAAGCTGTTCCGGCTAGCCTGGGACGTGGTGGGTTCCGAGTTCGCCGGCCGCCAGCAGCAGTACGAGAAATTCTATGCCGGCGCATCCTTCATCGTCCGCAACCACTCGTTCCGGGAAACCCCGTGGGACGATTTCGATGCATTCGTGCAGGATTTCATGGACGGCTACGACGTCCCGGAACCCGCGGCGAGGAAAGAAGCGGCGGAGTAGCTGGAGCTACACCCCGAGATATCGCTGCTTGAGGTCTTCGTCGGCGCGCAACGCGTCGGAGTCGCCCGACCAGACCACCTTGCCGCGCTCGACGATGTAATGGCGGTCGCCAATCCGCGTCAGCGTATCGACGTTCTTGTCGATCACCAGGATCGATTCGCCGTGGGCCTTGAGACTCTCCAGGCATTTCCAGATCTCGTCTCGCACCAGGGGCGCCAGGCCCTCCGTCGCCTCGTCGAGGATCAATAGCTTGGGATTGGTCATCAGCGCCCGGCCGATGGCCAGCATCTGCTGCTCGCCGCCCGACAGTTGGTTGCCCATGTTGCCCAGCCGCGCATGCAGGGCCGGGAACATGGCGAGGACTTTCTCGAGGTTCCACGGGTCGGAAGAGCCCGAACGATTGTCCCCGGTTGCCACCAAATTTTCCATCACCGTGAGATTGGGGAAGACCTGGCGGCCCTCGGGAACCAGGCCGATCCCCAACTGGGCGATCTTGTAATCCGGCGTACCCAGAACTTCCTGGCCGTCGAAGGTGATCGAGCCGGCCTGCGGCGGCACGATACCGATGATCGAGTGGACGGTGGTGGTCTTTCCCATGCCGTTCCGGCCGAGCAGGGTCACCACCTCGCCCCGTTCGATTTCCAGGGACATCCCGAACAGGACCTGACTCTCCCCATAGGAGGTTTCGAGATTGGCGACCTTAAGCATGCGCCGCGTCATCCTCCCCCAGATAGGCCGCGCGAACTTCCGCATTGCCGCGGACTTCCTCGGGCGTGCCGGTCGCGATCCCCCTTCCGTAGACGAGTACGGTCACACGATCCGCCAAGGAAAAGACGGTGTCCATGTCGTGCTCGATCAGCAGCATGGAGTATTTGCCCTTGAGGCCGCCCAGAAACTCCCTGATCCGCACCGAGTCCTCGGCCCCCATGCCGGCGGTGGGCTCATCCAGCAAGAGCAGTTTGGGTTCGGTGGCCAGGGCCATGGCGACTTCCAACTGGCGCTTTTCCCCATGGCTCAAATTGTCGGCGAGGATGTTCGCCCGATCTGCCAATCCCAAATCGGACAAAATCTTCATTGCCGGTTCGGTGAGGCTTGAATCTCTTGCGGCCGGCTTCCAAAACCGGAAGCTGTGGCCCTGGCGCGCCTGAATGGACATGGCCACATTCTGGAGCGCGCTGAAATGGCGGAAGACACTGGTGATCTGAAACGACCGCGCAAGGCCCAGATGAGAACGCTCGGCAGCGGAGAGGCCCGTGATGTCCTGCCCATCGAATAGGATGCGGCCCGAGTCCGGTTTCAACATCCCCGAAACCTGCGCCAACAGTGTGGTCTTGCCCGCGCCGTTCGGGCCGATGATCGCGTGGATTTCCCCCTGTTGGATGTCGAAGAAGAACTGATCGGTGGCCACCACGCCGCCGAAGCTCTTCATCAAGTCCTCAACCTTGAGAATGGGATCAGCCATCACCGGCCTTCGATTTGGGAAG
>CAZUGT010000085.1:0-3835 GCA_964620095.1 uncultured Rhodospirillaceae bacterium | reverse complement strand
CGATGATGGTGAGCCTGCCGGGTCCGTGTGTGCCGATGAATTCCGCGAGTTCCCCGAACTCGGTATGGCAGGGTGCTCACCAGCTGGCGAAGAAGGTCACCAGGACAGGCTTGCCGTTGAATGCCTCGCGGGTGACGCCGTCACCCTTCAGGGGCGGCGCATCGATCAGCCGCTGCTTGATCCCGTCGGTCAGCGTAATCTTGTTCTGGGCCTGCGCCGGAACGCCCGCCAGCACGAAGGCCGCGAGGATCAGGCCAAGGAATGACAAACGCTCAATCATGGTCCCATTAACGCGCATGGCGGGGATGTATTCCACCGCCCAAGCCCGGTCAATCAACAAGAGTGTGAGGTGGTCACGGCAATATGGTTCGTCATGCCCTGGCCCACCGGACCGGCTTCGCCGACCGGAGGACAAGCCACGTCCGGGGTATCCACATTTTCAATTTTTGAACCACAGAGACAGTGAGACGGTGAGGAGCACCGAGATCGAAACTCTCCTCTCAACCTCCGTGTCTCTCGTGTCTCTGTGGTGAATATCCTGGATGCCCCGCCCAAAGCCTGTCCTCCGGCCGGCGCAGCACTCCGCGATGGCTCTCCCCTGATGTTCAACTGCCGCTGCGAGCGGGATTCACCGAGCGCTCCGCCGAGAACGAGCAGGGATCATCGCGATCATGGAGCCGTCCGGCGTGAACGGTATTGACCGGGCATAGTCGCCGTGTTCATAGTGGTGCGCTCCGGAGGATGCGTCATGGTCGGCGGAACTACCTTCAGATACCACTTCAAGGTGGATGGCAGGGTCGTGCATTTCGGTTTCACGACCGACTTGGCGCGTCGCGAACAGGAACACCGCCGCCGGTGGCCAATGGGCCGAATCGAACAGGTGGGTGAGCCGACCACACGCGAAGAAGCGTGGAAGTGGGAGAGGCAGCAAGCCGAGCAGCGTTTCAGTTCTGCTTCCTGATGGCTTCGCAGGAACCCTCCCCGGAGCAGGCGGACTCCCGCAATCATGTCGTGGTCACCGGCGCAGGGTTCACCCGCGCCATCGTCCCCGGTGCGCCGTTGCTGGTGGACGATTTCAACAACGATGCCCTTGAAGAAAAAGTCCGGGGCTTGCCCTACGCGAGCCGATTGCTCGAGTGGGAACGAAGCCTCGATCCAAGCGGTCACATCAATATCGAGCGCCTGATGACGCGTCTCGTCACCCTGATGCCCTACGACTACGCGGAGCGCGCGGGCAACGCGGCGAACGAATACGGCTTCCTCCTTTCGGAACTGAAGAGGGCGTTTCTCGACCGGCTCCATGAAGCCCGAACGGGGGCCATTCACGACGATGAACTGAAGCGGTTCGCGGAGTTCTGCAATACCAACAACTGCTGTTGCATTACCTTCAACTATGACGACTTCCTCGACGAGGCGCTGGCGAGGTTCAGGGGTTGGAACCCGTATTCTGGATACGGGTTCGTCTGCCCGTCGTCACGGGACATCTATGAGATTGAGCCATCCATACCTGAGGTGGCGTTCCTGCTGCTGAAACTGCATGGATCGATCAACTGGCGGCCGAAACTGGGCAACGCGAGCCCGGCTGCGATCGACAGCATTACACATCATCATGAATGGGCCAGTGGCGATGGACGCTATCCACAGGTCGTGGATTCCCTGGAACCGGAACCGGTGATGGTCCCGCCGGTTCTTTCGAAATCCGGGCTGGTCGAACAACCGGTTCTTCGGCCCGTCTGGTCGCACGCGTTCGCCAGCCTGGAGACGGCTCACGAAGTCACGTTCATCGGCTATTCGTTTCCGACGACGGACATGGCGGCGCGGACCCTGTTCTCGGAAGCGCTGAAGGACCTGCCGCTCGATGACATCACCGTCGTGAACCTGAGCCGCGAAGATTCAGAAGCTGAAGCCACGCGGGAGAGATACCGATCCGTGTTCGGCGATATCCCCGACGGACAGTTCCACTTCAATGGCGCCCTGGAATGGATAAGGGGTCTGTAGACCGATCATCGGGCGGGGCAGGCCGGCCGGAGGACAAGCTTTGACACGGGCATCTACGTTGTTCTGGATACCCCGGACTTGCGCCGGGGTATGACGATCTGGTTTGTGTCGTAATATCTACTCGTCATGGCCGGGCGCCAGACCCGGCCATCCATGTGTACCGCCGCCCCCAAAGCGTGGATGCCCGTGCCAAGCACGGGCATGACGAATTCTTGAACCACAGAGGCAGTGAGACAGTGAGGAGTTAATCATTCCTTCTCTGTGATCTCTGTGCCTCTGTGGTGAAATTCCTGTTTCCTGGATGCCCCGCGCTACCGGCGGGGCATGACGGCTGGAGTGCGCCCCAAAGGAGTACGTCATACCCCGGCGCAAGTCCGGGGTATCCAGGGTGAGGGGCCGCGAAAAGCAGGATTTCCCCGATCGAGTACGGACCACGGGCCTTGCAAGTGGCGGGCGGTCGGGATAGGCAGATGGTCAACGCCCGGGATTGGGGCAGGGGAACATCGCATGAGCGGACTTGGCGCATGAGCGAACCCGGCGCACGCCGGAGCCACGAGGTCCTGGCCATCGGCCTGGTCTCCATGGCTCATTTTTTCAGCCACTTCTACATCCTCGTGGTGCCGGCGCTGCTGCCGCTGATCAAGGCCGATCTCGGCGCCGAGAGCGCCTTCGTGCTGTTCGGCCTGATCATGACCGCCTATGCCGGCATGTCGGCGGCCGGCCAGTACCCCGCGGGCGTGGTCATGGACCGCTACGGCGCCAGGCTGTTCATCATCTTCGGACTGATCGGCATTTCGGCCTGCATGTTCCTCATGGGCTTCGCCGACTCGGTGGCGGTGCTCATCGTGCTTGCCGCGATCGCCGGGCTGTGCGACAGCCAGTTTCACCCCTCGGACTACACCATCATGACCGCCCGGGTCCGCGGGCCGTGGCGGGGCAAGGCCTACGCCATCCACACCAGCGCCGGATTCCTGGGGTTCGCCGCGACGCCGACCGTGGTCAGCTTCCTGGCGCCGAACTACGACTGGCGCGAGATCATGCACATCCTCGGCGTCGCCGGGATGATCGGCGCCGTATCGCTGATCGTCTTCGCCCGCTTCCTCGACGACCGGGAGTTCGCGGCGCCCGCCGCCGGGACCGGTGCGGGCCAGACCGGCACCGGCAAGGCGGCCGGCAGATCGTTCATCTTCACCACGCCCATCCTGTTGATGTTCGGCTTCTACGCGGCGACCGCCCTGTCGGGGAACGGCATCCAGACATTCGGCATTCCGGCGATGATCGAGATGTTCGAGATCGGCCTTGTGGCCGCCAACCAGACCCTCGCCATCTATCTCTGGGGCATCACCATCGGGGTGTTCGCCGGCGGCATGGTCACCACCTGGCTCAAGCGCTTCGACGCCATCGCCGCCGTCGGCTACTCCCTCTCCGCCGCCGTCCTGATCCTCGTCGGGATGTCGGTGGCGCCGGTGGGCGGCGTGGTCGTCGGGCTCGCCTTCGTCGGTTTCATGATCGGCGCGGTGATGCCGTCCCGGGACCTGATGGTCGCGTCCATCGCGCCGGCGGGGGCGACCGGCAAGGCGTTCGGCTTCGTCTCCACCGGGTTCTCGGTCGGCGGGTTCTTCGGCCCGGTGCTCTACGGCTCGATCATGGATCAGAACGCGCCGGCGTGGCTGTTCTTCACCTCCGCGGTCCTGATGCTGGTAACGCTGGGCTTCGCCGTCGCCGCCGGCTGGGCGGCGCGGTCCCGCGGCGCCCGGGAAACGGTCCAGCAACCCGCCGAGTAGGGTGCCGCCTCACGCTCATTTCCCGTGACCCCCTCACCCTAACCCTCTCCCCC
>CAZUGT010000084.1:0-59658 GCA_964620095.1 uncultured Rhodospirillaceae bacterium | reverse complement strand
CCCTCTCCCCTCGAAGGGGGCAGGGAATAGATGGATTGGTCTACCTCCCCCCTGGAGGGGGAGGTCGAGACGGCCGGCAGTAGCCGGGCGTCGAGGGTGGGGGAGATATGAAAAATACCGTCGCCTAACCGCCCGTCTCGGCCATTTCCTTCATCAAGGCCTCGGTGCGCTTTTGCATCTCCTCGGGCGGGACGTCCTCCACATGGGTGGCGATGCCCCACATGTGGCCGAACGGATCAATGATCCGGCCGAGCCGGTCCCCCCAAAACCTGTCCTCGGCATCCTCGACGATCATGGCGCCGTTGCCCTCCGCCTTCTTCATGACGGCGTCCACGTCGGGCACATAGATGAAGACGGAGGACGGCCGGCCCTCGAGGGTCTTCGGGCTCGCGGTGCCCCAGTCGGGATTGGCCTCGCCCAGCATGATGCGCGCGCCGCCGATGGCGATCTCGGCGTGCATGACGCCGCCGCCGGGCCCGTCCAGGCGCAGCACCTCCTCGGCGCCGAAGTTCTCCACATAGAAGCCGATCGCGTCCGCCGCATTTTCCATGAATATGCAGGGCGTCACGGCGGTCATGCCCTCGTTGATGTAACTCTCGGCCATTTGGTCCTCCTGGCGGCTGGTCACGGGTTCATGGGGTTTGAACAAAACAGGAACATCATTCGGCGGCGGAGTCAATCCAAATACTCGGCCTTTCGGTGAGAAATACGGTCTAAAGGCCCCGCGACTCCGGCAGGATATCGGCCACATCCGTATCCGTTCGATGGATGCGGCGCTCTTCGGCCTCGAAGATATCGAACCCGTCCAGGCAGCGGACGTTGACCGCCCAGCCCGTAAACGGCGCCTTGCCCTCGTCCAGTTCCTCTTGGGTGGGCATGCTCGGGCGGCGAAACGGCAGGATGCCGCAGGCGGGGCAGAAATAATCCTTGGCGGTCCCGGAACCCCATTCATAGAGGGTCATGTCGCCGAGCGGCGTCAACAGCCTGACCGCGTCCTCCGGCACCCGGTGGAGCAGCGCCCCCCGCTTGCGGCAGATGGAGCAGTCGCAGACCCGCACGTGATCGATGTCGGCGGTGAGCTCGAACCGGACCCGTCCGCAATGACAGGCCCCCTGATAGGTTTTCTCCACGGCTTCCCCTCCCTTGTTTAAATCCCGCCGGCCAGCTCCACCACCGCCCGGCGCACCGCCTCGAAGCCCTCGGTGTCCGGCTCGTTTATGAAGTCGAAATGATCGGCACCCTCGACGATCTCGACCTCGATCGCATCGCCGGCCGCCCGCGCCAATGCCGGGTAGTCGGGCATCTCCAGGGTCGTCCGGCCCTGGGCCAGCGCCCGGTACGGGGTCACCGGATAGCGCCCGGAATTCACCACATAGGCCTGCGGCATGCCCCAGGGCAGCCATTCCAGGGGCGAAATTTCCTTCATGCGGTCCGTTCGTTCCGCCGGATCGCCGCCGATCAGCCGCTCGATGATGGGCTCGCCGCAATAGAGCTCGCCGTCGAGCCCCTTCGAGTCGATCACCCGGGGATCGATGAAGGCATCGTTGATCACCGCGCCGGCCAACGCCACCTTCGGCGCGCCCTTGATGCCGCTGCCGTCGGGCAGCTTGGGCCGCGCCGCCAGCCAGGCGCCGAAGTGCCCGCCCGACGAATGGCCCAGCACGACCACGCGGTCGAGGTCGAGTGCGTGCGCGCCGGCGAGCACCGCCAGATGATCCAGCGCGCCGCCGAGATCGAGAAACGTCCCCGGCCAGCCGCCGTGACCGTGGCCCACCCGGCTGTATTCCACGTTCCACGCCGCGACGCCGTCGCCGCAAAGCGCCCGGGCCATCAGGCGGTAATCCTCCATGGCGCCGCGCGAGGCAAGCCAGCACCCGCCGTGCAGCAGCATCGCCACGGGGAACGGTCCCGTTCCGTCCGGGACCGACAGCTCGCCGTAGCTGGTGGGCGTATCGCCGTAGGTGATGCGGATCGGGCCGGACATGGGGCTCTCCTTCGGCCCCAGCGTAGGCGAGAGAGGCCGCGCCGTAAACGAATTGCGTTTTTCGCCCGCCGAGTTGGTCTATACTCCCGGCCGGATATTCTGGGAGAGGCCGCATGAAGAATTCCAGGCTGGAGATCGAGACCGTCGGCGCGCGCCTGGGCGCGGTGATCCGCAATGTCGATCTGACGGCGGAGATATCCGACGGCGAAAAGGACGAACTTCGCCGGGCCCTCGACGACCATCAGGTCATTTTCTTCCCGGAGCAGAACCTGACCCCGGACGACCAAAAGGAAGCGACGCGCATTTTCGGGCCCCTCCTGCCGTCCGAAACCTTCTTCGATCACCTGGACGACGACCCGGAAGTGGAGATCGTCATCAACGACGAGAACACCCCGCCGACGGGCACCGCGCAGTGGCACGCGGACCTGACCTGGGCGGCGGAGCCGCCGGGCGGCACCAGCCTCTATTCCCGCGTGATCCCCAAGGGCAAGGGCGACACCATGTGGGCCAGCATGACCGCGGCCTATGAGTCGCTGTCGGACGGGATGAAGGCCTACCTGGAGGACCTGGAGGTGGTGCACAGCTGGGACCTGGGATTCCTCGGCCGGCAGGCGATATTCCGGCGGGGCGGCGAGCATTACATCGAGCACAAGACCGCCAACCCGCCCATCGCCCAGCCCCTGATCCGCACCCATCCCAGGACCGGCAGGAAGATCATCAACGTCAACTCGGCCTTCGCCAGCCACATCGTCGGCATTCCCCGGCTGGAAAGCCGGGGCATCCTGAACTTCCTGCTGACCCTCCCGGCCCGGCCCGAGTTTCAGTACCGGCACAAGTGGCGGGAAGGAACCCTCGCGGTGTGGGACAATTCGGCGACCCAGCACGCGGCGGTGGACGATTTCTTCCCGGAATACCGGGAGATGACCCGGGTGACCTTCGGCGGACACGGCGCGCCCTACTGAGCGATGCCCCTCCCGCCGCTCCATTTCGACGGCCCGGGCGGCGCCGGCCGCACCTTCGCCTTCGCCCACGGGGCGGGGATCGGCATGAATTCGGAATTCATGGATCATTTCGCCGAGAGCCTGGGCGCCCGCGGCATCCGTGTCGCCCGGTTCGAGTTTCCCTTCATGCGGAAGATGCGGGCCGACGGCACCCGCCGCCCGCCGGACCGGGCCGAGGTGCTGATCGAGACGTGGATGGAGGTGGTCAATCACTTGGGGCCCGAAAACCTGTTCATCGGCGGCAAATCCATGGGGGGACGGGTGGCGAGCCATGCCGCCGACCAGGCCGAAAGCTCGGGCGATCCGGTGGCCGGGCTGATCTGCCTGGGCTTTCCCTTCCACCGGCCCGGCAAGCCGGAAGCCGCCCGCTTCCAAAACGTCGATACAATCCTCACCCGTACGCTAATTCTGCAGGGCACCCGCGATCCCTTCGGGACCGTCGAGGAGGTGCCGGGCTACCCCTTGTCGGACGCCTGCGAGGTGGTGTGGCTGGAGGAAGGCGACCATTCCTTCGAGCCGCGCAAAAAGTCGGGCCGGACGACGGAGCAGAACTGGGCAGAGGCCATCGACGCGATGGTGGAGTTCATGGATGCCCCGGACAAGCCGGGGCATGACCCTTAACATTTGTAGCTTGCACATTCGTGGATTGCCTCTCATCGGCCTTTGACTTGGCGGTGCCGGCGCACTCTTATATAAGACGGTCCGGATAAAGCACCGGTTTTGCGGGGCCCGCGCCGCGGAATTTCGACGGAGGCATTCATGCCCACGACGTACAATTACAAACGCTACAAGATGTCCGAGTACGATCTGAGCTCGTTCAACGGACCCAAGGCCGGTGAACCCGCCGGCAATTTCACCGTCCGCACCCCGGAAGGCCGGGAGGTGAGCCTGGACGACTACAAGGGCAAGTGGGTGGTGCTGGAGACCGGCTCCATCACCTGCTCCATGTACGTGAAGAACGTCAAGGGCTTCGCCAGGCTCAAGGACGAGTATCCGGACGTGGAGTTCCTGCTGGTCTATGTCCGCGAGGCCCATCCGGGCTCGCGCCTGGGCCCCCACCAATCGGACGAGCAGAAGCTCGAGCTGGCGGCTGAGATGATGGAAATCTACAAGGACCCGCGCACCGTGCTGGTCGACGACCTCCAGGGCACCATGCACCACCAGTACGGCACCCTGCCCAACATGATCTATGTGATCAATCCGGACGGAAAGGTGATCTACCGCTGCGACTGGTCGTTCCCGAAGAACGTGGAGAAGGTGCTCAGGAACCGGGACCGGCTCCACACCCAGGAGCATATCCAGATCATCACCGCGGCGCCGTGGGTCATGTTCCCCGTGGTGCTGCGCGGCGGCTGGGATGCGGTCTGGGACCTGCTGGTCGCCCTGCCGATGATTACCTGGGCGCACATCAAGTTCGACCTCTCGCGCCTCAAGGCCAGGCTGTCCGGGCCGAAGAAGGAAGACCAGGGCCCCCAGGCGGCCTGATCCGGCCGGCGCCTACCGCCAGAACTCGACGAAGAACTCGGCCCCGCCCTCCGGCGCGACCTTGTGGGACGTCTCGGGCTCGACCACGCCCGGCCGATCCGGCGTCAGTTCCTGGACCTCGCCGCGTTCCGCGATCTCGTAGCGGAGCGAGCCGCGGACCACATGGATCAGCGCCCAGACGCCGGGCTTGGTTCTGTGATCGCCGGTTATGCCGGCCGGCACCGTTGCCGCCGTGAACACCGGGGTCCTGTGGTAGGGCGCCAGCCCGCCGGGGAGCGCCGGCATTTTTGCCCGGCCGGTTTCGGTCATCCTCGATCCTACCACGATCCGACACGGTTGATCTCCGGCCGGGATCGCGGCACCCTTCCGGTGAGAAGCAATCACCGGAGGCGAAAGAGATGCGCACCATCGAGATTACGGGCGCCGAGATGCAGGATCGGGTCGCCCGGTTCGACGACCTGGAGCCGCTGGAGGCCCAGAAGAACACCGGCATTCCCGTGGAGGCCGCCGACATCGTCTGGTCGCGGAAGCTGATGAGTGTCATCGGCCTGGATGAGGGCCTGGACACGCCGATCAATGCGTCCGCGCCGATCACCGGCGCCGGCGGCATCACCATGACCCATGCGGTCTGCCCGCCCGGCACCGGCCCGTCGCTGCACGCCCATCTCCAGACCTACGAGACCTTCACCGTGATGAAGGGACGCTTCGAGGTCTATTGGAACGACGACGGCGCCGAGCGGGTGGAACTCGGCCTCTACGACACCATTTCCGTGCCGCCGGGGGTCTGCCGGGGGTTCCGCAACATCTCGGACGAGGAAGGCATCCTGCAGGTGATCATCTCCGGCGGGGTCCATGACCTCAACGACATCGACTTCGCGGTCAAGGCGCGCGACCAGATCGAGGCGATCCAGCCGGGGCTCACCGCCGAGTTCGAGAAGACCGGCTTTACCTTCACCGCCGGCAAGAACGCGCCGGAATAATCGGGGCTGAACCGGGAACGCGCCGAAACTCCCTCTCCCCCTTCGAGGAGGAGAGAGTTTGGTTGAGGGTGATATAGGACACAAACTAGGCCGTCATCACCGGGCTTGACCCGGTGACCACGTGGATGGCCGGGTCTGGGGCCCGGCCATGACGCTTAGGCGGCGCGCCACGTGAAACCCGTCACGCCCCGCCGATCGCGCCGGATGCCTCGAATGCGTCGATTTCGGCGCCGCCGTAGCCGAACTCGAGAAGCACCTCGCGGTTGTGCTCGCCGAGGGCCGGGCTCGGCCGCCGCACCGGGGTTTCGGCGGCGGAGTACTTCACCGGATGGCCCAGCACCCGCATGGCCGAGCCCTCACGGGTCTCGGTCTCGCGGATCATGCCGCGGGCCCGGGTCTGGGGATCGGCCGCCATCTCGGCGACATCGTAGACCGGTCCGGCGGGAATGCCCGCCCCGTCGAGCAGCGCCTGCCACTCGGCGGTGGTCTTGGCCCGGAACAGGGGGGTCAGCACTTCCACCAGCCGGTCCAGGTTCTCGATCCGCTGCGGCGGCTCGGCGAACCGCTCGTCGTCCGCCAGTTCCGGCGCGCCCAGGATCTCGACCAGCTTGAGCCACAGTCCCTGGTTGGCGCTTCCCACATTGATCCATCCGTCGGCGGTGGGGAACGCCTGATAGGGCGCCATCATCGGATGGGCCGAGCCCATCGCCGTCGGCACCTCGCCGGAATTGAGGAAGATCGCCGACTGCCAGTAGGTGTGCATGATCCCAGCCTCGTAGAGCGACGTGTCCACATACTGCCCTTCGCCGGTGCGCTCGCGGGCGACCAGCGCGCCGAGGATTCCCATGGCGGCCAGCGTCCCGGCGGTGATGTCGGTCACCGGCGCGCCGACCTTGACCGGCGGGCGGCCCGGTCCCTCGCCGGTGATGCTCATCAGCCCGCTCATCCCCTGGGCCACCAAGTCGAAGCCGCCCTGCCCGGCCAGCGGCCCGGTCGCGCCGTAACCGGAGACCGTGCAATAGACCAGCCGGGGGTTGGTCCCCCGGACGCTCTCCCAGCCGACGCCGTAATGCTCCATGGCGCCCCGGCGGTAGTTCTCGATAAACACGTCCGCCCGGTCCGCCAGCCGCCGCAGGATAGCGCGGCCTTCGCCGGAGCGGAGATCCAGCGCCACGCCCCGCTTGCCCCGGTTCATCATCGCGAACCCGGCGGACTCGCCGTCGACGAACGGCCCGTTCCGGCGAACGGTGTCGCCGTCCGGCAGCCGCTCGACCTTGATCACGTCGGCGCCCATGTCGGTGAGATGCAGCCCGCAGGTGGGGGCGGCCATCACGTGGCTGAGCTCGATCACCCGGATACCGTCCAGCAGGCCGCCCATGCTGCTCGCCCCTATTCGCCCTTGAAGTCCGGCTTGTCCTTGGCGAGGAAGGCGCGGACGCCCTCCTTGAAGTCGTCCGTATCGAAGCAGGCGAAGCCCTCCGCCGCTTCTTCCGCCGACAATTCGCCGCCGGCGAGGATGCGGTCGACGAATTTCTTGTGCCAGCGGTTGACCAGGGGCGCGCCCCCGGCGATGCGCCCGGCGGCATCCCGGGCCTCGCCGGCGACCCGGTCGTCGGCCACCACCCGGTTCACCAGGCCCTTGTCCCTGGCTTCGGCGGCATCGAACACCCGGCCCTCATAGAGTATTTCCAGCGCCGTCGAGCGGCCGACCAGGCCGACCAGCGCCTCGATCTCCGGATGGGCCATCACCAGACCCAGCCGGTTGACGGGAATGCCGAACCGGGAGCCCTCGCCGCAAATGCGGATATCGCACGACAGAGCCAGTTCGAGCGCGCCGCCGACGCAGAGCCCGTGGATCTGCGCCACCGTCGGATGACGGCAGTCGCGGATCGCCTGCATGGCCGCGTGCATCAGCCCGCCGTACTCCGCCGCCTGTTCCGCATTGCTCCGCGCCTCGGCGAACTCGGCGATGTCGGCGCCGGGCCCCATGGCCGTCTCGCCGGCGCCCCTGAGGATGACGCAGCGGATCGTCTCGTCGCCGTCGAGAGCCCGGAAAGCCTTGCCGACGCCCGCCCACATCTCCCTGTTCAGGGCGTTGAGCTTGTCCGCCCGGTTGAGGATGACGGTGGCGACGGCGCCGTCGCGCTCGGTGAGGATCAGGTCTTTGGAAGTATTCGGCATGCGGGGCTTATACTACCCCTTGGCCTTGGTCGCCAGATAGACGCCGGTGAGCAGCAGGGCGATACCGGCGGCGTGGAACAGCCGGAAGCTCTCGCCCAACAGCAGGATCGCCAAGGTGACGCCGAACACCGGCAGCAGATAGGACGTCAGGCCGGCCACGTTGGGGCCCAGGATTTCCACCGCCCGGTTGTAGGCCATATAGGCGATCACCGAGGCGACGACGGAAAGATAGGCCACCGCCCAGAAGGTCTCGGGGGCCAGGGGCACGGGGCGGACGTAGACATGCTCCCACCAATAGAACGGCGCCAGCACGGCGAGGCCGATGATTGCGGTCAGGAACATGAAACTGGCGAGACGGATCTTGGGGCGCTTGCGCAGATAGACCGTGTACAGCGCCCAGGAGACGGTCGCCGCCAGGACCCACAGATCGCCGGGCACGAAATCCAGCGCCGCGACGACGCCTGGATCGCCCCGGGCCACGATCACCGCGGTGCCGACCAGGCCGAGCGCCAGCCCGGCGGCCTGTTGGCCGGTGACCGCGAGCCGCAGGACGATCAGCGACAGGATCACGATGATCACGGGGCGGGAGGTGTTGATCAGGAACGAGTTGGTCGCCGTCGTCGAATTGAGGCCGATGTAGAGGAACGAATTATAGACGCTCACCGACAGCACGCTCAGCACCACGAGGATTTTCCAGTTGGCGATAGCCTCCGGGATATCCCGTCTCAAATGGGGCCAGGCGAGGACCAGGAAGATGGGCACCGTGGCCGCCCAGCGCCAGAACGCGAGGCCGATGGGCGGCACCGCCTCATGGACGGCGCGGGCGGCGATGGAGTTGCCCGACCACGCGATCGCGGTGATCACGATCATCAAATAGCCGTTGTTGAGCAGCAGTTTCATCGCCGACGGTTCTGTCAGACCGGAGGGGCCGGGACAAGCGGAGGATGACGGCCCCTAGCCGCCGAAGAAATCCTCCGGCACCCATTCGGCGCGGAAGACCCCCCAGCCGACCTCCTCGTCGGTGTGGCGGTTGTCGATCGCGGCGTGGAACAGAATTTCCGGATCGTCCGCGCGGGTGACCTCGTAGATTTCCGCCGAGCCGTGGCCCGCCGGCGGCAGGTGGACCCGCTCGCCGCCGGGGCCCAGGATGATGCCGCCGAAGGTGACGAAGACATTGCCGGTCGCCGGCAGTTCATAGGCGCCGCTGATGTACATGGAGTACGGCGTCCCGTGTTCCGGACCGCCGAAGGACCATACCTGCTCCACCGTGCCCGCCGCCTCGTCCACGCGGTAGGCGATGGCGCGCGAAACGCAGTCGTCGAGGTCGCGGGGCGGCGCCGGCGGGAAGGCGCCGCTCTCGCCGTTGTCGAACAGCAGGACCGATCCGTCGGCCATGATGCTCGGATCGTGGGAATGCCAGTGCCACGACGTTTCGCCCATCGGCTCGAGCACCTTGTCCGCCCAGTCCCCGGTCCAGCCCTCCGGCGCGCCCAGGATCCATTTCAGCGCGCCGGTCGCCCGGTCGATCTTGATCAGACAATCCTGGTGGCGGACCGTGACGATGAAGCTGTCGTCGGCGGGGTCGTGGACGAGACCGTTGGCATGGGTCAGGTCGGCGCCGCCGGGCACCACGCCGCAAACGGTCCAGAACGGGGCGTCCAGTCCGTAGGCGGTCCGGCGCGAATCGAGAATGTCGAAAAAATCGTGGGCGCGGACCACCTCGCCGTCGGGGGTGAATTCGACCAGCACATCGGCCACCAGTTTGCGTTTTCCCCGGCCGGCTTCGCGGTCCTTCAGGCTGAGAGGGTAGTCATCGAATTCGCGGGCGGAAATGGAGAGCGCCGCCAGACTTCCATCGGGCAGCTCGCGGACCGCATGATGGAAATAGAGGGTGTCGACCGGGATTTCATTGCCCGCCAGTGCCGGCGACGCGCCCGGCGTGCTCCACTTTCGCAAGGTGGCCCCGCCCGTGTCGATCTCCTGGATGCAACCGTCCGTGGTGACCGCCAGCAGCGTATTGCGGGGCGTGCGCTTCACATCCATCACCGACGAGGCGAACTGCCGGCACCAGACCGGCCGGCCCTCCCGGTCGAGGGCGACCAGGGCTTCGAAGTCGGATCTCTGCTGGACGGCGCGGGTGCCCCGGCCGAGGGAAAGAATCATGTAGCCGGGCTCGCGCCGGGAGGCTTGGCAGACCTTGACCTCGATGGGCGGAAATCCCGGCGGGAGCGTTTCCAGCGGCGGCGGCATACGGGCAGGTTATCGGGGTCACGGGCCCTCAGGCAAGCTCGCCCTGCCGGTTGAGGTTTTCGGGCCCGCCCGGGGTCCACCGGTGGACCTCCACGCCGCCATAGAGCGCGGCCTCGCGGTAGGGCTCGCCTTCCAGGAATCCGTCGACGGCGTCCGTGTCCGCCATCTCCATCAAATAGATGCTGCCGGCCCAGCCGCCCCGGTCGTCGAGCAGCGCGCCGCGGCACAGGAAATTCGCATCGAACCCGGCGCAATAGGCGCCGTATTCGCCGGCGGCCCGCTCCCGGCCGGCCTCGTTGCCGGGGGCCGCGGGGCAATAGATGAAGAAGCGGGGCAGACCGCCCGCGCTCTCGAATTCGAACTGCGTGCGGCCGAGTTCCAGCTCGAAACGCCGGATGAGCACGTGCTCGAACAAACCGGCTTGGTGGAACGGCTCCTCATGAACGAAGCGCCGGGCCTCCCGCCAGTCATCGAGCTCCGCGATATGGATGGAGCCGGTGACCCGCGACGGGTCGCCGGGATCGAGCACCGGTCCCCGCGCGATCAGCCTGTCCTTGTAGCGGTCGATGAAGTCCCAGTGTTCGCGGATGATCGCCGAGCGCTTGTCGGCGACTCCCGGATGGTTCACCCCCCAGGCGAAGAACTCCACGCTGTCCCTCCAGTCTATTTCTCCAGCTTACCGAATCGGGGGAATGGCCTAGATCGCGGTGCCCCAAACCTCTTCGGCCACTTCGACGCAATGGCGGAGCTTGGCCCATTGCTGTTCCTCGCTCAGCAGGTTGCCGCCCGTGTGGCTGGCAAACCCGCATTGAGGCGAGAGGCACATCTGTTCCGGGGGCATGTACCGGGCGGCTTCGTCGAGGCGGCGTTTGAGGCCGTCCTTGTCCTCCAGTTCGCCGAACTTGGAGGTGACGATGCCGAGGACGATTTTGGGCCCGCCGGGTCCCTTGGGAACGAAACGCAGCGGCTCGAACCCGCCCGAGCGCTCGTCGTCATATTCGAGGAAGAACCCGTCCACCTCGACCTCGTTGAAGATCGCCTCGGCCACATGTTCGTACCCGCCCTCGGCGTGGCCCCGGCTGAAGGAGTTGCCCCGACAGAGGTGAATTGTGACGGCCATATCGTCCGGCCGGCCGGCGATGGCATCGTTGATCAGCCGGGCATAGAGGTGGGGCAGTTCGTCCGGGTCCTCGCCCAGCTCGCGCACGTTTTCCCGCAGCCGGTCGTCGCAGAGGTAGGCGAGGTTGGTGTCGTCGAGCTGCACGTAGCGGCAGCCCTGCGCCGCGAGGTCGAGAATTTCCGCGCGCCAAATCCCGGAGGCATCGGCGAAGAATTCCTCCATGTCCGGATAGGCTTCCTCGGAAACGCCGCCCCGGCCGCCGCGAAAATGCAGCATGCTCACCGACGGCATGGTGACCTTGGGCGTGCGGGAGGTTTCGCCCTTGAGGAAGTTGAACGAACCGCGCTGAATGCCGTCCGCCGGCCAGCCCAGTCTGCCGTAAGTGGTCGGCGCAGGGAGCTTGAAGGTCGTCACCACGCCGCCGACCTCGGTCGTGTGGTGATCGCCGGAACGCTGGGACGGCGGCGAGGCGCTCTTCACGCCTTCGATGGCGTCCAGGAAATCGTTGGACCAGGATTCGCGGCGGTAATCGCCGTCGGTCACCGACTGGATGCCGGTCTCCTCCTCCAGCTTTACCGCACGGCGGATCAGCCGGTCCTCGACCTCGCGAAGGGCGCCGGCATCCGCCTCACCGTTCTTGAATCGCTCGCGGGCCTCGAGAAGCTCCGGCGGACGCAGCAGGCTGCCGACGTGATCGGCGCGGAACGGACCCTTCACCATGTCTTCGGGTCCCTGCGCACGAGCGGCTGGTTCAATTTCATGGCTTTCACCCCAAATGTTCAAGAAAGAATTCGGCCAGCGGGTTCCACGACGTTTCGGTTCCGCGGCGCGCCTGCTCGACGTACACCACCTCGATCTCGCCGCCGGCGGCGCGGTAGTTGGCGGCGAACCGCTCCGGCTCGTTCAGCGCGGCGCCGGAGGACAGGTCCCGGTAGTCGTGCACGATATCCGGCCGCCCTTGAACCCACATGGCGGGCGGCGTCTCCACGTCCTCGCCCCGCTCCAGAGCCAGCATCGGATTGCCTTCCTCCATCGCCTCCTCTGTCCCCCAATAGATGTGGTGAAACTCCGGCAGCTCCCCGGCCCAATCGGCGTTCTCGCCGCTTTCAATGGTCCGGACGGCATGGCGGTATCGGGACAGGGGGTTGATCACCGGCCAGCACACCCCCGCGCAGCGGACTGCCGCATCGATCTCCGGACCGGCGCCCTCCACGGGAAGCTCCGTATAGCGGGGATCGGCGGGCCGCATGGCGGCCAACATGGCGAGATGTCCGCCGCTCGACTGGCCGGAAATCCCGACCCGCCCGGCATCGATATGGAACGCCTCCGCCTTCGACTTCAGCCAGCGGATCGCGTAGTTGATATCGGCCAGGGACGACGGGTACTTGTCCGGTCCCTGGCGGAAATCGATGGCCGCCACGGCGAGACCGGCCCCGGCCAACACTTCGTCCCGGTCCTGGCAGCTCCTGAAATCACTCATGTTCCAGGCCCCGCCATGAATATCGACGACGAGGGGAAAGGGTCCCTTCCCGTCCGGCGTGAACAACCTGAGGCCGATCCCGCGGTCGCCGAACCGCAGATACTCCATGTCCCGGGTGGTATAGCCTTGCGCCTGGTCCAGCATGTCCTTGCCCCCCTTTGCCGGGCTCGTTTGCCGTGTTCGAAAGAGCCGTCCGCCCGGCAGATTAATCGCACCGGCCGGCCGGAACAACGCCGGGCCGCTACTCCGTCTTAACCAGGGAGTAACGGCCGTCGGCGGCGAGGCAGTCGGCCTCCGGCAGGCCCAGCTCCTTCTTGACCATGTTGGTGCCGAGGACCAGGGAGACCATCTTGTAGCGGGCGTGCCGCCGCGCCATTCCTTCCCGGCCCATGCCGCAGTCCGACGCGATCACGAGGCGTTCGGCGGGAATATGCCGGAGCGCCTCGCGAATATGATCGGCCACGTCCTCGGGCTTCTCCACTTGCAGGGAATGGTGGTCGATCACGCCGATGGCGACCTTCTTCTCGGTGATGTGCTGGCCGATGGCCTCCAGGTCCATGCGGCCGGACGAACACGATTCAAACGTGATTACATCCGCATCCACCTGATTCAGGTGTTCGAGGGCCGGCGCGTAGCTTTGGATTTCCTTGAACATCCGCTGCTGCGACGGGTTGCCCCAACAGGTATGGCACCACACCTCGGTCTTGTCGCGGAGGCCCTTCACCGTGCTGTTGAACACCTCGACCATCTCGGCCATGTCGAGCTTGCCGAACACCTTGCCCCGGGACGGGATCATGTGGATTTGCGGCTCCTCCATCTGGATCACCGGGCAGCCGGCGTCCGCCAGTTCGGTCAGCTCTTCGTTCATCGCCGCGCTCAGCGCGTGAATGCGTTCCACCGGATCCGGGTAGTATTCGTCGTCGACCGCCGCCGCCAGCAGCTCCGGCGTGATGGTGCCGAACTTCACCGGTTTGTCGGTCAGGCGCTGGGCCGTCTTCCACATGGCGGTGTATTGCAGGTCGCCGCGGCCGACCGGCCCCACCAGCTTGGGCATGATCCGGGCCTCGAGATAGTCGTGGAGGATGTGGCCCATGGGGAAGCCGACGCCGCCGGTCCTCATGATGGCCGGTGCCGGATTTTTCCGGTCGAACCCGTCCATGTGGTAGAGCGGATAGCTGGTCCAGCTCTGCCCGCCGACCTCCTCGTCGTAGTGGGCGTCGCCGTCGGTGCAGATATCGAGCCCCGCCGTCTCCTGTTCCCGCAAATAGACCGAAACCGCATCCGTGTACTGCTCGCGGAACCGGCTGTCGAGCATGGCGTGAAGGAACGTTCGTCCCGCCAGGTTTTCGGTATACCAGCTCGGCCGCGGCAGGGAGCCGATGATGGTGGTGGGCATGACGATGTCCTTGGTGGCGGTGAGCATGGTGAAGTCCCGTTCGAAGGTGATTGCTGCTGCGATGCTAGCACACCGGCCCCGGGCGAAAACCGAGACCGCACGGGCCGTGGGCATCGTCCCAATCCCGGACGTCAAAACCTGCTTGGCGGCAACAGGCGGGTTCCTATACTGAAATTCGCCAACCACCAGGGGGCATTCCAAATGACGAACGGGAAAATCCGGCCGCGGGCCGATCACGTGGGCAGCCTGCTTCGGCCGGAACGGGTCAAGCGGGCGCGGGAGCAGCTCTTCGAACAGGGAACGCTGGCCCGCTTCGGCCAGGGCGAAACACCCGCCGACCTCAAGGAGGCCGAGGACGCGGAAATCATCGAGGCGGTCAGGCTCCAGGAGGAACTCGGCCTGCCGGTGGTCACCGACGGCGAGTTCCGGCGCGCCTATTGGCATTATGATTTCATGGCCGGGCTCGATGGGCTCGATCTGGTGGAACGGTCCACGGACGGGGCCGTCGGCACCTTTGCCCTGGCGGTCGTCCCCGTGATCTCGGGCCCCCTGTCGTTCCCCGCCGATCATCCCATGATCGCGCACTTCACCTACCTGGCCTCGGTGGCGGCGAAGGTACCGAAGGTCTCCATCCCCGGCCCCAGCGCCTGTCACTTCCGTTTGCTCAAATCGGATATCCGACCGCCCGAATACGCCGACCCGGACGTCCTGTTCGCCGACATCGCCAAGACCTACGCCCAGGCGGTGGACGCCTTCTACCGGGCCGGGTGCCGCTATCTGCAGTTGGACGACATCTTCTTCGCCTATCTGTGCGATCCGAAGATCCGGGCGGAAAAAGAGGCCGGCGGCGATGATCCGGACGAACTGATCGAGAAGTACGCCTGGATGATGCACGAGTCGATCAAGGACCGGCCCGACGACATGACCATCGGCATGCATCTCTGCCGCGGCAATTTCCTGTCCACCTGGATCGCCGAGGGCGCCTACGATCCGGCGGCGGACGCCATCTTCAACAAGACGGACGCCGATGTCTTCTTCATGGAGTACGACTCCGACCGCGCCGGCGGGCTGGAGCCGCTCCGCCTGCTGCCCAAGGGCGACAAACGGGTGCTGCCCGGATTCATCACCACCAAGACGCCGGAGCTTGAGCCCCTGGACGACCTCAAACGGAAGTTCGACGAGGCGGCGAGGTACGCCGACATGGATCAGCTGGGCATCGCGCCCCAGTGCGGCTTCTCATCCACCGAGGAAGGCAATAAGATCACCATGGACGACCAGCGCCGGAAGCTGGAGCTGGTGGTCGCCACCGCCAACGAGATCTGGGGCGGGGTCTAAATCACCACGCGGAGTTTGGTCCCTTGAATATCGGGTTTATCGGCATCGGCAGTATGGGCTGGCCCATGGCCGCCCACCTGGCCAAGGCGGGTCACGCGGTCACCGTGTTCGACCTGGATGCGGCGCGGACGGCTTCGTTTGTCCAGGAGCACGGCGGCACCGCCGCCGCCCATATCGGCGAGATTGGCGGGGACCGCGAGATTATCGTCACCATGCTGCCCACCGGGGCGGACGTTCGCGCGGTGCTGATGGAAATGGACGGCGGACTGGCCGGCCGTCTCGGGCCGGGCGCCATCGTGGTGGACATGAGCTCGTCCGCGCCCGTCGGCACCCGGGAGCTGGGCGCCGAACTGGCGGCCCATGACATCGTTCTGATCGACGCCCCGGTTTCGGGCGGCGTACTCGGCGCCGAGGCCGCCACGCTCACCATCATGATCGGCGGCGAGGACGAGGATGCCATCGGAAGAGCGACGCCGGTCCTCGAGGTCTTGGGCGGAAATTTGTTCCGCACCGGCCCGCTGGGCAGCGGCCACGCCATGAAGGCGCTCAACAACTATGTCTTCGCCGCCGGATTCACCGCCGCCGCCGAAGCCATGCTGGTGGGCGAGAAGTTCGGCCTCGATCCGGCCACCATGATCGACATCATCAACGTCTCCACCGGCCGGAACTTCAACACCGAAAATTCGATCAAGGATCACGTGCTACCCGGAACGTTCGCATTCGGGTTCGGTCTGTCCCTGATGGCCAAGGATGTGGGCATCGCCGGGGACCTCGCCAAACAGATCGGGGTCGACGCGCCCGTCGCGACCCTCATTCAGAATTTATGGCGAGACGCCCTGGCGGCGGAGGGCGCGGGCCAGGATTTCACCGCCGCCTACCGGCACTGGAAGAATACCCGCTGAAAATGCAATTCGGTTTTCAGTTTTTCCCCGATATCCGCGAGGACGTGAAGCCGCCCGATCAATACTATCGGGAGGCCATGCATCTGATCGGCCTGTGCGACGAGTACGGGTTCTCGCACGTCCGCACGGTCGAGCACTACTTCCACCATTGGGGAGGCTACAGCTCGAACCCGATCGTTTTCCTGACCGCCGCCTCCCAGCACACCAGGACCGCCCGCATGGTGACCGGCGCCGTTCTGCCGGCGTTCAACAGTCCGCTGAAACTGGCCAGCGATCTGGGCATGCTCGATGCTTTTTGCGGCGGCCGCCTGGACATTGGCTTTGCGCGCGCGTTCCTGCCGCAGGAGTTCAGGCATTTCGAGGTCGACATCGACGAGAGCGTCGAGCGTTTCGAAGAGGGCATCGCGCAGGTTCAGCTGCTGCTCGAGGAAGAGAACGTCAGCAGTTCCGGCAGGTTTCACAGCTTCGAGAACGTGACCACCTTTCCCCGCCCCACGCAGAAACCGCGGCCCAACTTCTACGTCGCCGCGGTGGGCACGCCGGCGTCGTTCGAGCGCGCCGGCGCCATGGGGCACTGGATCATGGCAATTCCGGGCGTCGGCTCCGATCCCATCGCGCTTCTCGAAACCTACCGCGGCGCATGGGCTGCGGCGGGCCACGAGGGGTCGCCCAGGATGATGATGGCGGTGTTCATGTTCTGTCATGAGGACGGCGACGTGGCGCGGCGCACCGCCAAGCCGCTGATCGAGGGCCATTTCGCGGCCATTGCCGATGCGATGGCCGAGTACGGCGACGGATCGCCCTCGGATGCGTACAAGAATTATGACAAGATGCGGGAGAAAATTCTGGCGCAGACCATGGAAAGTCAGATCGAGTGCGGCGCGGCCTTCGTCGGCACGCCATCGGAAATCATCGAACAGCTCGGGGCCTTCGATGCGGCCTGCGGCGGGTGTGATGAATTGTCCATGCAGGTCAATTATTTCGGCATGGACGTGGAGACGGCGGAGGCCTCCATCCGGTTGTTCGGTGAGAAAGTCATCCCTCACTTTTCGGCGGGGCCAGGTTAGCGATAGAGAGGGCAGCGATAGAGGTTGTCATGAAGGAATTTCTCGAGGAGATGCAGGCCAACGACCTGGCCCCGTTGTGGGATATCTACGAGGACCTGGTCATGGACGAGCCCAATCGGACGGAGCCGTCGGTGATCTGGAAATGGGACGACATGCTGCCGCTGATCGAGCGCTCGGCCGAGCTTGTACGGGGCAAGAAGGCCGATCACCGGGTTTTGATTCTCAAGAACCCGCATCTCGACGGCCGCATGGCGACCACGAGCAATATCGTCGCCGCCTACCAGTGCGTAAACCCGGGCGAGAAAACTCCGCCCCACCGGCATACCCCGGCGGCGACCCGCGTCATATTGGAAGGCCGGGGCGGCGGGACGTTCGTCGACGGAAAACGCTGCGACATGTACGACGGCGATCTGATCATCACGCCCAACTGGACTTGGCATTGTCATGACAACGACAGCGGCCAAAGAGCGATCTGGCTGGACGTGCTCGATCTGCCGCTGGTCGGCCAGCTGGACGCCGTATTCGGCGACATGAAGATGGGCCCCGGGGACCGCTATCCGGCCAACAGTTCGACCTTGTCCGACAACGTTTATGAAAAAGCGGGATTGGCGCCGGTCACCCGCCTCGCGGATGTCCGTCACTCTCCGCGGCTGCGCTATGGCTGGGAGGACGTCGCCGCCGTCCTCGAAGAAGCCCCCGAGCAGGAGGACGGCTCGCGGACCGTTCGTTACACCAGCCCGGTCGACGGCAAGGACATCCTGCCGACCCATGACTCCCGGGTGCTGTCGCTCGGCAAGGGGAAGCCGACGGCGAGAGCCCGCTCGACGGCCAACGCCGTGTGCGTGGTCATCAAGGGATCGGGAACGAGCAAGATCGGCAAGGCGACACACCAGTGGAGCGAACGGGATGTCTTCACCATTCCCCATTGGTCATGGGCGTCGCACACCGCTTCGACCGGCCAGGCGTCGATGATCGTCATCTCGGACCGTCAGGTGCTGGAAAAGCTCAATCTCTACCGGGAAGAGACCGGCTGACGCCGCCCTCTCGGCGCATTCGACGCTTTTTCGGCCCGGCCGGGGCGAATCCATCGGTCCGGGCGATCCCCTCGACCCCTCCTCATCCAAACCGGCCGGGGGAATATTGTCCCGGCACGAATGGTATTGAAAATCGAAACGATCTGACAGACAATCCGCCCTGCAATCGATTGCCGTGCCGGTTTTCCGCAGTGTCCAGCCGGTGGCACGGTCGACGACCAACCTGCTGGACGAACAGGGAGAGACTAAATGCCCAAATCCTTCAAGGGATTGGCCCTTGGTGTTGCCGCCGCCGCGTTCACGGCGCTTGCGGTCACGGGTCAGCCACAAGCCGCCACATTCAAACTTACAGCGGGATCGAGCCACCCCCCGATCGTCCCGTGGGCCGTCGCGCTCCGCGACTTGATCGTTCCGGAATCGACCAAACGCGCCAAGGCGCTTGGACACACGCTGGAGTGGACCGAGGCCTATTCGGGCGTCTTGTACAACTTCAAGAACACGCTGGAGGGCGTCCAGGACGGGCTGGCCGACGTCGGCTGGGTCGGCACCCTGTGGGAGCCGAACAAGATGCCGCTCCACAATGTCACCTACTTCGCCCCGTTCGGCACCTCGAACGTCCAGGCGCTGCTGGAAATCGGCCGGGAACTGCACGAAAAAATTCCGGCAATGAACCAGCAGTGGACCAAGTACAATCAAAAGCTCCTGGGTGTGTTCGCCACCGATGCCTACATCCTCATGACCAAAAAACCGATCAAATCGGTTGCGGACCTCAAGGGGTTGAAGCTCTTCGCGCCCGGCGCGGTCGCCCGTTGGGTCGAGGGCACCGGTGCGATCGGTATCGATGCCGGTCTGCCCGTGTACTACAACGGCATCAAGACGGGCGTCGCCAACGGCGTCATATCGCCGACCACGGGTATTTTGCCGTTCAAGTTGCACGAAGTGGCGCCGGATCTGACCCAGCTCCAGATGGGCGGCGCCCTCCCGGGCGCTTTGACCATGAACCTCAATACGTGGAAGAAGCTTCCCCCCGAATTGCAGAAAATGTTCCTGGAATTGGGTAACGAGTACGGCGATTGGGTCGCCAAGCGGGTTATCGGGTTTTACAACAAGACCGTTGGCGCCATGAAAAAGAACCCGAAAGTGAGCGTTTCCGTTCTTTCCATGGATCAGCAGCGCCAGTGGGCGCAAAGCGTCCCGAACATTGCCGCCGAGTGGGTCAAAAAGACGGAAGCCCGCGGCCTGCCGGCCGGCAAAGTGCTGAAAGTCTATATGGACGGCATGCGGGCCCGCGGCGAAAAACCGCTTCGCGACTGGGACAAGTAATTGGAATCCACCGGCTCAGGTGGATCATCGACCGAGGGAAAGACGCTGAATGTGTTTCAGCGTCTTTCCGCTCTGTTTTCTCAATTCATATCCGTTGCCAACGGTATCGGCAGTGTCTGGGTATTCGGCCTGACATTCCTCATCTGTACCGACGTCATCGCGCGCGGGTTCTTTAATGCGCCTATCCGGGGCGTTGCCGAGATTGTCGCCTATTCGCTGGCCGGCGCCGTATTTCTCCAACTCGCCCACTCGCTTCACGTGGGACGGTTCGCACGCGCCGAGATGTACATCGACCCGCTGGTCGAAAAGCGGCCGGTGGTCGGCGCCCTGTTTCACGCCATCTTCAGTGCCGCCGGGATGTTCGTCTTCGGCCTGATCGCCTTCGGCACGCGGGACAAGCTCGAGGAATCCTGGCCGGACTTGAAATTCGGCGTTGAAGGCGAGTTCACGATTTTGGTCTGGCCGCTCCGGCTGATCATCCTGACCGGCGCCGTCATGGTCGCCGTCAAGTATCTGGTGCTGACACTCGAACATTTATCGGATGCCGCCGCCGCCTATCGCAGGCACCGCGCCGAGAGCCCGGACGAGAAGGTCGGCTGGCTGAATCTGCTGATCGTCGTCGCGGTCATCGCCGCCATTGCGGGGATGTTCCAAGCCGACTTCGGCAAGGTCACCGTCGGCGCCGTTTCCATCGTCGGCATGCTGATCCTGATCTTCATGGGCATCCATATCGGCGTTGCCCTCATCCTGCTCGGCTTCTTCGGCATCTGGATCATGCTGGACAACCCCAACATCGCCGTCAATGCGGTCAAGCTGGCGTCCAACGAATTCCTGCGCAACTTCTTCCTCGGGGTCGTTCCCCTGTTCGTCCTGATGGGTCTGGTGATCAGCGAATCCGATATCGGCAAGGACACTTTCGACGTGGCGCGCTGGCTGCTCAGAAAGATCAAGGGCGGACTGGGCGTCGCGACGGTGTTCGCCAACGCCATATTCGCCGCCATTACCGGCTCCTCCATCGCGTCTGCGGCCGTGTTCACCAAGGTCGCGACGCCGCACATGATACGCAACGGCTACACCCGGAAATTCGCCGTCGGCACGGTGGCGGGGTCGTCGGTGCTGGGGATGCTGATCCCGCCGAGCCTGTTGCTGATCGTCTATGCCTTCGTCGCCGAGCAGTCGGTCGGGCTTTTGTTCCTGGCCGCCATCATCCCCGGCATCATCCTGGCCCTGGTGATGGCGGTTTCCATCGTCGGCATGGCCCACTTCTTCCCCGATTTCGTCGGCCGGCCGAGGGACGACGACGGTGATGAAGAGGGCGAGAGCGTCGCCACCGCGTTCTGGAAAATCCTGCCCATCCTGCTGCTGGTCGTCGTCGTCATGGGCGGCATCTATGGCGGGTTGTTCACGCCGGTGGAAGCGGGCGCGATCGGAGCCGCCGGCGCATTGATCATCGCGATCCTCAAGCGGCGGCTGACATGGAAGAAGCTGTGGAACGTACTGATCGAGACCGGCCACACCACGGTCAGCGTTCTGTTCCTGATCCTGGCGGCCAACATCTATGGCCGAATGCTGGCGCTCAGCGGTTTTCCCCAGTCCCTCGGCGAGTTCATCGGCGCGACCAATCTGGGTTTCGCCGGGTTCCTCGTCCTCTACGTGATCCTGGTGATCATCTTCGGGATGTTCCTGGATTCCATCTCGATGATGCTGATCCTGCTGCCCATCGTGCTGCCCATCGTCAGCGCCTTCGGCGGCGACCTGATCTGGTTCGGGATCGTCACCGTGATCGCGGTCGAGATGGGATTGCTGACGCCGCCCTTCGGTATCGCCGTCTATGTGGTGCGAAGTACCATCGAAGACGCGACGGTGACGCTCAATCAGATCTTCGCCGGCGCCTTCCCCTACGTGATCATGATGCTGTTCGTCACCATCATCCTGATCATGTTCCCGTGGCTGTCGACGGTCTGGCTCTGAGCGCTACTCGGCGGCGCTCATTCCCGGGCGGTCGAATTTTTCGTCCAGATGGCCGCGGCCTTCCTGATCGCCCTTCTCGAACAGCCAGGAGTAGCCATCCTTGGGATTGGAGAGGATTTCCCACCAATTGTCGTCCATGTCCTTGAAGAAGAACGAGTAGGTGCCGTGCTGCAGCCGGGGCTTGCGGAGCTGTGAAATGCCCCACTCCTCCTGATGCTTGACCGTCAGCTCATAGGCCGCGTCCACCTCTTCCTGGGTTTCGACATCGAGGCCGTTGTGATTGAGGAACGGCATGTCCGGCTTCTTGGGGTTGTAGACGACGGCAATGGTGTTGGGTCCGCCCAGCCTGATGAGCAGCGAAATGTTGCTGGTCCGGATCACGTCGAGGCCCAGGAACTTCTCGTAGAACTCGCGGATTTTATCCAGATCGCGGGATTCGAGTGTCCCGTGGGACAGGAAATTCAGATTCAAGACCGAGTCCGGCATGGCGTTCTCCCTTCATACTTGCCCTCCCTGCGGGCGCATGATTTGTTGACGGGAAGGGTAGCCCAACGCCGCTACCCACATCAATCCTCGATGACAACCGACGAATTTCAGGGAGCCTCCGGTTATGTCCAAGACGTTGATCAAGGGTGCGGCCGTCATTTCCATGGACCGCGGCATCAAGAACCTCGCCAAGGGCGATATCCTGATCAGCGGCGACAAAATCGAGAAGATCGGCGGGGCCGTCCGTTCGCCGGGCGCCAAGGTCATCGACGCCGCCGGCATGATCGCCATGCCGGGCTTCGTCAACGCGCACCTGCATACCTGGCAGACGGGCATCCGGGGGGTCGCCGGCAACTGGTCGATCCCCGAATACCTCCATCACATGCACGCCACCATCGCGCCCCGCTACACCGCCAACGACACCTATCTCGGCAACCTGGTGGGGGCTCTCAACCAGATCGCCAACGGCGCGACGACCATCTTCGACTGGTGCCACAACAACGCCACCCCCGGGCACACCGACGCGGCTATCGAGGGCTTGAGGGAATCGGGCATCCGGGCGGTGTTCGGCCATGGCTCGCCGAAGCCGGACGCCGGGAAGAACCAGACGCCCTATACCCATATCCCGCACCCCCGGTCCGAGATCGAGCGCCTGCGGAAAGGCCCCTTCGCCTCGGACGACCGGCTGATCACCTTGGGGATGGCGGTGCTCGGCCCCGACTTTTCCACCTGGGAAGTGACGGAGCACGACTTCAGGCTCGCCAAGGAGTTCGATCTGCTGGTCAGCGCCCATGTCTGGGGCGCGCCGAACCGGATGAACAAGGACGGATACAAAAAGCTCGCCAAGGCGGGACTTCTGGACAAGCGGCACAATTTGGTTCACGGGGTCTACCTGTCCGATGCCGAGCTCAAACTGATCCTGGATACCGGCGCGTCGGTCACCGTGACGCCCGAGGTCGAACTGCAGATGGGCCACGGCGCGCCGCTTACGGGCCGCGTGCGCGGCCATGGTGGGCTGCTCTCGGTGGGCGTCGACGTGGAGAGCAACATCTCCGGCGACATGTTCACCGTCATGCGGATGACCCTGCAGAGCCAGCGCAACATCGACAACCGGGCGGCCGCCAAGCGCACCAAGGCGCCGGTGCAGGCGCTCTCCATCAAGCCCATCGAGGCGCTCCGCTGGGCGACCATCGACGCGGCCAGGTCCCTCGGCATCGATAGGCGGGTCGGCTCCCTCAAGCCCGGCAAGCAGGCCGACATTATCCTGATCAACGGCAACGATCTGAACATGTTCCCGGTGCATGACCCGGTGGAGAGCGTCGTCTTCCACGCCAACGGCTCCAACGTCGACACGGTCCTCATCGCCGGCCGGGTGATGAAGGCGAACGGCAAACTCAAATACCGCGGGCTCGAGGAGAAGAAGGCCCTCCTCGCCCGCTCGGGCCGGAAGATCCTGAAGGGTCTCAAACTGGCGGCGTAGGGCCGATGCCGGCGGCTACCTCTGTGAGCCTTGCAGGGCGGCATGGCCGAGTGGAAGGAACAGACGCATCGGGTCGTCCGTGAGCGGCGGGAAGCCGAACCCCTCGTAGAAGCGTTTCGCGTCCTCGTTCGCGGCATCCACGATCAGGCCGTGCATGGCCACGGCTTCGCCGGCAGCCACGGTCCGCTTGACCGCATCGGCGAGAAGCAGGCGTCCCAGGCCGCGCCCATGTGCCGAGCGGTCGACCGCCAACCGGCCGATCAGGGCGCAGGGCACCGGATGACGCGGCAGTTTCCGCGTAAGGTCATCGGGCAACGAGGCGAGGTCGATCGACAGGGCGCTCAGGGTGTAGAAGCCGAGGACGGCATCGGCGTCGTCGGCAGTGCAGACAAACACCCGGGCGATCCGGCGCCGGATATCCTGACCGGCCTGACGCGCCAGATAGCGATCCAGTTCGGGAAGGCCGCAGGAAAAGGCCGCCCGGTCGTGTCGTCTGCCGAGCGGCTCGATAATAAGCGCATCGGGTCCGGTCAACGCGAGTCGACGCGCCTTGCGTGTTCCTTCAGCGCCGCGCGAAGGCGGTCGTTCGGCGGCGGCGGATCGGCCAGGGCATCGAAGAAACGCAAGGCGTCGTCGCGGGCAAGCGCCAGGGCCTCGTGCCTGTCGATCGTCTTCTCGGCGGTCTCCAGCGCGCTGGACAGGATGAAGGCGCTGACGGTCTTGCCTTCGACGGAGGCTGCCCGTTCGATCCGCCGCTTCGCCGTCTCGCTGAGCCGCAGGTTGATGCGCTTGCTGTGAGCCGTGTCTGTCTGGACCATTGCGTCGACCCCTTTTTCCAGACAGGTATGTACGTCGTTTCGGTGCCTAATACAAGGCCAGGTCGGGCTCGGCTGTCAGGGAGGCTCAGCCCCAGACCTCCTCCGCGGTTTCGATGATCAGCCGGAACTTGGCGATTTCGTCGTTGACCGTCACCAGATTGCCGATGGCGTTGGAGGAAAACCCGCACTGGGGGCTGAGGCAGAGCTGATCGGCATCGACGTATTGGGACGCCTCCTCGATCCGCGCCTTCAACTCGTCCTTGCTCTCCAAGTCCGAGCGTTTGGTGGTCACCAGGCCGAGCACCACCTGCTTGCCCTCGGGCACGAAGCGCAGGGGCTCGAAGCCGCCCGAGCGCTCATCGTCATATTCGAGGAAAAATCCGTCCACGTCGGTGAGATTGAACATCTTCTCGGCCACCGGCTCGTAGCCGCCCGAGGCGAACCACTGGCTCTTGGCGTTCCCCCGGCAGAGGTGGACGCAGACGGCCATGTCGGGATGACGGTCGCGGATGGATTCGTTGATCAGCGCCGCATAGGTCGCCGGCAATTCGTCCGGATCCTCGCCCCGGTCGATGGCGCCCTGGCGCATCTTCTCGTCGCAGAGATAAGCGAGGTTGGTGTCGTCGAACTGGACGTAGCGGCAGCCGGCTTCGGCCAGCAGCGCCAACTCCTCGCGATAGAGCCTGGACAAATCGGCGAAGAACCCATCGAGATCGGGATAGGCCTCCTTGTCGATGGCGTCGCGGCCGCCCCGGAAATGGGTCATGGTCGGCGACGGCAGGGTGACCTTCACCGGATGATCGGTGAGCGACGAGGTGAACTTGTAGTTTTCCACCTCGATGCCGCCGTCGGGCAGCGCCATCCTGCCGACCACCTTGGGCACGAAGGGGGTCGCCTTGGCTTCGTTCCTGGCTTCATGCTCCTTGTTCTCGTCGGAGACCGATACCGCCCGCTCGAAGTCCCACGGCGCGTCGATGTTGATGACCTTCTGGATGAAATCGACGTGGAAGCTGGCGCGCCGGAACTCGCCGTCGGTGACCGCCGTCAGACCCACATCCTCCTGCAACTTGACCGCTTCGGCGATGCAGGCGTCTTCATGTTCGCGCAGCATATCGAGGCTGATTTCCCCGTCGTGCCACTTGTTGCGCGAGATCAGCAGCGCATCGGGGCGCAGCAGCGATCCCACGTGATCGGCGCGGTACGGGGGTTTGTTTCTGGCGGCCATGTCGGTCCTCCCTACTAGGCACGTTGGTCGGGGATCATGCTACCCCCCTCCCGCGCTTGACTAAAGCCAAACCGCCACCTACCGGTGGGACCATGCCCGTCGATCCCACCGTTCTGATCGCGTTTCTCGTCGCCGCCTCGGTCATCGTCGTCTCGCCGGGGCCCGACACGGTGCTGATCATCCGCTACACCATGGCGTCCGGCGGGCGGATCGGCATGGTCACCATGGCCGGCGTCCAGCTCGGCCTCACCATCCACACCGTCGCCGCGGCAGCGGGGCTGTCGATCATCGTCGCCGCCTCGCCGGTGCTGTTCAAGGGCGTCGCCATCGCCGGCGCCGCCTACATCGCTTTTCTCGGCTACCAAGCCCTGCGCGGCGGCGGCGGGGAGTTGGGGCTGACCGGCGACGGTCCCTCGGTCGGCGTCCACAAGGCGTGGCGGGACGCGATGACGACCAATGTCTTCAACCCCAAGATCATCCTGCTGTTCCTGGCCCTGATGCCGGGCTTCGTGGTGGTCGAGAAGGGCAACACCGCGGCCCAGCTGGCCGTCCTCGGCGCCGCGCTGATCGCCATCAACATCGTCTGGCAGACGGCGCTGGTGGCCGCCGCCGAACGGATGCGCCGCTGGCTGGTGACCCCATCGGTCGCCAAGGGGATTTCCGTGGTGACCGGGCTGATCCTGGTGGCCCTCGCCGCCGGGATAATCTGGGCACACGTGATTTAGACGTTGAACCGGAACAGGATGACGTCGCCGTCCTCGACAATGTAGTCGCGGCCCTCCTGGCGCATCTTGCCCGCATCCTTGGCCGGCTGCTCGCCGCCGAGGGACAGATAGTCGTCCACATCGATGGTCTCGGCGGCGATGAAGCCGCGGGCGAAATCGGTGTGGACGGCGCCCGCCGCGTCCCGGGCGCGGGTGCCGGCGGTCACGGTCCAGGCGCGGGCCTCGTTGGGCGCGGCGGTGAAAAAGGTAATCAGGCCCAGCAACTCGTAGCCCGCCCGGATGAGCCGGGCGAGGCCGGTCTCCTCGAGGCCGATGGCTTCCAGAAACTCCCGCTTCTCGTCCCCGGCCAGTTGCGACAGCTCGGCCTCGATCTTGGCCGAGATGACGACCGTGCCGGCGCCGGCCGCGGCGGCGTATTCGGCGACCTCGGCCGAATGGCCGTTTCCCCCGGCCGCGGCATCCTCTTCGACATTGCACACGTAGAGCACCGGTTTCGAGGTCAACAGATGCAGCATCCGGAACGCCTTGGCTTGGCTTTCTCCCACTCGAAGCTCGCGGGCCGGCTTGCCGCCGCGCAACAGTTCGAGCGTCCGGTCGACCAGTTCGAGCTGCGCCTTGGCCTCCTTGTCCTGCCCCCGGGATTTCTTGACCAGCGGCTCGCGGCGGCGTTCCAGGCTTTCCAGGTCGGACAGCATCAACTCGGTTTCCACGATCTCGATGTCGCCCAGGGGATCGATGCCGCCGGAAACGTGCGCGACGTCGTCGTCGGCGAAGCACCGGACCACGTGAAGGATGGCGTCCACTTCCCGGATATTGCCGAGGAACTGGTTGCCGAGCCCCTCGCCCTCGGAAGCGCCTTCGACCAGGCCGGCGATATCGACGAACTCCAGTTGGGTCGGCACCACCTTCTCCGAGCCGGCGGTTTCGGCTATCCGGTCGAGGCGCGGGTCGGGCACGTTCACCCGGCCCGAGTTGGGCTCGATGGTGCAAAACGGATAATTGGCCGTCTCGGCCTGCGCGGTGGCGGTGAGCGCGTTGAACAGGGTCGACTTGCCGACATTGGGCAGGCCGACGATGCCGCAGGTGAATCCCACCTAGTCTTTTTCCTTTGCCGTCTTTTCGCCGCCGGGCTTCGATTTTTCCCTTGGCGGATTGGTGATCAGCGCCACGTCGGACATGAAGCGCGCGTCATCGCCCGCCACCAGCACCGGCGCCGCCTGGACGATGGCCATCAGCAGGTCGTTCAGCCAGCCCTGGTCGGCCTTGGTGAAGTTCCCCAGCACATGGCCGGTCACCCGGTCCTTGTCGCCGGGGTGGCCGATCCCGATCCGCACCCGCCTGAACTCCGGACCGATATTGGCGCTGATGCTCTTGATGCCGTTGTGCCCGGCTGCGCCGCCGCCCCGCTTGACCCTGATCTTTCCCGAAACCAGGTCGAGTTCGTCGTAGAGCACCGTCACGTCCTTGTTCTTGATCTTGAAGAACCGGGCGACGCCGCGCACCGCCCGGCCCGATGCGTTCATGTAGGTGGCCGGCTTGAACAGTTGGACCTTCTCGCCGCCGATCTCGGCCTCGGCCAGACGGCCGCCGAATTTCGAGCGATAAGGACCCTTGCCGTAGCGGTCGTGCAGCGCGTCCACGGCCATGAAACCGACATTGTGCCGGTTGTTCTCGTATTTGGGCCCGGGATTGCCGAGACCAACCAAGAGCAACATGGCTGCCTCCTGCGGCCCGCGCCGGCGGGCGCCCGAAAAACGCCGGACCGGGCGTCGAACTACTCTTCGCCGCCGTCCGTTTCTTCTTCGCCGCCGCTCTCCTCGCCCTCTTCGCCTTCGACGCCCTCTTCGCCTTCTTCACCCTCGAGGCCTTCCTCATCCTCTTCGGGCTCTTCCTCGACCTGGATGGTCGGGGCGGCGATGGTGGCCACCGTGAAGTCGCGGTCGGTCACCGTCGGGGTCACGCCGTCGGGCAGTTCGATGGCGCTGATGTGGATCGAATCACCGATGTCGAGACCGGTGAGGTCGAAGGTCAGCTCCTGGGGAATGTTCAGCGGCGAGCACAGCAATTCAACCTCGCGGCGGACGACGTTCAGCACGCCGCCCCGCCTGAGGCCCGGTGACTCGTCGTCGTTGAGAAAGGCGCAGGGCACCTCCACCGCGATCTTGGTATCGGCGCCGAAGCGCAGGAAATCCACGTGAAGGGGACGGTCGGTCAGGGGGTCGACCTGGACGTCGCGGGCCAGCACCTCGTGGCTGTCGCCGTTCACCTTGACCTCGAAGACCCGGGTGAAGAAGCCGGTCTGGGAGAGCTGCTTCGAAAGCTCCCGCCCATCCAGGGAAATCATCACCGGTTCCATCTTGTTGCCGTAAATGACCGCCGGAATGCGGCCCTCGCGCCGATGCGCCCGCGCCACCCCCTTGCCGGCCCGGTCACGCTGTTCGGCATTGAACGTCGAAGCGTCAGCCATGCGTCGTGCTCCTCAATCAAATGCGGCGGCCTCCAGGGGTGCCGCCGCCGGGAAAGTGCCGCGTTTTAGTGGTTTGACGGGGATTAGTCAAATAGCGAGGAGACCGAATGCTCGTCCGAAATCCGCCGGATCGCCTCGGCCATCAGCGGCGCGATCGTCAGCTGAGAGATGTTGTGCGCGACCCGCACGGCCTCGGTCGCCATGATGCTGTCGGTGGTCACCAGGGTCTCCATCGGCGAGGACGAAACCCGCGCCACCGCCCCGCCGGACAACACGCCGTGGGTCACGTAGGCGCTGACCGAATCCGCCCCCGCGTCCTTGAGCGCCTGGGCCGCGTTGCACAGGGTGCCCGCCGAATCGACGATATCGTCGATCAGAATGCAGCGCCGGTCCTTCACGTCGCCGATAATGTTCATCACCTCGGATTCGCCGGCCCGCTCGCGGCGCTTGTCGATGATCGCCAGATCGGCGTCGATCCGCTTGGCGATGGCCCGCGCCCGGACCACGCCGCCAACATCGGGCGATACCACCATGGTGTGGTTGTTGTCGAACCGGTCGCGAATGTCCTTGGTGAACACCGGCTGGGCATAAAGATTGTCGACGGGAATATCGAAAAAGCCCTGGATCTGGCCGGCATGAAGATCGAGGGTCAGCAGCCGGTCGGCGCCGGCGCTGGTGATCAGATTGGCCACCAGCTTGGCCGAGATCGGCGAGCGGGGGCTCGATTTCCGGTCCTGGCGGGCATAGCCGAAATAAGGCACCACCGCCGTTACGCGCCGGGCCGATCCGCGCCGGAGCGCGTCCAGGGTAACCAACAACTCCATCAGATTGTCGTTGGCCGGATAGGAGGTCGACTGAATGACGAAGACATCCTCGCCGCGCACGTTCTCGTCGATCTCGACGAAGACCTCCATATCCGAAAAGCGCCGGATGCTGGCCTTGGTCAGCGGCAGATTCAGGTAGGCGGATATGGCTTCGGCAAGAGGACGGTTGCTGTTGCAGGTGAGGATTTTCATCCCTGGCGGACCCCCGAGTCGGCGGACGGCGCGCTCAATGGAGACCTCCCCCCAGAGATCCGCGGCACCGCTTTTGAGCGCGATCTATGTATCAGCGTGTCATGAGTCTGTAAACGGGAATCCCGGGCCGCTTTCGGGGATCGCTCACCGGCCGGGCCGCGGCGCCGATTTGGCCGCCTCGGCCTTGTCCATGACCTCGATGATACCGGGAGCGGCGGCGGCCGCGATAACCCCGGCGACAGCGCCCCACGGCCGGTCGAGGGCGCCCGCCCGGATGGCGTTTCGCTGCACGACATCGCCGAGCGCCCGGCCGTCCGCGCCGTTGACGACCCACCGGATGATGACGTCCTGGCGGCCGGCGGCGGGCGGGGTCAGATCCACTTTTCCGACAATTCGGTAGTCCGATTCGCCGTCCGCGCCGGCGATGCCGGAGCCCAGGCGAAGCAGCGCCCGGCGGAGGGCGCCGGCGAGGGCCGCATCACCGTCTCCCGGCGCGCCGGATACGCCGGCGACAAGAACCCGGCGGCGCGGCGCGGGCGCCTCGGCGGGGCCCGGCCCGGCGCCGCCGATGGCACCCAGAACCGGGCCGATGGCTCCCGATCCGATAATTTCGGCGAGAGCGGGGTCTCCCTCCTCCCAGTCCTGGCGGCTGCCCGGGACAAGCTGAACGAACTCGGACACCACGTCGCCCGACGGCGCGGTCAGCCGCCACCGGATTTTGCCCGCCAGACCGGTCTCGGCCCCGGCCGGCGGCAGCGCCACGCCGGCCAGAACGAGACTGGCCGAAAACGCGGGCTCGGTGGTCGCGGGCACTTCGGCCTTCTCCAATCGCCGGGCGATTTCCCCGGCGGCGGTCCGCGCCAGGCCAGGCTCCAATCCGCCCGGCGGATCGACCCTGACGGCAAGGCCGGCCGGCACCTCGACCAGCGGATTCAGACGCTCCGGCCCGCCCTGATGGGCGAACGGCCGCGGGATCGGCCCGCAAGCGGCCAGTGCGCCGAGCGCCACAACGGAAACCAGGATCGAGCTATGCCGCACAGAAAGCCAACATGACCAATAACGCGAACATCAGGAGCATAACCATATAGGGCATGGGTGACGCCGCCGTGCCGCCTATTCGTGAAGAGTAACCACGGACAGGCCGCGCCCGTAATCCGGCTCGTCATTGAGAACCGACCGGCGATAGCTGAAGAACCGGTCGCTCTCCCGGCAGGTATCGCAGGGCGAACGGACCACATGGCGCAGTTTCATGTCGTTGAGCCGCCGGCCCACATATCCGGGCAGATCGAACATGGGATGACCTTCGCGGCGGCCGGGCGCGAACAGATCGGCGTTGCGCTCGTCCTCCTCGAGGATCGGATCGGCAAACTCGTCGGTGACCTCGTAGGAGCGCTGGGCGATGCACGGGCCGATGGCCGCGAACGTGTTCGCCGGATCGGCGCCGAGGCCCGACATGGCGGCCATGGTCGCCTCGAGAATGCCCGCCCGTGCGCCGCGCCAGCCCGCATGGGCCGCGCCGACCACCCCGGCGTCGGGATCGGCCAGCATCACCGGCGCGCAATCGGCCGACAAAATGCCGAGAATTATTCCCGGACGGTCGGTGACAAGGCCGTCGGCAACCGGCGCGTCGTCATGCGCCCAGGGTTCCGCGACGGCAACCACATGGTTGGTGTGCTCCTGGTAAGCCGTCACCAGCGGCCAGTCGGTCACGCCGAGACGTTCCAGCGCGATCCGCCGGTTGCGGGTGACGTTCTCCGGCACATCGCCCGAGCCGTAGCCGCAATTGAGCGACTCGTAGACGCCCGTGCTGACGCCGCCGAGCTTGGTGAAGAACGCATGGCGGATGTTGGTCAGGCTATTGAGGGCGGCAAAGGTAATCATCCCGGCGCGGCGCTCCCGGCTTCACTCGGTGCCATCGAAACCGGCTTCAATTTGCAGTCCCGGCGCGGCGAGGGCCAGCACTTTAAACAGGCTGCCCATTTCGCCGGCGCCGATGAGGCGGCGGAGGGCCGCATCGAGCGAACGCCTTTGGGCGTCGCCGGCCGTCTCCGCCAGGGACCGATGGCGATGAAGAATGCCGAGTTCGGTGAGGAACGACCGCTGGGTCACCGGACCGTGAATTCGCGCGCCGCCTTCGCGGCCGGCCCGCGCCAGCGCCTCGAAGTCCACATGGGCGGTGAGATCGGCGCTGCCGGGCGCATCGAGAGGCGGGTGGTACTCGTGGGACCGCACCGCCTGCAGGGTATCGCCGATCCCGCTCGAGCGATGGCCGTAATCGACCAACAGGGCGGCGCCGCCGTGGGCCGAGAGATGGGAGCCGATGCCGCGGACCAACGCTTCCGCCTCGGCTCTCCGTTCGACGATATCTCCGGGAGCCGCGCTCAAATCCCGGGCAACGGCATCGGCGCGGTCCGTCCCGCGATCGGAGACCGCGAATGCCAGCCGGCCGTCTTCCAGCCCGACCAGACGCTCCCGCCATTGGTTTCCCGCCCTGACGAACTGCGAGACCGGCAGCGCATCGATGAACTCGTTGGCGACGATCAGGCAGGGTCCGGCCGGCAGCGGATCCGGAGCAGGCTGCCATCGGATCGAAACCTCCGCGCCGCGCAGGGTCCCCCGCTGCGCCTCGATCAGCCGGCCGCTCATTTCCACGAGGGTCACGGAAATCGCTTCCGGAAAACCCGATAGGCCCCTTGCCGCCCGCAGGACGTCTCTCATCAGGGTGCCGCGGCCGGGACCCAGCTCGACCAGATGGACCGAACCGGGCCGCCCCATGTTCCGCCACGCCACCCCCAGCCACAGTCCGATCAGTTCCCCGAACATCTGACTGACTTCCGGCGCGGTGGTGAAATCGCCCGATGCGCCGAAGGGCTCCCGCGTCGTGTAATAGCCGTGTTCGGGGTGCGAGAGGGCGAGTTCCATGTACTCGGCCACGGTGATCGGCCCGTCCCGCCCGATCAGTTCACGGAGAATGCGGTCGAGATTTGTCACGCGGCCCTTTGAGCGCGGATCACCAGATATACGCCCAACAGTAACACGGGGATGGAGAGAAGCTGGCCCATTGTCGCGCCGCCCAGCAGGAGACCGAGATGGGCGTCGGGCTCGCGGACCAGTTCGACCAGGCCGCGGGCCGAGGCGTAACCGATGAAGAAGATGCCGGCCAGCATGCCGGTTTTCCTCCGGATGCGCCGGGAGCGGGAGGCCGCGAACAGGATCAGGAAAAGCACCAAACCCTCGAGCAGGGCCTCGTAGAGCTGGCTCGGATGGCGCGGCAGGCCGCCGGCGGCGGGAAACACCATGCCCCACGGCACGTCGGTAACCCGTCCATAGAGCTCGCCATTGATGAAATTGGCGATGCGGACCAGAAACAGGCCGATGGGCGCGGCGCAGGCGACCGCGTCGCTCATCGCCCACAAATCCAGGTTGCGCTTCCGGGCGAACAGGATCATGGCCGCGATCATGCCGATCAGGCCGCCGTGAAACGACATGCCGCCTTGCCAAATGGCAAACAGGCTGAGCGGGTCGTCGAGCATCAGCCCGGGCATGTAGAACACCACATAGCCGAGCCGTCCGCCGATCACGGTCGCCAGAATGGCCCAGAACAGCAAATCGGACGCATCCCGATCGCTCATGGCATGGGGCGGCCGGGCAATGAACCAGCGGACATACAGCCAGGCGAGCACACAGCCGCCGAGCCACATGACCGAATACCAGCGGATGGCCAACGGCAGGCCGATGAGCGGCCCGAAGTCGACGATCACGGGGTCAATGGCGGGGAAGGGAATGGCAAACATGCGGGGGTTCCAGGCCGGTGAAGGAGCAAAGCCAAATCGGGATCATTTGAACGGATCGTCTTGAGCAAGGTAGTCCCGGACGTACTGCCGGACACCGTCCTCGAGCGTCGTGAACGTCTTGTCGTAGCCCGCCGCCAACAGGCGCTCCATCCGTGCTTCGGTGAAATACTGATATTTGTCCCGGATGTTCTCGGGCGTCGGCACGTACTCGATGTCGGCGTTCTTTCCCAACGCCTTGAAGACGGCGAGGGCGACGTCCTCGAAACTCCGGGCCCGGCCGGTGCCGCAATTGAACAGGCCGTTGACCGCCGGATGATCCAGCAGCCAAAGCATCACGTCGACACAGTCCTCGACCCAGATGAAGTCCCGGCGCTGGCCGCCGTCGGCATAGTCCGGGTGGTGCGACTTGAACAGCCGCGCCGGCCCGCCGCCAGCGATCTGCCCGTAGATCTGGGGCACGACGCTGCGCTGGCCGCCCTTGTGGTACTCGTTGGGTCCGTAGACATTGAAGAACTTGAGCCCCGCCCATTGGCCGGGCGCGGGCTCTCCGTTGCCGACCATCTCCGCAACCTTGCGGTCGAATATGTGCTTGCTCCAGCCATAGGGGTTGAGCGGCGTCAGCTTGGCGAGGCCGTCGGCGCTTCCGTCATCGTCGAACCCGGCCTCGCCGCCGCCATAGGTCGCCGCCGACGAGGCGTAGATCAGCGGGACGTTTCTGCCGGCGCACCAATCCCAAAGCCGGAGCGGGACACCGTAATTCTGGTGCACGACCAACTCCCAATCGGTGGCCGTGGTCGACGAAACGGCGCCCAGGTGAAATACGCCGTCGATGGAATTCCCTCGGTCGCGGAGATACGCGAACAGGTTGGGCGGCGTGATCCAGTCCGCGAGTTCGCGCTTGGCCAGGTTGCGCCGCCGGCCGGCATCGTCGTCGTAATCGCAAACGACGATCCGCGCCTGCCGTTCGGCAAGCGCCGCGACCAGATTGGAGCCGATAAACCCGGCGCCGCCGGTGACGAGATAGGTAGGCGAAGACTCGGACATGTGAGCCGCGTTATAGGTCGCCCGCAATTTGGCCGCAAGACGCCGGGCGGGGATACGTGCCGGGGGTTCTATTGCCGGGCGGGCCAAAGTTCGCATAATGGCCCGGCAAGCAGGCAGACAATCAAGATGGAGAGCGGCGGATATGCAAAGTCGCAACAGACTTCTCGACGACCTCGCCCGCGTGGCAGGCGGCGCGGCGGGGACCGTGGCCGGCATCCGGGATGAGGTGGAAACCGTGGTTCGGCAGAGAATAGAAGCCGTGCTGTCCGAACTGAACCTGGTCACCCGGGACGAATTCGACGCGGTCATGGCCGTGGCATCCAAGGCCCGGGCTGAACAGGAAAAGTTGGAAAAGCGTGTCGCCGAACTGGAAGCGGGGGCCGCAAGGCCGGCGGCGAAACCGGCGGCCAAACGCGGATCCTCGAAATCGGCCCCGAAAACGACCGCGAAATCCGCCGCCAAACGGAAGACCGCGAGCGCCAGGAAATAGCCGGGCGCCAGGAAATAGCCGGACGGGCGCCCGGATCGTCCGCCGCGTCATTTATCCACAGATTTCGCCGCCTCCCGCGGAGGTTCTTGTTGCGCGCCGGAATTCCTTCTGGCAGGCTAGACTTTGTAGGATAGATGCCACCTATCCCCTATATGTAGGTAATAACCATATATATGGGGGCTGTTTCGCCTGTCCTTCGAAACAGCAGGCGCCACCGCTCCCGGAAGGCTTCCGCCATGGCACATTTGGATCTACAGACAACCACATACTCTTCTCATCCGCTGGACATCGTCGAGCACGTGATGCAGGAGCAGAACTGGCGTTTTGACCGCAGCTGTGATGACGAAGTGTCGGCGGAGTACCGCGGAAAATGGTGCGACTACGGCGTTCATTTCGCCTGGTCGACCGAGATCGACGCCATCCACTTCACCTGTGCCTTCGATATGCGGGTGCCCGAGACGCGCAAGTCTTCGGTTCACCGTCTCCTGGCCCTGGTCAACGACCGCCTTTGGCTGGGACATTTCGGACTTTGGAACAACGAGGGCATGCCCATGTACCGGCACGCGGTGCCGCTCCGGGGCAGCGGGATCTCCTCGCAGCAGATCGAGGATCTGCTCGACGTGGCGGTCTTCGAGTGCGAGCGGTTCTATCCCGCCTTCCAGTACGTCATCTGGGGCGGCAAGCCGGCCGACGAGGCCATCGAGGCATCGATGATCGAGCCCATGGGAGAGGCCTAGGCGGCGCCTTCCGGGAATTATGAAGCCATGAAACTTCTCCTCGTCGGCTGCGGGAACATGGGCGGCGCGCTGCTGGCCGGCTGGCTCGATACCGGTGTGAGTCCGGGTGATGTCCTCGGCGTCGACCCGGCGCCGGCGGCGGCCGCCGCCGCGCTCGGGCCGGAAATCGTCGGCTCGGCCGAGGAAATACCCGACGCGTTCAAGCCCGACATGATCGTCGTCGCGGTGAAACCACAGGGAATCGAAGAGGTGGTGCCGGCGTTCTCGGACCTCGCCGCCGACGCCGCCACGCTCTCCATCGTCGCGGGAACGACGATCGGCAAACTGAGCGGCCTGATCGGCGGATCGCCGGCGGTCATCAGGGCCATGCCCAACACCCCGGCCGCAATCGGGCGCGGCATCTCGGTGCTCTGCGCCAACGAACGGACATCGGCCAAGGCGCGCGAGACGGCCGGAAGGCTCATGTCCGCCGTCGGCGAAGTGGCCTGGGTCGAGGACGAGTCGCTCCTGGACCCGGTGACCGCCGTCTCCGGCAGCGGACCCGCCTATATCTTCCTGCTCGCCGAATGCCTGGCCGAGGCGGGCGTGGCGGCCGGCCTCCCGGGCGACCTGGCGCAGCGGCTCGCCCGGGCGACGGTGGCCGGGGCGGGCGAAATGCTGCACCGGACGGACACCCCGGCGGCAACCTTGCGCGAGAACGTGACCAGCCCGGGCGGCACCACCGAAGCGGCCCTCGGCGCCCTGATGGCCGGTGACGGCCTGCAGCGGCTGCTCACCGAAGCGATCCGGCGGGCGACGGAGCGCTCCCGGGAACTCGCAGGGTAAACGCTATTTGGGGAGCCGGACGTTGGCCTCGGCGATGGCCGGTTCCAGAAACTCGCGCAGCATCTCCAAACCCTTGGCCTCCAGTTGCCGGACCCTGTCCTTGGAGAGGTTCAGTTCCTTGCCCAGCTGGGCGAGGGTGTGGCGCGCCTCGTCCAGGTAGCGGCGGCGGATAATGAGCCGCTCCCGGTCGGGCAGCATTTCAAGCGCCTTGGCCAGCAGATCGTTGAGCGTCCTTGCTTCGCCCTCCTCGGCCAGCCGGTCTTCGGCCGACGCTTCGGGGGACACCAGCGCGTCGAGCCACGAACGCCCGGTCTCGTCAACCGTCCTGCCGTCGAGCGACTGATCCCGCTGGGCGACCCGGCGGGCAAGCCCGCGCACCTCGGCGGCGGTGGTCTCGAAGCGTTCGGCGAGCTTGTTCACGATGTCCTCGCCAAGGGCGTCCGCGCCGCCGATCAGGTCCGACGTCATGCGGCGCAGGTTCAGGAAAAGCGACTTCTGGGCCGAGGTCGTGCCGAGCCGCACCAGCGACCAGGAACGCACCACGTGATCCTGGATCGCGGCGCGAATCCACCACGCCGCATAAGTCGAAAGCCGGACGTCCCTGTCCGGGTTGAACCGGTTCACCGCCTGGATCAGGCCGACCATGCCCTCCTGCACCAGATCGGGCATGGGAACCCCGGATTGCCGGTAATTGGCGGCGATCTTGGCGACGAAGCGGACATGGCTGGTAATCAGCCGGTCGATGGCATCCGAATCCCCCTCGCCGGCCAGGCGTGCGAGGCGGCGCTCCTCTTCGCGTTCCAGCGGCGCGGTGGCGCGCTCGGCAGTCAGCAGGGATCGGCGATCACGCGTCATGACCTGATACCGGACCGTCAAACGGGCCCGCCTCCTCAAGCCGTGGATCATATCGCCGTTCCGCCGCCAACCCCATAAAAAACTGAGGCAATCCGCGCGTCCGGCCGATCCGGTCATGGCAGCGCTTTGTGTCCCCCGGAATACGCGATAGAGTGGGCCGTCACAACGGCAACAGGGTTCGGAAAAATGGCGAAACGGCCGTCACCCCGAAACAGGATCATCACGGCGGCGCTCAAGCTGGCGGCGGACAAGCCTTGGCGGGACGTCGGCATGGACGACATTGCCGATGAAGCCAATGTCAAAATGGATACCCTCACCAGGGAGTTCCGGTCGAAATCGGCAATTCTCGCCGGAATCAATTCGACGATCGACGAGGCCATGGTCAAATCGGCGGGAAAGCCGGACCCCGAAGAGACGGTTCGCGACCGGCTCTTCGGGCTTCTGATGGCCCGGTTCGATGCGATGCAACCCAACAAGGCAGCCGTTCTCTCCATGCTGCGCGGGACCGTCGGCATCGACCCCAAGGCGACGCTGGCGGGCGCCTGCGGCCTCGCGGGTTCCATGCGGATGGCCCTCGATGCGGCGCCGGTGAATACGGGAGACCGCCTTGGGCGGCTCAAGGTCAACGGGCTGATCGGGGTCTACCTGGCGACGGCGCGCATCTGGATGACCGACGAGACGGACGATCTCGCCCCGACCATGGCGGCGCTGGACAGGAATCTCCGGCGTGCCGGCCGGTGGGCCGACATGCTCGAAAAGGGACCGTTCCGGCGGCCCGGCGCCAACGCCGCCCAGGAGAGCTGAGCGCGCCGGCGGCATGTCCGATCACATCGCCTACGACGATTTCCTGAAAGTCGATATCCGCATCGGCAAGGTGATCGACGCTCAGCCGTTCCCCGAGGCGCGCAAGCCGGCCATCATACTGGAACTCGATTTCGGTCCTGGGATCGGCACCCGGAAATCGTCGGCGCAGATCACCAAGTATTACGAGCCCGGGCAGCTGATCGGGCGGATGGTCCTGGCGGTGGTCAATTTTCCCCCCAAGCAGATCGGGCCGATGATGTCGCAATGCCTGGTCCTGGGGGTTCCGGACGAAGAGGGCGAAGTGGTGCTGATCGGCGCCGACCATGAGGTCCCGCTCGGGGGCCGGCTCTTCTAATTTGAGAATTCAGATCGGCAGAATGACCCGGGCGCGCAGACCGCCCGAGGGCGACTGATCGAGATCGATATCGCCGCCGTGCCCGCGGATCACGTCCCGGGCGATCGACAACCCCAGCCCGACGCCGCCCGTATCGATATTCCGCGAATTGTCGAGCCGGAAGAACGGCTTGAACGCGTCGCTCCGCTGATCCTCGGGAATGCCGGGTCCGTCGTCGTCGATGGTGATCTCGATGGTCTCGCCGCGCTGGCCCGCCCGCACCGAGACGTGCTCGCCGTAGCGGCCGGCGTTTTCGACCAGGTTCGTGACGCAGCGCTTGAACGCGTTCGGCCGCACCGCGACCTGTATATCGCCTTCGGTATGGAGGTCGACGGCGGCGCCTTTGCGCCGGGATTGCCCGACCACCTCGTCGAGCATGCCGCCGATGTCGGTAAGTTCCGGGGCTTCGTCACCCTCGCCGCGGGCAAAGGCAAGGTAGCCCTCCAGCATATGCTCCATCTCGGCGACGTCCTCCTTGAGGTCCGCCGCCGCCTGGCTGTCCTTGAGCATCGCCAATTGCAGCTTCATCCGTGTCAACGGCGTCCGGAGATCGTGTGATACGCCGGACAACATATCCGTCCGCTGCGCGATATTGCGCTGAATCCGGTCCCGCATGGCGATGAACGCCGACGCCGCGCGGCGCACCTCGGCGGCGCCCTCGGGCTTGAAGTTCGGGGCGTCCCGGCCCTTGCCGAAGCTATCCGCGGCGGTCGCCAGGCGCCGGATCGGCCGCACCTGATTGCGCATGAACATGATGGCGACGGCGAACAGGATCAGCGACGTCCCCACCATCCACATGACGAAGACATAGGTTGTCGAGCTAAACAGCCGCTTGCGGCTGGCGACGATGTCCAGAACTCCGTCCTGGAGTTGGATGGAAACCAGGACATGGCGGTCGACGGCTTCCATGTCGATGACGAACGGCTTCTTCACCACTTCATCCAAAGCCTCGAAAAACACGCTTTCGATAAAGCCGCTGGATGCTTTGGCCGGCGCATTGGCGAGAATTCCGCCGGGCCGCATGTTGATGTTCAGGTCCATGGTTCGGGCCGCCATGCCGACGGTGTAGTTTCGGTCCGGCTGTGCATCCAGTTCCCGCAGCAGCAAAATCAGCGCGCTGATATCGCCGGCAAGGTTACGCGCAAGGCGCACACTCACCTTGTCCCAGTGGCTCTCCCAGAATATCGCCGCCGAGACGACCTGCAGCAAAATCAGGGGCGTCACGATGATGAGCACCGATCTGCCGAGCAGGCTTCGAGGCAGAAACCGCTTGATCACGTTTGGCCTCTCCTAAGCGTCGCCGCTTCAATCGGGGCGCAAAACATACCCTTTTCCGCGAACGGTTTGAAGATACCTTGGGGTCCTGGGCTCCGGCTCGATTTTGCGTCTCAGCCGATTGACCTGGACGTCGATGGCCCGGTCGCCGCCGCCCGGGGTGAACCGTTTGGCCAGTTCGGCGCGGCTGAAGACCGATCCGGGATTCTCCGCCAGGGCCTTGAGCAGCCTGCCCTCCGAGGCCGTAAGGTGGATCGCCGACGTGCCGCGCCGAAGCTCCTCGCGGCGATGATCGAACACCACATCGCCCATCCGGGTTTCCGTCGGCACCTCGGTATCGGCGGGAAAGCGGCGCAGGATGCTCTCGATTCTCAGCACCAGTTCCCGCGGCTCGAAGGGCTTGGCGAGATAGTCGTCGACTCCCGCTTCAAGGCCCGCAATCCGGTCATCCGCCTCGCCGCGCGCCGTCAACATCAGGATCGGTGTGCGTCCCAGCTCGCGCAGCGAAGCGGCAAAATCGATTCCGTCCTCGCCGGGCATCATCCAATCGAGCACGACAAGGTCGAAGGCGAGGCTTTCCATCTTTTGCCGGGCGTCTTCGGCACTCTCGGCCGCCGTCACGCGGAACCCCGCATCACTCAGGTACTGGTGAAGCAATTCCCTGAGCCGGTTGTCGTCATCGACGACCAAAATATGATTATTGTCGAGGCCCATGGCTCACTATAACCCATCCCCGTTGATCGGACTCACAGGCGGTCTCCGGCTCGGCATGGGAAACCCGGAGAAAGGTCCCTCATCTAGCCTCCGCCCCCTCCCTTCGGCGGCCCGGAGATCATCAGGTCGAGAACGGCGCGAAATCCGCGAACCGCGTCCGGTCCCGCGGTGCCGTAGGCGCGCGCGAAGCGTTGCCGCTGGTCCTCCGACAGGCGGCGCTCGAGTTCGGTCCCCTGCTTGGTCAGGTAGAGACGGCGTTGCCGGCGGTCGGTCTCGCCCTGGCGCTGTTCCACATATCCTTCCCGAATCAGCTGACGCAGCACCCGCGACAGGCTCTGCTTGGTGATCTGGAGAATTTCGAGCAATTGGCGCACGGCCATGCCCGGGTACCGGCCGACGAAGAAAATGACCCGGTGATGGGCGCGCCCGAAACCGTACTCGGTCAGGATCCGGTCCGGCCGGGCGATGAAATCGCGGTAGGCGAAGAACAGGTGCTCCATGCCCGCCCGCAACTCCTCCTCGGCGTCGGGCCGGGCGTCGTCCGGTTGATCGGTGAGCGGAGTATCCATGGGGCGCCTATGAAACCGTCCGGTCCAATTGGAGCCGGAAATATATGTCAGTGTTATTGACATATATGCCAGAAATTGATAAAAAACGCAATATGATTTCTGGGATCAAGTTGAGTTAGAAAGATAATTTCATGGCTGGCCCTACGTTTGACGACCGCGACGGCCTCATCTGGTACGACGGCGAAATGGTGGAATGGCGAACCGCCAATATCCACATTCTCTCACATGCCCTTCATTACGCCTCCAGCGTTTTCGAGGGAGACCGGGTTTACGGCGGCAAAATCTTCAAACTCACCGAGCATACGGAACGGCTGATCAATTCGGGCCGCATATTGGGTTTTGAGATCCCGTACTCGGTCGAAGAGATCAACGTCGCCTGCATCCAGTGTTGCGAGGCCAACGATATCGTCGACGGCTACGTGCGGCCGGTTGCGTGGCGCGGCAGCGAGATGATGGGTGTCTCGGCGCAGGAAACCAAAATCCACCTGGCGATCGCGGTGTGGGACTGGCCATCCTATTTCTCGCCCGAGGCGCGGATGAAGGGTATCCGGCTGAAGACCACCGAATGGCGGCGTCCGGCGCCCGATACGGCCCCGGTGCACGCCAAGGCGGCCGGGCTCTACATGATATGCACCATGTCGAAGCACGCGGCCGAAGCCGAAGGCTACGACGACGCCCTGATGCTCGATTGGCAGGGGCGCATCGCCGAATGCACCGGCGCCAACATCTTCTTCGTCATGGAGGACGGCAAAATCCATACGCCGACGCCGGACTGTTTCCTCGACGGCATCACCCGCCGCTCGGTCATCGAACTGGCGAAAAAGCGGGGCTATGAAATCATCGAGCGGCGCATCATGCCCGACGAAATCGGCGCCGCCGAGGAAGTGTTCGTGACCGGCACCGCCGCCGAGGTGACGCCCGTCGGGGCCATCGATGACCACACCTTTACCGTTGGCGAGATCACCCGGACCCTGATGGCCGATTACGACAAGCTGGTCGGCAAGTCCGATGTCGACGCGGCGTCGGCGGCCTAGCCCGCATTTCCCGCCAGGGTTGCGGCCTGCGTCGCGCCCAGGCGGTCGAACCGCCAGGAGCGGCCCGAAAAGCGTAGCGGCGCCTACGGTCGAGGGCCGCATCGTGCGCCCTGCGCGCGTGAACGCGCGACGCGGGCGGGCGCCGGGGCACGACCCGAAGGGCGGCGCTCTCGGGCCGACAGCGTGCGTCGAGGCGCGTGCCCGATTTCACCGCATCACGCGCCCGCGCGCGTGTGGACGCGCGACACGCGGCGCGCCTCTCCTGCTCTGTCGACCCGACAACGCCGCGCAGACCATGACCCCGGCGGGAAATGCGGGCTAGGTCTTGAGCGGCTGGGAAACCGATCGCCTCAAGTCGCGGGTCAGGGTCCAGGCGCTGATCCGCCATTTCGACCGGCGGAACATCAGCGCCGTGGTCCGGCGCAGCGGCGACGACGACGCGGGCGCGCTGTTGATCGTCATCGACCGGCGGGACGGAAGCCCGAGCATCCTCAGCGAGGTGCGCAATCCCGACGGCGCCCTCGAATGGTCGGAACGCCGCCTTGCCGGGAATGAGGACCTCCCTGAAATCCTTGAAAAACAGGCCGATTTCGATCCCGACGTCTGGATCATCGATATCGACGATCCCGATTCCCGTGTCACCATCGACGGAATCGTGATTTGATGGCCGTTCAACCTGAATATCAGACCATGTGCCGAAAAGGGGCTGAAAAGGGGAATATCATGATACGCGCCGGCTCGTTCATATTCGCCGCGATCGCCGGAGCCGCCGTTCTGGCGGGAGGTTCGGCAAACGCCCAGCAACTCGTTCAAAAGCCGCAGCCCAAGTTCCCTTGCGGCGTCGGCTTTGTTCAAAATACCCATCCCCTGCTTCACCGGGCCGGCTTTAGGCTCGCCGATGTAACGGCCGATCAGGTGCGGCTGACCTTCATCGGACACGCATCGTTCGACCTCCGCTCGCCCCAAGGCGTCCGGGCCGTTACCGACTACAACGACAATTACCCGCCCCGTACCCCGCCCCATATCGCGACCATGAATATCGATCGCGGCAACCACTCCTCCTACAACGTCGACCCGGGCGTGAAGCACGTGCTGCGGGGCTGGGACACGGGTACCGGCCTGCCGCGCCACGACATCCGGCTGCAGGACGTGCGGGTCTACAACATCCCGACCAATATCTCCCATGAGGGCGGCCGCGTGACCAATGACAGCTCCATCTTCGTCTTCCAGATGGGGGGCCTCTGCATCGCCCACATGGGCCATATGCGGCATGCGCTGAACGCCGAGCAGCTTCAGGCCATGGGCCGCATCGACGTGGTGCTGATGCCGGTCGACCGGCGGGTGACGCAGAGCATCGAGGAAATTCTCCACAATTTGGGCGAACTCAAGCCGCGGGTGATCATCCCCATGCACTTCTTCAGCATGGGTCTGGCCATGGAGTTCACCGAGCGGGTCAAGGACCGCTACGCCGTCAGGCTTCTCGACGCCACCTCCGTCGAGGTGCGCCGCGACAAACTGCCGGTGAATACCGAGGTCTGGCTGATGCGGCCGATCGCCGGGTTTTTCGGCGGCGGCGGCGGTTTCGGCGGCGGCGGCGACTTTTAGCGCCTAGAGAACCCCGCCCGGTGATTTCAGCGCCCGGCGGCTCAAATCCCTGGTGATATAGGCGAACGCGTCGTCGACCGTGTCGGCGCGCCGAACCGCCTTCAGATCGGACGGGCTGATGGTGCCGAACTCGGCCAGCGCCTCCAGGTCGATGACCTTGTCCCAATAGTCGTTGCCGTAAAGGACCACCGAGACCGGTTTGGTGAGCTTGCCGGTTTGATTGAGGGTCAGCACCTCGAACAGTTCGTCGAGCGTCCCGAACCCGCCCGGGAAGACGATCAGCGCCTTGGCGAGGTAGATGAACCAGAACTTGCGCATGAAGAAGTAGTGAAACTCGAACCCCAGATGATTGGTGATGTAGGGGTTCTCGTGCTGCTCGAAGGGCAGCGAAATATTGAGCCCGATATTCAGGCCCTTGGCCTCGGACGCGCCCCGGTTCGCCGCTTCCATGATCCCGGGGCCACCGCCCGTGCAGACCACGAACCGCCGGCCGTCGGCATCCAGCTCCTTCGACCACGTGGTCAGCCGGCGGGAGAGCTCCCGGGCGTCTTCGTAGTAGCGGGACATCTTCAAATCCCGTTCGGCGGCGGCCACGTCGCCGCCCCCGGCTCGGGCCGCCCGGAGTTGGGCGCGCGCCTGCCGCCTGGGCAGGGTTCGAGCCGAGCCGAAGAATACGATCGTGTCCTTCACGTCGTAGTGGTCGAAGCGGGCCTCCGGCTCCAGGTACTCGGCCTGGATACGCAGCGAACGGGCATCGGGGCTATCGAGAAACCGATCGTTCCGGTAGGCCTTCACCGGGCTTTTGCGGGCTTTGGCCATGTCGGCCTCCCTTGCAGATGGAGGTTGGTCACTCGGAGGCGGGCTTGTCGGCCCATCGCGCCGCCGCGTCATCGTCGGATCGGCGGGCGGCGACCCAGCGCTCGCCGTCGCCGGTTTCCTCGAGCTTCCAGAACGGCGCTTTCGTCTTCAGCCAATCCATGAGAAACGCGGCGCTCTCGAAGGCCGCCTGACGATGGGCCGAAGCGGTCGCCACGAAGACGATCCGGTCGCCCGGCGCCAACCGGCCGTGACGGTGAATTATCGTGCAGCCTTCGAGGGGCCAGCGGCGCATGGCCTCCGCTTCGATCTCTTCCAGCCGGCGGCGGGTCATCTCGGGATAGTGCTCAAGGGTCATGGCCCCGATCCGCTCGCCGTCGGCGATGTCCCGCACCAGCCCGATGAACGAGCACACGCCCCCGATCCCGGCATTGCCCCTGGTGAGCGCTTCGAGCTCGGCTCCCGGATCGAAGTCCTCGGCCTGCACCCGGATCATGCCGTCAGCCCCCGGTTACCGGCGGAAAGAAGGCGACCTCGTCGTCCGGGCCGACCGCCGCGTCGATTTTCACGTACTCGTAATTGATTGCCGCGCGGATCGCGGCCATGTTCTGGAACATGCTGGTGTAGGGCTCGCCCCTCTCCTTCAGCCATTCGACGAGTTGGCCGAGATCGGTCACGGTGGCCGGCGGGTTGACGGTCTCCTCGCCGATGCCCGCCTTTTCCTTCATCCAGGCGAAATACACCAATTTCACCGCAGCACCTCGTTGAACGGAACGAATTCGACAAGCTCGCCGGCCTTCACCGCCTCGCAGGACTCGTCGAGCACCACCAGCCCATCAGATTGGACCATGGATGTCAAAATTCCCGACCCTTCCTCCGGAAATTTGACCGCCGCCAGCGTGCCGTCGGTCTGCGCCTCCAGCCGGGCCCTGAGCCATTCCCGGCGCCCGGATTTCTTCTTGAAGTCGAAGGCGGAGGGCACCCGGTAGGATGCCGCCGCGAGATTTTCGGCCCCGGCGAGGCGCAACAGGATCGGGCGCGCGATCTGCATGAACGTAACCATGCTCGCCACCGGATTGCCCGGAAGCCCTATGAACGGCACCTCGCCGCCGCCGCCCGGGATGCAGCCGAGCGCGATGGGCCGGCCGGGCTTGATGGCGAGATTCCAGAAGAACAGGCTGCCCAGATCCTCGACCGCGCCGCGGATATGGTCTTCCTCGCCCATGGACACCCCGCCGGACGTAATCACCACATCATGATCCGCGGCGGCATCGGCGAGACCCCGGCGGATCACGTTCGCTTCATCCTTGAAGATTCCAAGGTCGGTCGGCGCGCAGCCCAATCCATCCAGCAGGCTCAACAGGGTGTACCGGTTGATGTCGTAGATGCTGCCGTCGTCCAGCGTCTCGCCGGGGTCCCGCACTTCATCCCCGGTCGAGAACACCGCCGCCCTGAGACGGCGGTAGACCGGCAGCCGTTCCAGCCCCAGGGACGCCGCCATACCGATTTCCTGGGGCCGCAGCAGCGCGCCCCGGCGCATCACCGTATCGCCCGGCTGCACGTCTTCGCCGGCGAGGCGCAGATTGGCCCCGCGTTTGATCCCATGGGGAAGCGTCACCGCCTCGCCGGAGATTTCACAATCCTCGACCATGAAGATTGTATCGGCACCGTCCGGCACCTGCGCGCCGGTGAAAATCTTGTAGGCGTTGCCCCGTTCGGCGGACCGGCCCAACGGATGGCCGGCGGCGACGGTGCCGCCGATGCGGAGCGTCGTCGGAGCGTCCGGGTCGAGGTCATCGAAAAATACCGCAAATCCGTCGACGGCGGCATTGTCGCGGGGCGGGATCCGGCGCGCCGAAACGATGTCCCGGGCGAGCAGCCGGCGGGCCGCGGCCCGGGTCGCCACCTCCTCCGTCCCCACCGTCGGCGCCAGCTTCCCGGAGAAACGGGCAAGCGCCTCGGCGACGGTCATCCGGGCGCCCGATGTCGCAAAACAGTCGTTGAAGGTGGGCGACTTCATGCCGTCCTCATGCCATCCTCAGGCGGCCTTCAGGCGGCAATGCTCGATGATGAATCCGGCCACCGCCCCGGCATCGTTGATGTCCAGCACCGGCACCGTGGCGTCCTCCAGGCGTTCGTCGCTGGCGATCGCGACGATGTAGGGGTCTTCGCCCTGGATCATCGGCTTTCCCACGCTCGGCCGGTGGACCTCGATCTTGGGGTGGGGATTGTACTTGAACCCCTCGACGATCAGCAGATCGACGGGGGTCATCAGCGCCACCAGCTCATCGAGGGTCGGTTCCTCCTCGCCGCGAAGCTCGTGCATCAGCGCCCAGCGGCTCGACGTGCCGATCATCACCTCGGTCGCCCCCGCCTCGCGGTGACGGAAGGTGTCCTTGCCCGGACGGTCGATATCGAACCGGGTGTGCGCGTGCTTCAGGGTCGAAACGCTGTTTCCCTGGCGGATCAGTTCGGGCAGCAGTTTCTCCACCAGGGTCGTCTTGCCGCTGCCGCTCCAACCGATAATGCCGAAAATCCGCATGAACCGGTCTCTCAGCCCGCATCCTTGGCCGCGGCCTGTTCGTTGTCCGCCGCCTCGATGTGGCGAAACCCCGCCCGCAGGTAGTCGTAGCCGGTCACCAAGGTCAGCAGCGCCGCGAGCCACAGGCCGATCTCACCGACCTGCGTGGTCGAGAACGGGCCGAAATCGGGGCCCGCGGGACCGACGATCAGGAAGCCGAGGGCCACCATCTGCAAGGCCGTCTTCCAGCGGGCCAGTTTGCTCACCGGCACGCCGACCCGGACACCGGCCAGAAACTCCCGCAGTCCCGACACCAGAATTTCCCGGCACAGGATGACCACCGCCGGCAGCACCGCCAGTCCATCGACCCGTTCGGACCAGACCAGCATCAGCAATAGCGCCGAGACCAGCAGCTTGTCGGCGACGGGATCGAGGAATTTTCCGAACAGGGATTGCTGCCTGAGCGCGCGGGCGGCGTATCCGTCGAAGAAATCGGTGAGGCCGGCGAGCGCCAGAATCGCCAGCCCGAGCCAATTGCCGAAGGGCGAGTCGAGATAGAAACTCGCCACCAGGATCGGGATCGCGGCGATCCGCGACATGGTCAGCATGTTCGGCAACTGTGTCAGCATCGGACCCGCTTCCGCCTTGCCGGGATGCCCGGTCTCGTCAGTCCTCGGCGTGGAACCAGCCGTAAATTCTGGCCGCCATCGCTTTGCTTATTCCCTCGACCGCCTCCAGGTCGGCCAGCCCCGCCTGGGAAACCGCTTTCGCGGACCCGAAATGATGCAGCAGGGCCTTCTTCCGGACGCCGCCGATACCCTCGATTTCGTCCAAGGGCGATCGTTCCATGTCCCGGGAACGCCGCGCCCGGTGGCCGCCGATGGCAAACCGGTGCGCTTCGTCCCGGAGACGCTGGAGAAAATAGAGGACCGGGTCGCGGTTGTCCAAGCGAAAGGGCGGGCGCCCGGGGATGAAAATCCGCTCGCGCCCGGCATTGCGGTCCGGGCCCTTGGCGATCGCGGCCAGCGCGACATCGTTGACGCCGAGTTCATCGAACACCTCCCTGGCGGCGCTCAGGTGTCCGGCGCCGCCGTCGATCAGCACCAGATCCGGCCATTGCCCCTCGGCCCGATCCGGATCCTCCCTCAACGCCCGGGCAAAACGCCGGGTCAGCATCTCCCGCATCATGGCGTAGTCGTCGCCGGCCTCGGCCGCCCCGCCGTCGGGCCCCACAGAGCGGATGTTGAACTTTCGATAGGCGTTCTTCATGAGCCCGTCGGGACCGCTGACGACCATCCCGCCGACCGGTTTGGCGCCGGAGATATGGCTGTTGTCGTACACCTCGATGCGTTCGGGGCGGTTGTCCAGCTCGAACAACTCGGCCACGCCGTCGAGCAGCTCCCGCTGGGTCGCGCTTTCGCCGAGACGCCGGCCGAGCGCCCGTTCGGCGTTTTCGAGGGCGAAGGCGATCAAGCCCAGCTTGTCGCCGCGCTTGGGCACCTGCAGCCGCACCTTGCGGCCGGCTTTCTCGGTCAGTGCGGCCGCCAAGAGGGCCGGCTCGGTCACCTGGCCGCTGAGCAGGAGCAGCCGGGGCGGCTCCTTGTTGGTGTAGAACTGCCCGACGAAGGCTTCGAGAATCTGGTCCCTGGTCGCCTCGCTGCCATGGGACGGATAGTAGGCGCGGTTGCCGAAATTGTAGCCGCCCCGGACGAAAAACACCTGGATGCAGCTCTGTCCGCCGGCCTGATGGAGGGCGATGACGTCGGCGTCCTCCAGGCCCTGGGCGCTGATATCCTGGCGTGCCTGCACGCTTGTCATGGCCTTGATCCGGTCCCGGATTTCCGCGGCCTTCTCGTAGGCCTGGGCGTCGCTCGCCGCCTGCATCCGGCGGGACAGATCGCGCTGAATTTCCGCCGACTTGCCGGTGAGAAAATCGCGCGCCTGGGCCACCAGGTCGCCGTACTCGCTCTCGCTGATCCGGTCGACGCAAGGCGCCGCGCAGCGTTTGATCTGATGCAGCAGGCAGGGCCGGGTGCGCGCCGCGAAAACCGAATCCGTGCAGGTACGGAGCAAAAAGGCCCGCTGCATGACGTGCAGGGACTGATTGACCGCGCCGGCCGACGCGAAGGGCCCGAAATATTCGCCCTCCCGCTTGCGCGCCCCGCGATGCTTCAGCACCTGCGGGAAGGGGTGGTCGGCGGTGATGAGAATCGACGGGAAGGACTTGTCGTCGCGCAGCAGGATGTTGTAGCGCGGCGTCAGCTTCTTGATCAGGTCGGCTTCAAGCAGCAGCGCCTCGGCCTCGGTGTGCGTGGAGACGAACTCCATGGATCGGGTCTGGGCGACCATGCGCCGGATGCGCGGAGACTGGCGATTTGGGTTGGCGTAGCTGGTCACCCGCTTGCGGATGTTCTTCGCCTTGCCGACATAGAGGACGTCGCCGGCCTCGTTGATCATCCGGTAGACACCGGGCGTGGCCGGCGCCTCGGGCAGACAGGACTTGATGATTTCGGCGCCCCTGGACGCGCCCGCTTTCGGCTCGGTCTTGAGCCGGTAGTCTATCCGGCGCGGCCCGGCGATCTCACTGCCGTCCTTGGACATGCTTTCCAGTACACCCTCGGCGTTACCCTGGAGCGAATCATGTTGTTTCACGTGAAACACTCCATCGGTATATTCTGCCGCAAATGCGCCGTCGCGGACCAGTCCATCCGCCCGGGATTTGCGCCGGTCGAATTATATCCGCCAACGCTGTGAATAAGCTTGTTGAAAACAGTGCGGCCTCCCGCCGCGATTCGGCTTTTTTGTCGACGGCACAATTTTCACATAAATTATGTGGTTTTTTAACTCTTTGATATTAATGGATTTTTCAATCAAATTCATTCATATCCCTGCCATTTGAAGGAAATCGTCCCATCGCAGAGGTCAAACCCGAAAGCCCTGCATCCTGTGCACAACTTGCGCCCCTTTCGTCCATAAAATGCCATAATCGCAATGGGTTGCGCCCCGTTGCCGAAGAAGCGGCTCAGGAAATGCGGGACCGCTCGATCTCCACGCCGGCGCTTGCGGCGTCCTCGAACACGTCGAGCTTTTCGATCCGGACCCGGGCGACGGTGACCCGCTCATCGGAGAGGCACATGTCGGCGATCCGTTCGGCCAAGGTCTCGACCAGGTTGACATGGCCGTCCGCGACCAGCGCGCGGATGCCGTCCGCCACGTCCTCGTAGCACACCACATGTTCCAGCCTGTCGTCGATCGCGGCGATACCCTCCTGCACCGCCAGATCGAGATTGATCCGCACGCGCTGGCTCTGTTTGCGTTCGTGCTTATGAACGCCGATGAAGCAGGTCAGCGTAAGGTCGCGGATAAATACATGCCGGACCGACGTCTTGGCATCGGCGATCCGGAAGGCGTGAACCACATTTGAACTGGATGGCGGCATTGTCGGATCGGCCCGTCCCGATTGGTCTATTCGTCTTCGTCACCGGCATCGGCGGCCGAATGAGCCCAGCCGAGATGCTGTCCGGAGTCGAGAGCAATCATTTGCCCGGTCATGGACGGCGTCGCAAGGATAAAGCGCACCGCCGAGGCGATTTCCTGCGGGCCGACCCGCCGGGCCAGAGGGGTACGCTCCCACTGCTCCCGGAACCGGTCTTCCGACTGCCGCGGCGACGGCAGGGTCGGACCCGGTCCAACCCCATTGACCCGGATGGCGGGCGCCAGCGCCAGCGCGGTGGTCTGGGTCAGGGTCCAGAGACCGGCCTTGCTCAACGTGTAGGAGGAAAAATGCGGCGTCAGGTTCCACACCCGCTGGTCCAGAATGTTGATTATATTGCCGTTTTCGCCCCGGTACTGGTCCGCGAAGGCTTGGGTGAGAACGAACGGCGCCCTGAGATTGACCTCCATGTGCGCATCCCAGCTTTCCCGGGCGGCATCGCCGAGAGAGTCGCGCTCGAACACCGAGGCGTTGTTGACCAGACAGTCGAGCGTGCCCATCTCGCCGGCGATGCGTGGGATCAATCCCCGGACCTGGGCCTCGTCCCGGAGGTCGGCTTCGTAGAGGGCCACCTCGGCGCCCCGCGCCCGGAGATCGGCCGCCCCGGCCTCGGCCTCATCGGCCGAGCCGCCGTAGTGGAGCGCGATTCGCCAGCCGTCTTCGGCCAGCGCATCGACGATTGCCTTGCCGATGCGCCGGGCGGCGCCGGTGATCAGGACGGTACCGGAAGGCTCATTGGTCATGGTTGCAGCATAAGAGTCCCCAGCCGCTGCGCAAGGAAGTCGGTCCGGGGAAGATCAGGCGGGAACGATACGATCGACGCCGAGGCCGATGGCGCCGATATAGGCGATATACATGATCAGGAAGGCCAGCGCCGACGCCCGGCCGATCTGGCGCAGGCCGCCCATCATGAACGGCAGAAGCAACAGCGTCGCCCCGATCATGATCCAGAGGTCGAAATCGACCACCCGGGCCTCGACGGTGACCGGCGAAACCACGGCGACGACGCCGATGACCCCCAGAACATTGAACAGATTGCTGCCGACCACGTTGCCGAGCGCCACATCCGTGTGGCCGCGATAGGCGGCGACCACCGACGCGGCGAGTTCGGGCAGCGAGGTGCCGAAGGCCACCACCGTCAACCCGATCACCGCGTCACTCACGCCGAACAGGCGGGCCGCCGCCACGCCGCCCCGCACCACAAATTCAGATCCGATGAGCAACGCCGCGAGACCGGCAAGGAACATCAGGACGGCGGCAAAGAGACTTGCCGGCGATGCGCCCGACTCCCCGGCTTCCCCGGCCATGCCGCCGGTGGCGCCCTTTCCCGCGGCCTCGCGCTTGTAGGAGTTCCAGAGGAAATAGGAAAAGGCGATCAGCAGGACGGCGCCCGACCAAGCGTCGACCACGCCGCGAAACGAAAGCGCCGAAAAGATCAGCGTGCCGGCCAGCAATATGGCGCCGTCCCGGCGAAGCCCGGTAGCCGCGCAGGCGATGGGCGTAACCAGGCCCGCCGCACCGAGAATCAGCAGAATATTCGCGATGTTCGAACCGACCACGTTGCCGACGGCCAACCCCGGCGCGCCCGACAGCGCCGCGTTCAGGGACACCAGCAGCTCGGGCGCCGAGGTCCCGAGGGCCACGACGGTCATGCCGATAACCAGCGCCGAAATGCCGAACCGCCGCGCCAGCGCGACGGCGCCGCGGACCATGACCTCGGCCCCGCCCAGCAACAGCAGGAATCCACCGATGATTTGCAGTGCGATGATCATGAAGGCGAATGAATGACCGGAAAGGGTTAAGCCTTGGATAAGGCGTGGCCGCACTATGGTCGCGGCGCGGGGAAAATCAATGTCTTTGTAGGCTCGACAATGCACACCGGTGTGCTATTTAGCCGCCCTAGAGCCGATCTAGGCGCCTGCGGCATTGGCCGGACGTCAGGAGTTGAGCCAGAAATGAAATTTCTTCAGACCGGTATTTACATCGCGTTGATCGTCGCCGTGAACTGGGCGTTCTCCGTGGTCGATCCCGTCATCCTGCCAAACGGCGCGGCATGGCCGCCGGTTTCCCTGATCGTCGGGTTCATTTTCGTCTCCCGGGATTTCGCCCAGCGGGAAATCGGGCACTGGGTCATCATCGCCATGCTGGTCGGCGGCGCAATCAGCTACTTCATGGCCAGCCCCCAGATCGCCATGGCCAGCGTCGCGGCCTTCCTGGTCGCCGAATTCATCGACTGGGCCGTCTACACCTTCACCGGCCGGACCCTGTCCCAGCGGATCCTGCTTTCCAGCATCGTCGCCACCCCGGTCGACAGCGCGGTGTTTCTCTACATGGCCGGGTTCGGCTCGCCGTTCGCGGTGCTGATCCAGACCCTGAGCAAGCTCGTCGGCGCGGTGATCGTCTGGTGGATCATCCGGCGGCGGGAGAAGACGGAAGCGTCGTCCGCCTAGAGCGGCTCTATATCGCCGAGCGCGCGGGTATTGCGGAAATCGCCGGCGAAGGCCTGCAGCGCGCCGGCCTCGATCGCGTCCCGAAGCCCGGCCATCAGGTCCTGATAGTATTGGATGTTGTGCCGGGTCATCAGCATGGCGCCGAGAATCTCGTCCGATTTGACCAGGTGATGGAGGTACGCCCGGGAATGGTCCGTGCATGCCGGGCATCGGCACGCGTCATCCAACGGGCGCGGGTCCTTGGCGTGACGGGCGTTGCGGATATTGACCTCGCCCCGGCGGGTGAACGCCTGACCGGTGCGCCCCGAACGGGTGGGCAGCACGCAGTCGAACATGTCGATGCCGCGGAGAACCGCGCCGACGATGTCGCCGGGCTTGCCGACCCCCATCAGGTAGCGGGGCCGGTTCCCGGGCAGCGCCGGTACGGTGACATCGAGGGTGGCGAACATGGCCTCCTGCCCCTCTCCGACGGCAAGGCCGCCGAGGGCATATCCGTCGAACCCCATATTCACCAGCCCGGCGGCGGACTCGAGTCGCAGGTCCGGGTTGGTCCCGCCCTGGACGATGCCGAACAGCCCGTAGCCGTCCCGCTCGACGAACGCCTCCTTGCAGCGGGCCGCCCACCGTTCCGACAGGCCGACCGAGGCCAGGATGTCTTCGTCCGGCGCCGGCAGGGCGACGCACTCGTCGAGCGCCATGGTGATATCGGCATCGAGCCGGTGCTGGATTTCGACCGAGCGCTCCGGGCTCAACATGTGGCGGCCGCCGTCGATGTGGGATTGGAACTCGACGCCGTCTTCGGACATCTTGCGGAGCTTGGCAAGCGACATCACCTGAAAGCCGCCGGAATCCGTCAGGATCGGACCCGGCCAGTTCATGAACTCGTGCAGGCCGCCCAAATCGCCGATCAGCTCCGCGCCGGGACGCAGCATCAGGTGATAAGTGTTGCCGAGAATAATCTGGGCGCCTGTCGCCGCCACCGCCCCGGGCGTCATCGCCTTGACCGTCGCCGCCGTGCCCACCGGCATGAAGGCCGGGGTCTCGACATTGCCGTGCGCGGTGGTCAACCGTCCCCGGCGCGCCTCGCCGTCGCCCGCCAGCAGTTCGAACCCGATACCGGTCATGAATGGGGCTCCAGCAGGCAGCAATCGCCGTACGAATAGAACCGGTAGCCCGACGCGACGGCGTGGGCGTATGCGGCCTTCATCCGCTCCAATCCGGCGAAGGCGGACACCAGCATGAACAGGGTGGATTTGGGCAGGTGAAAGTTGGTCAGCATCAGATCGATTGCCTTGAATTCGTATCCGGGGGTTATGAACAAATCCGTCTCGCCGTCAAAGGGATGAATCCGCCCATGGCCGTCCGCCGCGCTCTCCAGAAGCCGCACCACCGTCGTGCCCACCCCGACGATGCGGCCGCCGGCGGCGCGCGCCTCGTTGATCCGCCGGGCCGCGCCCGGCGGCACCTCGCCCCATTCCCCGTGCATGACGTGGCCGTCCGTGTCGTCCGCCTTCACCGGCAGGAACGTGCCGGCGCCCACGTGCAGCGTCAGGGTCGCATGATCGATGCCCGCATCGGCCAATCGCTCCATCAGCCCGGGCGTGAAGTGCAGCCCGGCGGTCGGGGCGGCCACCGCGCCCTCCCGCGCCGCGAACATGGTCTGATAATCCTCCCGGTCTTCGTCGTTCCCGGTCTTTTTCCGCTTGATGTACGGCGGCAGCGGCATCCGGCCATGCGCCTCGAGGGCGGCGAACAGGCCGTTCCGGGTGGTTTGGAAATCCAGCACCACCTCGCCGGCATCCCGCTTCGCGGTTACCGCCGCGCGCAGACCGGGGGCGAACGCAATGGCGTCCCCCTCCTTCAGGCGCTTTGCCGGCCGAGCGAACGCCGCCCAAATCCCCTCCCCCTCCTCCTTGTGAAGCGTAACCTCGATGGACGCTTCGCCGCGCGATCCCCGCAGCCGGGCAGGAATAACCTTGGTGTCGTTGAAAACCATCAGGTCCCCCGGACGAAGCAGGCCGGGCAGGTCTCGCACCCGGTGACCGGCCAGGCCGCCGGACACATGCAGCAGCCGCGCGGCATCGCGCGGTTGCACCGGGCGCTGTGCAATCGCCGAGGCGGGCAGCTCGAAATCGAATTCGTCGAGACGCATGGTTCAGGCCGTTGAATTCAGGCCGTTGAGTTCAGGCCGTTGATGTGGCGCCGCGGACCCTATCCCAAACCGGCCCGGGCGAGAACCGCTTTGATGATCGATCCCAGTTGGCAATCCAGGCCGGCAATCCAGGCTGGGCACGGCCAAGGATGCGAACTATTTTGGGGTCATGGAGATCGCATGATCGACGACATCTACAACAAGGATGTGCTTCGGCTGGCGGGGAATATCGGGCGCATCGGCCGGCTGGCAGACCCCGATGCCAGCGTCACCCGGACCGCGCCCCTGTGCGGCAGCGGCATCGTCGTCGACCTCGGGATCGAGGATGGCGTGGTCACCGACTATGCGCAGGAGATCAAGGCCTGCGCCCTGGGTCAGGCGGCCGCGTCGGTGATCGCCCAGCACGTCATCGGGGCCGATTTGGCGGAACTCGGCACCCTGCGGGACCAAATGGCCGCCATGCTGGCCGGCGGCGGACCGCCGCCGGAGGGCAAGTGGGCGGCGCTCGCCGCGCTGGCGCCGGCCAAATCCGCCACTCCGCGCCACGGCGCCATCATGCTGGCGGTCGAAGCGGCCATCGAAGCGCTCGAAGAAGCAGCCGTGACGACGGGCGCCGCCTGAGATGCAGCACTCGCCGATCCTGGCGGACGTCCTGGTCCTGTTGATCGCCGCCATCGTCATCGTCCCCCTCCTCAAACGTCTGAAAACGAGCCCGATGATCGGCTACCTGGCGGCCGGCATTCTCATCGGCCCCCATGGTTTCGGCTTCATCGGCGATGCCGAGGGCGCCCAGGCGCTGGCCGAGTTCGGCGTGGTGTTTCTGCTGTTCACCGTCGGCCTTGAACTGTCCTTCGGGCGGCTCAGGCAGCTCCGATATTATGTGTTCGGGCTGGGCACGGCGCAGGTCGCGCTGACCGGCGCCATCATCTTCGCGACCGCGCTGGCGTTCGGGATTTCCGTCAACGCGGCGATCGTCATCGGGGCGGGCCTCGCCTTGTCGTCGACCGCGTTCGTCCTGCAACTGCTGACCGAGCGCGGCGAGCGAGCCACGCCCTACGGCACCATGTCCTTCGCCGTCCTGCTGTTCCAGGATTTGATCATCGTGCCGTTGCTGATCCTGGTGCCGCTGCTGAACGAGCAGGGCCCCTCCCTGCTGACGGCGATCGGCGAGGCGGGCCTGAAGGCCGTTGTCGCACTGGTCGTCGCCGTCGTCGTCGGCCGGGCGGTACTGCGGCCGGTCTACCGGCTGATCGCCGCGTCCGGCAGTACCGAGCTGTTCGTTGCCGCCACCCTGCTGGTCGTACTGGGTACGGGCCTGGTCTTCTCCCTGGCCGGCCTCTCCATGGCATTGGGCGCCTTCCTCGCCGGACTGTTGCTCGCCGAGACCGAGTACCGGCATCAGGTCGAGGCCGATATCCGGCCGTTCCGCGGCCTGTTTCTCGGCCTGTTCTTCATGTCGGTGGGCATGGTGGTCGATGTCCGGGTGGTCATCGCCGAGTGGCTGCCGATCCTCGGCATCGTTGCCGGCCTGCTGATCGGGAAATCGGTCGTCATCGGCCTTTTGTGCCGGGCCTTCGGCCTGTCGGCCACCGTTTCGGGGCGGGTGGGCCTGATCCTCGGCCAGGGCGGGGAGTTCGGCTTCGTCATATTCGGCGCGGCCATGGCGGCCGGCATCCTGTCCCCCGGGATGGGCGCCGTATTGTTCGCGGCGGTGGCCATCACCATGGCGCTGACGCCCCTGACGGCCTATTTGGGCGACCGGTATGCCGAATGGCTGACCCCCGGCGTGATCCCGCCCGCCTCGGACGTCAGCAAGGCCGGCAGCGAGCTGGAGGACCATATCATCATCATCGGGTTCGGGCGGGTCGGCCAGACAATCGCCATGGTGCTCAACGCCACCAACACCCCCCACATCGCCCTGGACCAGGACTACCGGCTGGTCGCCCAATGCCAGCATCACGGAACCGAGGTCTATTACGGCGCCGCCACCGAAATCTCGGTAATCACCGCGGCGGGTGCGGCCCGGGCCCGGGCGGTGGTCATCACGATCAACGAGCCGGAGGATGTCAGCCGGGCGGTGCGGGAACTCAGATCCGCATATCCGGACCTGGCGATTTATGTCCGCGCCCGGGACCTGACCCACGTCCGCCAGCTCGAGGATCTGGGCGCAACCGCCGTGGTTCCGGAAACCCTCGAGGCCAGCCTTCAGCTCGGCGGCATCATCATCCGCTCCATCGGCATCAGCGCCGAGGACAGCGCCGCCACACTCGATTCATTCCGCGAGGACGACTACGCCATGCTCCACGAAATCATCGCCTCCCGGAGCGGCACCCGGCAAGACGGCTAGACCCGCCTGCTCGCCGCAGATGTTGCAAATCATGTGACTCTTCCGGGGCGGCTGGCTAATCTCCGCCGCATGGCTTCGACGTCGATCCCCAAATCGATCCTCAGGATGCTGAAACCCCTGTCGGCCCTGTTCCTCGCGGCGGCCGTCCTGTCGGGCGCCGGCGCCGCGTCGGCTCAGCAGGCGCCCGCCGCACCGGCCGTCGGCCAGGCGGAACTCGAGTCCCTGCTCACGTCCATCGAGAACGACGCCGAGCGGCAAAAACTGATCGATCAACTGAAGGCCCTGATCGCCGCCCAACGGCCGGCGGGCGATGGGCCGAAACCTGCCTCGTCCGTCGGCACCAAGGTCATCGGCACGCTCGCCCAGCGCGCCAAGGATGCCGGCGAGGCGTTTCTCGATGCGGGCACCGCCCTGGACGACGCGCCCAAACTGCTCGACTGGCTAAGGGATCAGGTGACGGATACCGAAGCCCGCGAGCGTTGGCTGCGGATCATCTTGAAGCTGATCGTGGTGGTGGCTGCCGCGGTCGCGGCCGGGACCGCCGCGCGCCGGGTCTTGCGCCGGCCGCGGGAAGCCGTCGAACAGCAATCCAGCGAGTCCGTGCTCGTCCGCCTGCTGTTCCTCGCCATCCGCACGCTGCTCGACCTGATCCCGGTCGCGGCGGCGGCCGTTGCCGGCTACGCCATCCTCCCGATCACCGAGCCGGCCGATCTCACCCGCCTGGTGGTCGTCACCATCATCAACGCCTACGTCCTGGCCGGCGCCGTCATGGTCTTCGCGCGCATGATCCTCGCGCCCCGGGTTCAGGGGCTGCGGTTCATCCCCGCCTCCGGCGAGACTTCCAACTACCTCTATATCTGGGCGCGGCGGTTTACGTTCATCTGGGTTTACGGTTTCTTCGGGATCGCCGCCGCGGGGCTCTTGGGCCTGCCCGGGGGCGGACAGCAATTTTCCGTTACCTTCCTCGGCCTGCTGATCGCCGCCATGGCCGTTATCTTCGTCCTTCAGAACCGACGGCCGTTCGCGGAGTTCCTCCACGCGGGCGACGGGCAGCCCGAACGCGGCCACCCCCTGACCGCGCTCCGCAACCGGATCGCCGATATCTGGCACGCGCTCGCCATCATCTATATCGCCGCGGTCTACGGTATCTGGGCGCTTCGGATCGAGGACGGTTTCGAGAACTTCCTCGGCTCATCCGTGATCACGGTGGCGGCCATCGTGATCGCAATCCTGGTCAGTCACGGCATTCACCGGGCGATCCAGCGGGGGTTCTCCATCAGGGACGAGTTGAAGGCCCGTTATCCGGGCCTGGAGCAACGCGCCAACCGCTACCTGCCGGTCATGGAGCGGGTGCTGCGCGTCTTCGTCCTGATCATCGCGCTGACCGTGATCTTCCAGGCCTGGGGCCTCGATGTGGTCGCCTGGCTGCAGAGCCCGGCCGGGTCGCGGATCGTATCCGCGGCAGCCACCATCGCCATCGTCCTCATCGTCGCGTTGGTGGTCTGGGAAGCCGCCAGCGCCGCCATAGAGCGTTACCTCGATCAGGCGGAGGAAGGCGCGGAAGCGCTCGCCCGGCGCGACCGGGCGCGGACCCTGCTGCCGCTCCTGCGCAACGTCCTGTTTTTCTTCATCGCCGTCATGGTGGTGCTGGTGGTGCTGGCCGAACTCGGGGTCAACATCGGGCCGCTGCTGGCGGGCGCCGGCATCGCCGGCTTGGCGATCGGGTTCGGCTCCCAAAAACTCGTCCAGGACGTGATCACCGGCGCCTTCCTGCTGTTCGAGGACGCGGTCGCGGTCGGCGACGTCGCCCGGGTCGCCGGAACGGCGGGACGGGTCGAGGACATGTCCATCCGGTCAATCCGGCTCAGGGACCTGTCGGGCAACGTCCACACCATTCCGTTCAGCGCCATCGACACCGTCACCAACATGACCAAGGAGTGGTCCTACTACGTCTTCGAGGTGGGCATCGCCTATCGCGAGGATGTCGACGAGGTAATCGGCGTGCTGGAACAA